>CAJWAW010000008.1 GCA_913020255.1 uncultured Fidelibacterota bacterium | reverse complement strand
CAGTTTTTTCAATTCCAAATTTTTTAAACATATGTAAAATAATCTCACAATCTGAACCAGTTGTTAGATTGAAATTATATTTTTCTGCTAATGCTTTATAATTATAAATTTCTCCATTGCAAATAAGAGAAAGAGAGTCATCATTTTCAATATACATCGGCTGATTTCCAGATTCATTTAGACCAACAATGGCAAGCCTATGGAATGCAAACATAATATCATCAGTGATATTTACATACTGAGTATTATCTGGACCTCTGTATTTAATTAAATCAATGGATTCTTGCAAATCTTGCTTTGAATATCTATTACCTTTATATGAAAATATTCCACACATTCTATAATTTCACCAATTTATTTTTCTTTTTTAAAAAGGGGGTTAAATATATAAAGACTTTTTGGTTTGATTAAAACACTAATTTTGCTAAGAGTTATTTATTATGATATTTACTATAGAAATTATATCTAAAACATTTAAAACGCCATCTTCATTTACATCAGCTATTTCATCATACTCATTCGCAAGTACAAGATTAACAATAGCTATAATATCTAAAACATTAATAATACCATCGTTATTTACATCACCTAATATTATAGAATCATCTATTTCAGCTACCAATTCATCAATTGCAGTTAATAAAGTGTTTACTTCAGCATCACTTAATCCAGCACCTGAATATTGAAAAACATAGCGTCTTTCCTTATTAGCATCAAGTAATACAACTTTCTTTCTATCTAGTGAATAACCCTCAAGTAATTGATTCCAAATATCATAAGTGAAATCTTGAACCCATGGAGAATTAACACCTGATTGATTAACCATAGCATTAAGTCCAGATGTACCACCCGTACCAATACCAACCGCTATTAACTGAGCTTTTTCAGTATTCCAACTACTAGAATTACTTAATTCACACAACTGTGCAAACATAAGTTTTCAGCCACCTCAGGTTTCCCACCCCATATAATTAATGGTAACCATTCCTTCAAAATAACTTGGTCCAACAAACTCTTGATATGTATTTGAGGTTGGATTTTTATCTTCTAATGAATAATCCATCATAAAGATAAAATTCAATAAAAATAAGCTAATAAATAATTTTATTTTCATAATAATAGTAATAATAATTTACAATAAAATATAATTATAGTAGTATTAAAAATTTATTTTTTGCATGATTTTTTAACAGTTTTGTAAACGATCTTTGTGCCCATGATTAAATTTTTTATTGATAGACGTTCATCAATGCCATGCATAGTTTGTATATCTTCTTCGCTAACCATAACAGGTATAATCCCATAACAATCAACACCTTTTTCCTGAAAAAATTGAGAATCGGTTCCACCAATTGTCATAAATGGCATTACAAGTGCATTTGGTTTTTCATTATTTAATTCTTCAGATAAAATGCTGAAAAAATCAGTATCCCAATTAGATACAAAATTATTAGTAGGAATTCTTTTTGGTATAAACTTAACTCTATCATCATCTATAACTAATTTCAAATCATTTAAAAATTTATCAGGACTAATATGTGGTAATAAACGTATATCTAATGAAGCTTTTGCTTTTTCTGGAATAATGTTAGTCTTATACCCCGACTCAATCATTGTTAACGCTACAGTATTTCTAAGCATCGCATTAGTAGAAGTACTTGAGGATGCTACTGTATTTCCAAAAAAATATTTTATTAAACTATTATCAATATTTTTCATAACAAAACCTTCAAATCCACCCATATGATCACCTATTCTATAAAACATTTCTGAAATAACAGGATTAATATCAATTGATGTTTCCCATGAAACTATATTATTTAACGCCTTTGCTAAGATTTCATTTGAATAATCTTTAAAGGGCCTAGAACCATGACCAGATTTACCTATAACCTCAATATCAACCCAAAATGATTTTCTTTGAGCAACTGCAATAGCAAAAGCACTCAAATTTGGAAATGAATCTGTAGAACCTATACCCCCTTCATCCCAAACCCATTCAGGATCTAGCTTATCCCAATGATTTTCTATCATCCATTGAACTCCATACTTACCTAAAATTTCTTCATCAGCAACACCTAAAAATTTTATAGTTCTTTCAGGCATATATCCTTCTCTTTTAAGTAGGATAAGACTCATCAATTGCATAATCCCTAAACATTTCATATCTAACGCGCCTCTTCCATATATTACACCATCAATTATTTCAGCTTCAAATGGATCTGCTTTCCATAGTGAGGCATCAGCAGGAACAACATCAATATGATTTAATAATAATAAGGGTTTTAAGTTAGGGTTTGAACCTTTTAACTCAGCTAAAATATGCATTCTCCTTGGGTCTTCATTAACAACAAAAGTTTCATAAGAGATATTTTCTTGATCAAATATTTCAGCAAACCATTGTACTGCTTTTGTAACATCTCCAGGTGGGTTACTTGTATCTATCTGAATATATTCTTGAAACAATCTAATTGTCTCAATTTGTACCTTGTCCCAATTTGGATTACTAAATAATAAAGTTCCAAAAAGAATTGAAAATATTGTGATCTTTTTTATATTCATAATTATAATGTGATTATTCTTTTATTAAAATAATAAGTAAAACATAAGGAAATAAATCCATATATAATAATTATGCTACTTAGTAATAAGCCTAATCCAAACCATGAAAATCCAAAATAAACAAAATAAGCTATAAGTAAAGTAAATTTAAATAATTCTAAAAATACCACATAAGATTGATTATCTAATAAAGTAGTAAATGAAAAAATATGAATTAATAAATAAGCCGTGTAAAGGTAATTAACATACATCTCTCTTCCTTCAAGACCCACTAACAAATGGAACATAATTAAAAGTGCAAAGCCATGCTGAATCCAACTCCATACAATTTTCCCAACTGAATTAGCAGGTGCATACTTTACTTGCTTAAATGGATCATCAATTTTATTTAAAGGATATTTTAATTCTACATCTTGAGGTCTCCAGCCTGTTGGCATGAACCAAATTTTAATTTTATCTACAAATTTTTCTGCATTCCATGCATCCTTAATAAGCTGAAAAAGATGTTTAAAATTTATAAGAATAGGGTTCCATGTTTTGGAAGGTCTTAAAGTGCCATATACTGGCTTAACAGTTGATAATTCCTCTTGAAATGTATTAAATAGCTTATCCCATATAATAAATATTTGACCATAATTTTTATCAATATACTCTGGGTTTATTGCATGATGGACACGATGATGAGATGGTGTCACAAGAAAATATTCTAAAAAACCCATTTTATTTATAAGTCTAGTATGATACCAAAATTGCATAAATAAATGAATAGGGCCTAAAATAACAAAAATTGAGGCTGGCACACCTAACAAGGCTGCAGGTATCATAAAAATAGCTGCATATTGAAAAGTTTTTGAAATTGTCTGTCTTAGAGCACAAGATAAATTAAATTCCTCACTACTATGATGAATTATATGCCGATTCCATAAAATGTTAACTCTATGATTTAATCGATGTGTCCAGTAGCCCGTAAAATCCTGAACTACAAGAGCACATAAAACAATAACCCACGTTTTTTCAAGCTCAACTATAGAAATAGTATCAACAAGCCAAGAGTAACTAATAATTACAATACCAATTTTCAAAACATCTTTAGTGATATTAGTCATACCAGAACTTAAACTAGATATCATATCAGCATGATTATTAACAACTACCCCTTTATAACGTGCATAGATTTCTTCTATTAATACAAGAATCATAAATGAGGGAATAGCAATAAATAATGATGTGATATAAAAATTCATAAATAAATTTACAAAATAAATAGATTTAAGTAAAGAATGGTTTAAATATAATTACTATAAAGATCTAAGAAAAATTGTTAAATCACCTTTTAATTTCAATTTCTTTTTAATTCTATATCTATGCTGCTCTACTCCTCTATTAGTAATAGCTAATATTTCTGAAATCTCAACTGTGGAAAAACCCATTTTAATTAAATTACATACTCTTAGTTCAGTTTCAGTTATATATGAACATTTATTAATAATATATCCAGTGAAATCTGGATTTATTTCATTAAATAATTTCATAAAAATATTCCAACCTTTTGTCTTATTCAAACGTTCTTTACATAATTGAATTAATTTGAAATTATTATTATTATTTAAAGATAGTAGAGTAATCAACTTAGATAAAAATTCTTTTTCTGATACTTTTCTTAATGTCTTGGATACTTTTTCTCTTTTTTTGCTTTCCAAGCCTGCCTTTAAAGCTAAATCAATTTGTTTTTTTAATTGCAAATCATATTCAATAGATAATTGCTTAATGGATTCTTTGTTTATTAATGCGTAGGTTTTCAAATTATTATTAGACTGCTTCTTTAATGCAGAAATTAATTTTTTATGATATAATTTCTTATCTTTATAAATACTACATATTTTTTCTAAAATCTCTATATATAACAAATGATTATCTAGATTTTCACACTTGTCTAGTGAATCAAATAAATATTTTTTACCTATAGATTTTTTATTTTGTTTAAAATACACCTTACTAATATTAAATAGAATTCCAGGTAACATTTTTTGAGCATTTAATTGATTAAATAAATTTAAAGAAAGTTTAAAATTCTTCTTAGAATTAGTGAATTTTTTTTGTTTTAAATAGATTTGTCCTAATAATTGATAAATATGTGGTCTATATATATTGTCATTTAAATCATTACTGATCTTAAGTGCATCTAACACATTCTTATCTATGTTATTTAGATTTTTTTTGTTCTTCAAAAGCATATATGACATATTAATTGTAATTGGAATAATAGTCATTAAATCATCTTCAAATTTTGCTTTTTTAATAACCTGACTATAATATTTTTTTGATTTCTTTTCCTCGCCCATTGAATCATATAGCATTGCATAGGCAACATATAATTTTTTATATGGATTATATGGACTACTGCATTCAGATAAAAGGCTATTTGCCTTATCTAAATATTTCAAACTTAATAAAAACAATTTATTATCTAAATATATTAATGCAAGATCAACATAAGAAAAAATTAATCCATTAATTCCAAGTTTATGACTTAATACTTTAGACCAACTATTTATAGCTTTATGAGAATCTTCTATAATACTCTTGACTTGACCTAATTCTTTGGAAACTTTTATTGATACAGTAAGATTATGGGCAATACAAAAATTAAGTTTATATTTTTTCGAAATTGATAATATTTTTTTTAGTAAAAAAAATCTTCTTTTATGATTTATATTTGAGCTTTCAAAAACTCTTATTGTAGTTAAATAAACAATATCTTCATTTGAATCAAGCTTAAGAATATCATCTTTATAGCTATTAAAATCATCTATTTTTAACGATGAAATTTGATTGAAAATTTTATTCATTTAAAATAATTTGAACCACCATGATAATATCTTGAATATTATTTATATCATCATTATTTAAGTCTGCAAGTTCATTATATTGATCTTCTTCAAGAATTAAATTAACTATCATAATAACATCTAAAACATTAATATTGAAATCTTGGTTAGTATCACCTGGGATAAACTGCATATCTTCACAATAACTATTATCTATTGTAAAAGAACCTCCTAAACAATCATCCTCCCAATCAGTAGAATTCCAACTTGTATAACACCCATATTCACTATAGCTATTACATTCATCAGAAGAATTAAAATTATTGCAATTATACCACTGAGAGCTTTCTACCCAATTACAACTATTATCTACGCTACAATCTATTTGACTCATATTAGAGCATTCCAATGTTTGAGTTTCTTCACAATAACTATTATCTACTTCAAATTCCCCATTGCAACCTTGAAATGCTGAATAATAGGAGCCTGAATACCAATAGCATCCATTAACTTGCCAACATTGAGATGATGTATTATATATACTACAACTTTGATAATCAATATTTTCTATCCATTCACAACCACTGTCATTACTACATTGAGATTGATTCATTTCTGTACATTCTGGCATTAAAATCTCACTACAAGAGCCATCATCAAATTCATAAGAGCCTCCACTACAATATGTAACTGAAGTTGAACCTCCACATGTATAGGTTAACCATGAATATGAACAACCAGGAATTGCCACACAATCTGAATATCCAGTTATATTTGGACATGCTTGCTGAGTACTTACCCAGTTACACTCATCAATATTTGAACAAGTTGAAGAAGATGAAAAACTACCACAATTACCTGTAACTATATTTTCATCCCATTCACAATCTTCAGAAAACATACAATCAAGTTTATTCATATCAGCACACTGTGTAAAAATAAAACTAAACAATAAGAATCCTATAAAATATATTTTATTCATTATTATCGCTCCATATTATTTTAAGTTAATTAATTACTACTATATTACACATTAAAAATTTTAACTATTTAAAATCAAACTAACTAGCTGGATTATATCTAATATATTTAGAATATTATCTGAGTTCATATCTACTGAACTATTATATTCCATGTTTAAAACTAAATTAACTGTTAAAATCACATCTTGAATATTAATAGTATTGTCTTGATTGATGTCACCTGGCAGATATTGCGCTTCTGAACAATAACTACTATCTATTTCAGTAGTCCCTCCTCCACACTCTGTGCTCCATGATCCATAAGAACCACCATAATCAAGATAATTATAACAATCTGGATAATACCATTCACAAACACCTGGTCCCCATCCTTGAGTGGGCAATGTATTGCAATAAATAATTTCGACATCTTCTATCCAATTACAAACACTATCATTGGTACATTGGAATTGACTCATTTCTGAGCATTCTAATATTTCAATTTCATCGCAAGTGCTATTATCAATTTGGTATGTTCCACCTGTACAGTAAGGCCCAGAAGAATCGTACCAACCTGGGTTAGAATCTACATAGCATTGTCCTGGATAATCATAGCATGCACTTACAGATAGACTACCACAATTTCCATAAGTTATACTTTCATTCCATTCACAAGAATTATTTAAATAACAGTCAGATTCATTTAAATCTGAGCATTCAGGCATTAAAACCTCATTACAAGAACCATTATCAAATTGATAAGAACCACCAGTACATTCTGTAACTGTAGTTCCTCCACCGCTGCAAGAATAAGTTAACCATGAATAAGAACAGCCGGAAACAGCAACACAAGTTGAATATACTGTAGTACTAGGACAGGATTGATTCGTACTTACCCAATCACATTGATCAATTTCCCAACAAGTTGATGGTGATGAAAAATTATCACAATTACCTGTAACCATATTTTCATCCCAATTGCAATCTTGAGAAAGCATGCAATCAATCTTATTCATATCAGCACACTGTGAAAAAATAAAACCAATTAATAAAAAACCTACACAATAAAGTTTATTCATTAATACTCCTCCCCTTGATTTATGAATAATCAAGCATATAATAAGCATATTATAAAACTGGTCAACTACTACAATATTTCACATTAATAATTTATTTAATGGATTAGCTAAGTATGATACTTACAATACTTACAATATCAAGGACATCAATGTTTTGATCTGAATTAATATCTGCTAAAAGATTATATTCATTAGATAATACTAAGTTAACTACTAATATTACATCTTGAATATTAATACCGCTATCTTGATTAACATCACCGAGAATATAATCTAAAGAATCAAATAAATGCCATCCTGCATTAGGGTGTGAGACTTCATTTCCAGATATATTAATTGCTTTTATATAATATTCTATTTCTTGACTAGAATTCAATAAAGGGAATTCTCCTTTATATATATTATCTGATTGATAATCTAAAATAACTTCAAGATAAGGCCCATCATTACTACTATATTTCCAAAATAAAATAACAGATTCTATATCGTGATTTGAATAATCGAAAACCTCAGCTTCAACACTTATATTTTGAATACCATCAATATCTTCACTTCTTATTGATTTATGAGAAATATGAATCATCTCAGGATTAAAAACACCCATTGTTCTACAATGAAGCGCATCTTCACCATACCAAGGGCTATTAGATGCTTCATTAAAACCAATCACATTATAACCCGGCATCGCATTTCTATATAAATCTAATGCTTGATTATCTTCTGGAATACCATACTGAGGAACTAAAACTTTATTATTTAATATTAATGAATTTGTATATGCAGCTACTGAATTTAATTCCCACCAACCACCATTTATTTCAGGGCAAAAAATTCTATGGATTTCGAAAGGTCTTCCATAAAATGTATTTAATTCATAAAAAGAGTTTGCAAACTCTTCAATACATTGATATTCAGGACTTGACTGAGATACCTGTTTAATAATAATAGTTTCAGAATCAACTAGCTTTGCTAAACAATCAATATGTTGAATACTCGATTCATTAGGATTATTAAAAATATGATAATCTGATAAAAACAATTGTTCATTTACAATATCTAAAAAAGCACTATTGGTTATATTATTTTCATTAACCATAAGCTGCGTAGAAAATCCCATCCCATATCCATCGGTCATAAAATTTCCACCAGTTAAATATAATGACAAATCTAAAATTTCCCAATTTAACTGATTTGCAAAATCAATATTTGTATCATCATCTTCGTCCCATCCTCTAATATCTGATGGAATTGGTCTTCCAATTAAATTACTACTTTCATTTAAAAGATTATTTTGATTACAACCCTGTTCCTCAGGATAACCATTAAATCTTTGATTAACAACTTTCCAATGATTATCTCCTATTATAAACTGAGGACCATGATCTCTTGTCCAATGACTATAAGTATTTGTATTTACAAATATTACATTATCCATATTAATATCAGAAGTATTAAAATAATTAGTTGCTTGATTTTGCTGACTATTAGATTCTACAAGAACATAAATAATATCATCAAGTGCAAGTTCAATAACTAAATCCTGAGGAATACCCAAAGGCCATCTAATCATTGTACCTAAAGCAGGCTCCCATTCAGCTACTACTCTTTTTTCAGGTATAAGACTAAATGCCAAAGATAGCAACAAACATAGTATGATATTTATTTTTTTCATATTACAATCTAAATAATTTTAATAAAATCATTAGAATCTAATCTAAATCTTTTTCCGTATACTCCATTATCAGCTCGCTTACCAGCACTTATAACCATAGAAATTTCTGCTTTTTTAGGAAGATCTAACATTTTTTTAATTTTTTTAGAATCCATACCCTCCATGGGACAGCTATCATATCCATAAGCTCTAAGTGCAAGCATTAAATTTTCACAAGCAAGAGCTGTAGTCTTATGAGCCCATACTCTCATATCTGATTTAGAAGCAGGTTCACGAGGTATTGGTTGCTTTAACCCAACTATTGGAATTATAATTTTTTTAATCAAACCAATTATATTAAAGACTCCCTGATTGTAGACCAAAGGAACTATTTTTTTATAATAAGCAACTGCTGAACGTGGAGCATCTGAATTACTATTTAAATTATCTAAAATCTTATCTCTATTCTTTCTCCAAGTATCAAGTCTTGCTACACAAACAATAAGTTCTTGAGCTGTTCTAGCTGCTGATTGATTCAAACAATATTCTTTTAATTTTTCTTTTTTCTTATCACTTCTTACCCAATAAAACTCCCAACACTGAAGATTTGAAGAAGTAGGAGCTAATAATGCTAACTCTAAACATTCTTTAAGCTTATCTGGATCAACTGGATCATCATTAAAAACCCTAACACTCCTTCTACTTTCTACGATTTTTTTAAATTCATCACCATTAACCTCAGTAGCAGGTTCTACATAATTATGTTTTGGGATATCTGTCAATATATTTTCTTTACTCATTATATCCTTATTACTTTATTAAATTAGATTTTGTAAATAATGAAGCAGGCATCTCTACATCAAATTGAATATCATCAATTATCCACTCCGTACCTTTACTATTCCTTTTTAATTCATCTTTAAATATAAATCTTGTTGGAAACCACCTATCTCCAATTTTTTTAATTCCATCCATTGATGTTGATTTTAATAATTTTCCGCTCTTTGCATACAACTCCTCTTTTATTGGCAAAAAATACTCTTGATCAACCCACTCTCTTCTTTTAGGATATGATATACCATCTACCTTTGATTCTAGATAAAGAACATAGCATTTACGATCATTAACATACTCTTCACCTTCAAGCTTTGCTATGTATAATTCATCTAATGGTTTATCTTCCATAATATCATTATATGAAAAATCAGAGCCCATAACTGATTGTCTTAGCATATGTCCAGAAATTTGAATAATACGATCTGTTTGCGGTGCATATGTTAATAGTATATTCTCTAACTTAAGCATTTTACTTCCAGCTTCCCTTGGTGGAGATAGATACTCAGTAAAAGCTTTATCTGTACCTACAATCCAATTTTTAGATACAATAGTTCTACTAGTTCTTCTACCATGAACAATCATTTTACTTGTAAGTACTCTATTATCAGAATTTAAATTAAAGTCGATTTGATTAATTATGTAATCTACTGTTATATCTTGATTAAATAACATTGATAATAAAAAAATATATAAATATCTAAACATCATGCTTCCATTTCTTTAAATAATTGAGCCATTTCTCGCTTATAAATTGCACGTCCTGCAAGCATAGTTCCAAGCACTGTTGCAAGTATTCCTGGTATAAATCCTATATAGAACAAATCGGATGTTACTTGCGGATAAAATACATTGGGCATTGCAAAATTTGATGAATTTAAACTGTCAATTGCTTTTGAATAGTCAAGTCCTGTTTTTTCTAGATATAAGGTTATAGATAATCCAATGAATGTTCCAAAAAAACTACCAAGAAATCCAATAATAATCGATTCAACTACCATAGATTTAAATACATGACCCTTTGATTCTCCTATAGCTAATCGCATCCCAACTTCTCCATACCTTCGCAATCCGCTCATAATACCCATATTCCATAAAACAAGAGTTACTACAATTAAAAATAATCCCATAATAATAAACATTATAACATTACTGAAATCCACTATGGTCCCCATTTGATTGGAATCTCTTAATGCTAACATAACAGGTCGATAAATATCTGATATATCAGAATACTGCTCATTATGTATATCTCTAATTAAAATTGTTTCTTTATCATTAAAATATAAATCTTTTTTATAGCCTAGTATTTCAGAAGCTGCGTTGTTCATATCCAATGCATTTTGAGCACCACCCAAATCTACAATCATCATATCTTTATCAATTGGTCCTAAATTCAAATCATAAATACCTACTACAAGAAAATTATAAGTTGCAAATCCTCCATACATAGTTGCACCAATATAAGTAACAATATCACCTGAACTTATATTTAAACGATTAGATAGTTTCTCACTTAGTAAAACCTCATTATTACTGCTTACCATTCTACCATCAATAATTTTATTTTTTATATCCCAAATATCCAATTGCTTAGAATTTTTAGATAAAAAATCTATACCCAATGCAATTACAGGGCTCTGAGATAATGTTTCTCCATTTTCATCAGGAACATCTAATAATCCTGCAAATGTAATACGAGGACTCCATAAATAATCTGGATGACTCTGCTCCAACTCATTAACTAAATCATCTATTTCTAACAAAGCCAAATCATTAGGTAATAATTGATGCTCTAAATTATAAGCATGAGTTACAACTTTTACATGACCAGAATTAACTAGAGCTGTATTAAAGAAAAGTGAATTATATATTCCATTTAAAAAGCCACTAAAAAAAATAATTATTGCTACTATAGCAGTAATAATTAATAGTGGGAAAAAACTTCTTGAGCGATCACGTATTAAACCTTTAAATAAAAAATCAATCATTATACAGTTTTACCTCTAATCGCATCAACTGGATGCATTTTTGAAATCTGTCTAGAAGGCAAATAGCTAACAAATAGTAAAATTGTAAATACTGCTATACCTGTCACGATTAACAATAAAGGGGAATAAACAGGAATTAATGTTTTAGCAATAATAAGCCCCATATCTGAATAATCAATTGGTAAAGGAATACCATAGATACTAAAATAATATAACAATGGTCCAAATAAAACACCTGTCATAATTATTGCTAAAACTGCATTTAGCGCACCTTCAAGAGTAAACAATAAAACTACTCTATTTTTGGGCATTCCAAGCGCCATTAATGTTCCAATCTCTTTTTTTCTTCTAAAAATTGATAATGTTTGCGCATTAAAAATCCCCATAGCAGCTAATGAAAGTAAAATAATATAAATCATTATAGCATTGGGCCTATCTTGCTTTATAATTGCTTCCATATCTCTAATTAAATATTTAACATCACGTTTAATCCAGCTTGACATACTACTTATTTCATTAATCCCATCTTTATAAACTATATATGTTGACTCTTTATCCATTAAAAATATTTCTCTAGCTTTAGAAAGTGGAATCCAAATATGACCCATATCAATTTTAAAATTTCCAGAATCCATAATGTGAATAATTTCGCCTTCAGCTGCATCATAAGAGTTGTCAGATCCCATCCATCTGACTGTAAATGTATCTCCAATATTCAATTTTGCATATTCTGACATACCCTTTCCTATCATAATAGGAATATTTGGTCCAACATAATTATTTAATGATGATGTTGGAATATTTAAAATATTTTGATCTAATGGAATTCCCTTTAATACAACAGGCATAATTCTTCCTTCAGGATAAATTGATGCTTGATTTACTAAAATTTCAATTGCATTATTGTTGCTTATTAAATTTTTAAATTCAATTGGAGTTTTACTATGAGAATCTTCAAAAGTTGTAGGATCATATGGATCATATTTTGGATGCCAATAAGCGCCACCAGCTATTTCTGTATCAATAGAAACATTCATAGCATGCTCTCTCATGCCTGAATACATTCCAGATGAAAATATAATCATAAAAATAGATACAGATGTTACAAACACATTAAGCCAAGTTCTTATACCTGCTCCTAATAAATTTTTTATAGCTATATTAAAAAGCATAATTACAAATATTTTGGATTTTTAATTTTTTTATCTTTAGAAATCTGTCCATCATCCAAATATATAATTCTTCTCAAATAACCCATTATTTTTTCATCATGAGTAGCAAAAATAAAAGAAGTATCTAACTGACTGTTAAGATTACACATAATATTCATTATATGATGTGAATTTTCAGAATCTAAATTAGCAGTAGGCTCATCTGCCAATACAAGAGATGGCTTATGTACAATAGCTCTAGCTATTGCTGTTCGCTGACATTGTCCTCCGCTTAGTTGGTTTGGCTTTGAATCAATCTTATCACTTAATCCTACGGATTCTATTGCTTCTAAAACCATTTTTTTTCTTTTATTTTTTTCTATTTTATTTAGAATTAATGGCAATTCAACGTTCTCATACACTGAGTATACAGGAAGAAGATTATAACTTTGAAAAATAAAACCCATGTCTTTTCTTCTTATAATAGCCCTATCATTATGTGGAGTTTTATTAAGCAATTGATCAAGAACGATTACATCTCCTCTAGTTGAGGAATCTAGGCCACCAATAATATTTAAGAGTGTAGTTTTACCAGAACCTGAAGGACCAACTAACCCTGTAAATTCACCTTTTACTATTTCCAAATCAACACTATCTAAAGCTTTGAAAAAATCACCTCCAATAGGGAACTCTTTTATTAAGTTTTTTATTTCAACAATATTATTATTTTTCATTTTTCTCCATTAATAATTATAAACAATCATCATCTGAAAATTGTTACCATATTCTTCAGGATTTATAGAATATGAATAGTTTACAGTAAAGTAATCATAAATAGTAGTAAGTCTAATAAAATCATAATAATTATCAGATTGATTATCAAATAATCTCACTAAACTCAAATCATATAATATTCCAATAGGATACTGAATCATTAAAGAAGAAATATTATCTTCTAAAATAGAATTATCAGTAGACTCAAACTTATAATTCATCGATTCAAACATTAAATAAATACCATTCCATGTATTTAATGTATAATCTATACCAATTGTTCTAAAAAACACATCATCAATGATTTGGTTTTTTATAAAATTTATATAAGATGATTCTAGCCATAAGCCAAAGTAACCATCATACCTATAATCAAATCCTAATCTTTCATTTTGCTTGAACTCTATATTTTCAGAAAAAATATTCCCAGCTTGAACTATCTGTGGAATATTAATAATACTATGACTATAATTAATATTATCTTTAAAAAACACAAAACCATAATTGCCAAATTTATTAGAAAACTCTAATCTTGAACCATAAGATAACTCATCATCATCATCTGGAATTAACCAAAAATTTAAATCAAAATTATTAGTAGAAAAATATTTAATAGAAAGTGATTTCTGACCCATTGTTTGATTGGTAGAATTTCTGAAATCAATACTATCAAACCAATTCAAATTTCTAAGTATAAATGCAGATCCAAATGATATTTTTTGTAAACCAAGTCTAATATCTATGAACTCATTATGGTATCTACCCCAATATCTATAATCTTGATTATAATAATTTGAATCTGAATTTCTAATAATTATTTTATTACTATACATGAAATCAAAATTTTGATATTTAAAATTAAATTCAGGAATATAGCCCACTAATGATTCATAATTTTTTGAATCATTATAATCAATCCATATTTGACCATTATGATTAAAATTTGAAAATATAATTGTTGGGAAACATACTATATATAAGAAATATTTATTCATTACTTCTGAGGCAAATATTATTGACGCTCTAATACATAAAACATATACTTCTTTTCTTTCACAAACTTTTCAGGGTCAAGAGCAGCTAATTCTTTTTCTGACTTTTCATACATTTTATATCTTAATTGATTAGTATAATAATATAACCAAGCGTGTTTATATTTAATTTTTTCGTTAATCAATTCTGCTAACGGTGTTACAAAGCGATGAATAAAATTCATTGCAAATTTCAATGTAGGTAGTGCATTTAATGTAATGTCTTCTTCATATATTATTTTCCAACCATAACGTTTTGCACTATCTAAGAAATCTTGATGCATATGACCAGACTGATTAATACCTGAATCTTCTATTCTAAAATAATCAGTTACTATCCATCTTCCATTATTATCAAGTATTTTATCTATAATTTCAAAGGCTACATTCAAATTAATATATTGTAACGATTCAGAATTAATAACAGTTCCATATGTATCATTTGCACTAAAATCCTCAAATTTTATATGGTGAACAATTAAATCCTTATATTTATTATTAATATAATTCTTCTGATTGTTATCAGGAGTAAGAGATTCGATTTTATATCCATTATCAAATAAAATTTTTGACAAACCACCCATTCCGCAACCTACATCTAAAATTTTTCTACTATTATCTAAGATTTGATTCATGATTTTTTCAACATATCTCATTTGGGCTTGCTCTAAATCTTTTAAAGAAATCTCCTTGGATTCAATATTAACATTGTCAAAATATCCATAATGAAGCATATCATTACTAATAATTTTTGAATAGAATAATAATTCTTGATCCTCAGAAGATTTAATATGTTTTTTTTGATTTTTATGGAATTTATATGCTCTAAACAATTCCAAAGGATTTAATACTTTTCTTAATAAACTCATTAATAAAATTATAACCTCATTAAATTTTAAAAAAATGTTTTCTTAATTATCGTGAATTACTTTTTTAAAAAAACTTTTATCGTATCCAAAATCTTTTTGTAGAGAATTAAGGATTTCATTATATACTTCATCTTTAATTGAAGTTTCACGCGCCATTATCCAACCAAAACTATTATCAGGATATCCAACAACCATATAATTATAATCATCATCTAGAATAATTACTTCATACGGAGCTTTATAAAAAGGAACCCAAGGCTTTAAGAATTGAATATCCCATCTTGATGGGATATTTTCATCTACAATAATTCCCTTTTGCTTAATAGTTTTTATTTTACCATTTCTTATTGCTTTGTAAGTGATTCCAATTGTTCCATCATCATTTAAGATATAATCATCATATGAATTTGTTGCGCCTTCTTCAATCCAATTAGGTATAAGAGATATAACATACCATCTACCCATAAATTTTTCAATATCTAATCCATCAACAACGTTATGAGATAATAGAATATTTATTTTAATTAAAAAAAATATAAAATATTTTATAAAAAAGATTTGTCTTTCGTTTTTTTTAAACATCTAGAAGAGCTAACTTAAAATTATATTTACTAACTGTATAACATCCAAAATATTTACAGTATAATCATCATTTAAATCAGCAGAAGAATTATACTCACTGTTTAATACTAAATTAACAGTCAATATAACATCTTGAATATTTAATAATAAATCACCATTTATATCACCAGGTAAACTCTCTTCACATTCAATGTTAGTCAAATATTGAGATGCAGATGTGGGAATCTCAAGCAAAGATTCACATACACTATCATCGTCTAAAACCTGGTATTTAAGCCAATTTAAAGCATAGTTTGAAACTTCTGCACTAGGATAAGCTGCGAAACCATGACCACTATTTGCACCTTCAAACATAATTTTATCAGTAGAAGATGGCATATTATCATATATATCCTGACCTAATAATCCATCATATGCTTCTAGCTCATTAATTTCTACCTCACCAGCAAAAATTAATGAAGGAACACTATGATTTACAAGTTCAGGGACTAAACAAATACAATATCCATCTTCTAATGGACAATAATTACAATCCTCAAATAGCACAGTTGGATTTAAAGATATAATTGCTTTAAGTGAGCCATCTATCATTGCAGCATCATGAGAGGCACCACCACCCATAGAATAGCCTGATACTGAAAAACTATCCATATCTAGATTTCCATATAAAGGTGAATTTACCCTACTATTTTCTTGTCTAATTGATTCTATAGCATCGATAAGACCTTGACCTCTCTGTTGATGAGAATCATTAATTGCATCGTTAGGACCTATTCGCATTGCTACAAATCCATGAGATGCATAGAATTCTGCCCATACAGACATCTCAGTACTACCCCCACCAAATCCAGGAGTAAGAACAATACTTTTGTATGGAGTTTCACCGCCAATTGGATAATATACAACTCCATCCCTATAATCTGGGCCATTCCTTAAGCCTTGTGCCTCAGTAATTATTGTATATTCATAAGGTCCATCGCTGGCTCCTCCTGTTCCACCACCAGAACCTCCACCATTATCCTCACACAAATTAGTTTCATCATTCCATGTACAATATTGGGGATACTGATCACACGCAGCTTGAGAAGTTAAATCTGAACAAGCACTATATAAAAAATTAGCTGTTACAAAAAACAATACAATATTAATCTTAGTCATAATTATCTCTTTTATTTTAGTTATTTAATTCAAAATCTTATTAACAAGTAATACAACATCAATGATATCTACGATACCATCATTATTTACATCAGATGAAGCAAATTCAATATTAGTAGGTACATCATTATCTAAAATAAAACTTATAAGCAAAATAATATCATTAACATTAAACTCTGAATCTCCATTAATATCACCATACCTTACACATGTTGAGCAACATACATCTTCAGGTGGTGCAACATATTCACCATCATAACATGGAACACCCATAAATTCAGCACAGTCAATAACAATTTCTACCCATTCTCCATTATAGCATTCCATTGGGTTACAAGGATTATCATTATTTACTTCACCATCTATACACTCATCATCTAAACTAAGAAACATGCTATTTGCTTGTGGTGCAGGACCTGAACCATTATTATAAAAAAGAATCATCTCGCCATTTTCATATTCCATAACTTGAAAATATACTCCTGTATAACACGCTCCACCACAAGAGTAATGATAGAAATTAACCCATCTAAACGTCAATATATTTGTATTTTGATTATAATATATTTCTTCTGTGCCAGGGTATAAATCACTAACTAAATGTCCACCAGGATTATTAGTAACTGTATATTTTCCATTTGATTCAACAACAATATTTATAGGATCATCATATGACCAAGTTTGATTATTTATTATATTTCCACTCCACGTACCTATAAAATCATCAAACTCTAAATTAGTTGGATTTTGATAGCACTCATCATAATAATCACAACAAGCCTCGCCATATCCAGCACAATCTAAACTACAAACACATTCAGCTAATCCATCAAAATATTCTTGTAAAGAACCTGATCCACAATTATCTTGACAGGATTGCATATAAACTGAAGATATCATAATAATTATTAATATGAGTTTAAAAAATGATTTATGCATACTCTAAAATTAAATAAATTAATTATAAAACTAAATCATAGTTACAAAGATTAACAGTAATTTTAAAAATACTACGTATGTTTTTTTCGATATATAAAAATTATTACAATACAAAAAATATTTCCAAACCAAATCCATGGATTAGACCATGGCACTCCATCATATCTATATTCTGAAATTGGCCAAAAAATAGGAGTAGGGAAATATTTAATACTATGTGTGAAAAAATCAATTAAAATATGTAAAGGCCATGCTAGCATAGTAAAACATATATGTTTATTAAATTTATATGTTATTATGATAAATATAAATGCTATTATTATGCTGTGTGAAAAATCATATAAATAAAACAACCAAGTTGGCAATGAAGCAAGTGAAGGCTTACCAAACTCCATACTAAAAGGATTAGTTAAGAGGTTAAATAAAAAATATATTCCAAATGATAATAAGTCTGGCAATGCTCCAAATAATAATGCTAAATACCCATACCTTCTATATCCAAATAAACCCTTACCCCACAATGCATGACTTATCGTATCCATAGTTTTAAAAAAATTAATTAATTAAAATAGATTCAATTAAAATAATAACATCAAAAATGTTAACATTACCATCATTATTCAAATCAGTAAAATTATATTCACATGTGCCATCATCAAAATTTGATGTTGAATCAAAATTTAAAGCATTAACATAAGTACATCCGAAGTTTATAAAAGAAGAATATTGACACGATGTATAATCACCTGTTCCTAATAAGTCTGCAATAGGATTATAATTATATGCGATTGGGTCAATACAGCTTGAACCTGACATGCAATGATCTACCATCCAATAGCAGCCATCTATATTCATACAATCAAATTCATTATCAGAGTCCATACATCCATCTACTGATTCCATACAGTGATCACCCATCCACATGCAACCATCAATATCCATACATGATAATTGAGTATACATATCGCTACATATACTACATTCATTATCAGTTTGACAAGAGCCATCATCATAAACAGCTTTTTGATCAAAATTACATGCATTTGAATCAGTACAACCATACATAGAATCTATTAAATTAGGAATATAGATATACTGAAAATCATATAAGTTGGGCATATCAAATTTATACCTTAATACCATATTATGATCGATAAAAGCATATGCTGAATAAGTTGATCCTGCAAACATATTCCAAATATAATAATCAGGATCAGTATTTAAGACTAATGGATTATTATCATAATCTCCAAGTTGAGTATATAAATCAGCCCACTCATTACAAGAATATAAATCTGCCTCATTAGAGCTATAATCTAAACTTACTAAAAACTGAATTTCATTGTAATCTTCTACAACCTCTATTAATTGATCCATCAAACTGACGTAGTCATAACAAGCAGGTCACCAAGTTGCATTCATACTAATAATTGTAATTTTATAATCACCACCATTTAAATTTCCATTTAAATCTGAGAAAGAAAAAGAATCTCCAGTAGAATAATCACCTGAACCATTACATATAGAAAATGATCTATTTTGATCTGCATCAGATAAAGTATCACCAATATTATATGTTGAACGATGATTATCTAAATTTTCGGTTTTGCAGTGAGTGGATTGTCCAATTGAAAATGAAAAAAATACTATAAAATATGCAAGAAACACAGTTTATATAATCCTAGCTTAAAATAATATTAACAAGTTGTACAACATCAAGAACATTTACGATCCCATCAGAATTCAAATCACCAGAGCTATCACTAGAATTTAGATTTAAAATCATATTAACTACTAAAATTATATCTTGAACATTTACAATCAAATCTGAATTTACATCTCCTGATATAGCTTGTTGATAATTTTGATCTATAACTTCCAAAACATAGCTTTTAACTGAATTATTTAAACCAGATACAGTAATATCACCAATTACATTTTTATCATAATCTAAAATCACTAATTGCTTATGCTGGCCATAAGGGGAAAACATTTCTCTAATTGGTAGGGTTGGATATTGATCCATTACTAATGGTAAATCTTGGCCTGCACAAAAATTAGAATTAAAGCTACTAATATTTGATTGACCTATGGCAATAATAACTACATTCTCATATCCATAAACATTTCTTAATTCATCTTGAAAATCGGACAACTGCCCGACTGTTGCGGTTCAACCCGCTCAGCCTTGAGAAGAAAAATAATGCATAGTAATATAATCTGTATAATATGGATTCCATACATCTAAATTATATGAAGGTGATGAAGAATTATAATCTTGCAAAGAATAATCATAATCACTTGCATGCATTAAAACTGGAAATAAAATAAATAAAAAGTATATCATAACATCTTTAATGTAAGCTATATATTTATAAAAATGAACTTAAAATACATTTTTTTTACAAATCAATAATTATATCAACTATTGAAACAATATCTACTACATTAATAATATGATCATTATTGATATCAGCTATAGATATATAATAATCTGATAATATCCAATTAACAATTGCTACAATATCAGAAACATTAACAATCCCATCATAATTTACATCACCAATTTCAATAAATAAATTTTCTGGTAATGAAAATGAATCACCAAATTCTTGATTCAAATCCCAAGTTATACCTGGAATCCAATACTCTCCATTAAATTCATAAGCACCAATATCGGGTGCATCACCGCTATATGCAATATCTAAATTATCATATGAAAAGCCAGTATCTATTAAGCCTGAGTTATCAATAGGTCTAAAATTGTTATTAGAAACATCAACTAATAAGTCCTTAATATTTAAACCAACTTCATACCCGTTCCAATTATTTTCATAAATTCCAGGAGTTGGATATAATTCATAAGTACTTGTTCTATGCCCCGCAATAGTATTAGCAGCATTATTTACGGTTAAAGTACCCTCATTTCCACCTTGATCTATCAAAATAATAATATCATTTTTATCACCATTATCAAATGCTGTATTATTATATATATTATGATTATATCCTTTTACCATTATACCACCTTGTACATTCCAAATGACATTATGGTGCATATGACCACCATATCCTGCACCTTCACCATCAAATCTTGCTCCAAATTTTTCCGTATCATGAAGCCAATTATATCTTATTTGTACATTTGGTTGCTGTCCAACCATACATTGAATAAGAGCACCATCACTCTGCATATGTCCGCTATCTGACATATCATTTAATTCAATAATAGCTGCATTGCCAGGATTTAATGTTGCAGAAGCACCCATTTTGTGCATTGTATTTTTTCTAAAAAAATTATTTGAGCCTCCCATTTGTATAGTTGTCATAAGACCATTTAAATCTGTAGCTGTATAATCAATATGATAAAAATAACAATTCTCAATGGTATTATTATTAGAATACATTTCCAATGCTGAACCATCAGTGTATCTAAAAGAGCTATTACTAACAATGCAATTACTACTAGAATTAAATACACTCATTTCTGGCTGCAAGCCAACAAATCCTAACATTCGTTTATAACAACTTGGATAAACTAAATTGCAATGCTCAACTTTTGAATAATCAGAATTATTAAATTTAAATGTAGTTGCAAAAAACTCTAGATCTCTAATTTCTACATAATCAGAATTATTGATTTCAAATGCATATGATTGGACTTTACCTTTAAGGTTTAATATATTCGGATCTACATTACCTGGTGGCCAAAAATATATTTTCAATGAATCTGAATCATAAAACCATTCTCCTTCAGAATCAAGAAAATCCAATTTCCCTTCTAAAAAATAATCATGATGCTTAGTTTTCCACAAATCTACAGGTTCGTATGTAAAAGTATTACCATTATGTGTTAATACTTTTTTTGTATAAGTTTTAAATGATCCTACATTTAAAATGGCAATGGCACCCTCAATATTAAAGCTAAGGTTCTCAAGTGCAACCTCTCCATTTGGTGAATCAATCATCATACCATTTTGATACGCATTTTCATCATCATCAATTGTGCCATGTGCCCAATGATTTTCCTTATCCCAAATCGAACCATCTGAAAAATTAGCATTAGGCCATCTAGCCATAACCATTTCTTCAGAATCGATGAATAATTGCCATAAATCAAAGTCAATATCTGCTGACCATATATTATTTAAATATGGCTCCCAAACTATATCAATTGATTTAGTTCCATCAAACAATACTCTTTCATTATTATATGATGTGAAAACTATAGGATTATCTAAGGTTCCATCATGATTATCCATTAATACTTCTTCATGATAAACTCCTTGTCTAATATAGCATATATCTCCTGCTTGCATAATATCTGCAGCTTGTTGAACATTTAAAAAAGGACTACTATATGTTCCAGAATTTTGAATGTGCCCAGTATTTGCGACATAGTATTCAATAGAATAACAAAGTGAGATAAAGAGAACAACTATTTTTTTTTTCATTTACAACTAATTTTCACAATCTTCATGAACTTCAGTTTTAAATGGCTTAAAATGTACATGTTCATTTGGGATTAGAAAACTTGACAAGACCTCTACAGCTATAACATAAGAGCCAATAGCAACCCCTATCCAGTTTCCAACAACTACATCTGAGTAGACATGGCCTATATGAAAGATTCCATGGAATCTAAGACTCCACCTCAACACTTCTATAAGATATTTTTTTATCATATTTTCTTAATTTTATAAAATATTATATAATAAGTTTACTATTAATACTGCCAATGATAGAAGACCTATTTGAAATACCTTAGCTCTAGTAGGTACATAATTTGAAGTTAATCTTATATAACAGTGAAAGTATCTTGATATTACAAATATCCAAGTAAAAATAATATCTACTATAGAAACATGATTATAGATTAAAATAATAGATGTTAAAAAATAATATATAATTGGAAGTTCAAATTGATTTTTAAGCGTTTCTCTTGATACTGCAATATATTCTGGTACATCCCCTTGGTACGCTTTAAAATAGCCAAACTTTATAGCCCTATCTGAAGTTGCCCTTCTATTATCTAAATAATTCTTAACATATAAAAACAATGTTAAGAATATCATTAAAATAGCAGGATAAATAATTACAACATTTTCCATATATTAATTTACTTTGTTATAATGTTGCAAAACAAGTGATGCTATAGAGCTTTTAGAATTATTGGAATTAATACCAACATGTTTAAAAAAGTCCATTTTTTCAAGTCTATATTTAATATTATCATTAACATTTGAAATAAATACTTTAATATTTTTTGACTTTATATTATTTATAAGATCTTCTAATGTAAATGAACCAGATAAATCAATCATAGTTATGCCACTCATATCAATAACTAAAATTTCATGATGCGGAGCATGCGAATATGTATTTATTAAAGGCTGAACAGAACCAAAAAACAAAGGTCCTTGTGGTTGCAATACGCTAACTGGTAAATCAATATATTTATTCACATTATTCTTTATTGAAATAAAATCCGAATCGTAAAAAGGAATAATTTTATGCTGAAAACTTGATTTTGTAATTAGATTTATTTCCTTAAATGATCTCAAAATTGAAAAAATCACACCTATAGAAACAGCAATCATTAAATCCTTATATACTGTAATAAATAATACAACTATAAAAATAAATAAATCTATTTTAGGTAATTTTCTCAATATTGGCATTATACGATAATCTAATATATCAATCCCCAATTTAAATAAAATAGCAGCTAAGCAAGCATTAGGTATACTCGCAACTAAATTTCCAAAACCAAATAAAATAAACAATAGAGTTAAACCTTTAACAATGGTAGAAAGAGGAGTTCTTGCTCCAAATGTAATATTACCAACTGTCTGAGTTGTAGCAGTTGCTGTTGATATACCACCAAAAAGACCTGCTGCCATATTTGCCATTCCCTGGCCAAAAGTTTCTCTATCACTATTGTGATGAGTGCCAGTCATATTATCAGCAACCTTACAACTTAATAGGCTATCTAAAATCGCTAAACCTGCCAAAGAAAAAGCTGGTCCAATAAATTCAAATATTCTTGATAAATCAGGTAAATAAAATGAAAAAAATTCATCTTTACCAGTAGTACTCATTTTTTGTCCTATATAAGCAATATCCAAATTCATAAAATAAGCAATACTAGATCCTGAAACTAAAGCAACCAACGGTGATGGAATATTAGCTAAAATTTTAATTTTCTTTTCAAGTGAATTCCAAAAAATAATTATAACTAATGAAGGTATAGAAACATATAAAGCTTCAATATTAATATTTTGAATAGTATTACCAAAATTATTTAAAACTTCATGTATACTTCTTTTAGCCTCTAAACCAACAAATGGATTTATTTGAGATAAAATTATAATTACGCCAATACCACACATAAACCCTGCAATGACAGAATATGGAACATAATGAATAAATCTTGAAATTCTTAACAAAGAAATTCCTACCATAATTAAGCCACTAAAAAATATAATAGAAAATGCGGCAACTAAATCTGGATTATTGGTTCCACCTATTATAAAAGCACCCATAAAAACAGCTATTTGAGAAGCCATAGGCGCGGTAGGTCCACTTACTCCAACTATACAACCGCCAAACAAGCCTCCAATAATTCCACCAATTATAGCACTCCAAATACCAGCCTCAGGACCTAATTGAGAAATTTCTCCAAAAGCAAGAGCTAGTGGCAAAGCAATAACTGCAACAGTAATTCCAGCCAAAATATCGCCACGAATATTAGTATGTAAAATTTTTATATTTTTAAGTGGATTAATTTCTTTAAGGCTATTCAATGTAAATAATAATAGCTGATTCATAATATAATTTACAAAACAAAAAAGTCTCTATAAAAGGGGCTTTATCATTTAACTATCACTGTTAATCAATCTAAAATTATATTTACTAATTGTACTACATCTAAAACATTAACTATATCATCAGAATTTAAATCAGCTAAACTATTATATTCATTAATCAAAATTAAATTAACTAATAAAATTATATCTTGGATATTAATAATATTATCGTAATTAAGATCACCTAATGTTATGAAATTTTCTTCTTCAGCAAAATCAAATATAGCGTTTTCTATTTGAATCATTGCATCATAATTATTTGAATTAGTCAATAATAATACACCTAGATTATCTGAAAATGATGCAAACATATCTGTAGAGCTTCCTATATCAGCACCATTATGACCAAATAATGTTCTTCCATTTTCATTTTTATAGTACCATGTCAAACCCTGCATTGAATTTATTTGTGGATAATGAACTTCTTTAATCAATTCAATTGTTTCTGAATCTAAAATTCTTATACCACTATAAATTCCACCATTCATATAAGCGCTCATAAATTTAGCTAAGTTATTTGATGTTGTTCTAAGTTGTCCTGATGGATAATCAGAATAACCATAATGTTCGTATGCTGTCATGCTACCTTGGTTACTGCCAGCGCCCTCTTCCCCACAAATCTCTTCATAATCAGAACAACAATCACCATAATCAATACAAGCAGAATCACAAAAGCATGGATTGTTTTCATCATAAACTCCACAACCTATTTCAAAACAAGTATTTCCACTACCACCTATCAATTGATATGGTAATGCAACTTGATTTAAATCTTCAATCTCTGATAAAAACCAAAAAGCATTTTCCATTGCAAGTGGTTCAAAAATATTTTCATTACAATATTCATTAAATGATTGATTTGAAATTTCTTCAATTAACAATCCAATTAATGCTATACCTATATTACTATAACTATAATTGGTACCAGGTTCAGCATTTGTGAAATTTGAATTAATTCCATAAAACTCACCTCCAGGGGTGAAATATTCTTTAAGATAATAGTCTAATTCTAAATTTGAATCACCATTATAGTATGGCATAACATTCCAATTATCTTGAATGCCTGATAAATGTGATAAAAGCATTTTAAAAGTAATAGGAACTAATGGATAATTTGGATGATTAACATTAAATGGTAAATAATTATTGATGTTATCATTAAGCTCAAACTGATTATCTTCAAATAATTGCATTAATGCTGTTGCTGTAATAGTTTTTGAAATAGATGATAAAATAAACATAGTATTTTCATCTACAAAAATATTTTCATCAACATTTGCATAACCAAAATATTTTTCCCAAACAATATATCCATCCTTAACAACTGATATTGATAACCCCGGAATCAAATGAGTTTGCATAATTGATTCAATAAATTGTAAAAGTTCACCTTCATCTCTATAAATATTTGTCTCAATATAATTATCACGTGAATTAAAATCATATCCTACCCTATTAAGAGCCTGACTATTAAGATTCCCTGATAACAAATTATTTAGAAATAAAATTATTATAAGATATTTATTCATTAACTAAAATTAATCTTATATTAAAAAAATGTCAACCATTTATCTTTAATTTTATTTATACGAAGTAGTTTATAATCTAAAATATAATTTTGATACAGTCTCCAAGGAACTTTATTTCCTTGCTTTGGAAGCATATTAACGGATCTATTAATATAGTTTGAATCCAAATTTAATAATGGGATAGGGCTTAATGTATCTTCATTTACTCTAACTTGTATAGCATTATAATTTTGTTTTTCTAAATAGTTTAAAACCCTTGATATATATTCATTAGTCAAATCAATTTTCAATGTCCAGGAAGCATTGGTATAACCAACAAAAATAAAAAAATTAGGCAAATTACTTAACATCACACCCTTATAAACAAAAGATTTTGAAACATCAAATGGTTTTGAATCTATTTTTATCTTGACACCTCCAAAAGCTAATAAATTAAGGCCAGTTGCTGTAATAATTGTATCAGCTTCTATAATTTTTCCAGATTTTAACAAAATACCATTTTTTGTAAAACTATCAATATGTTCTGTAATGATAGATGCCTTATGATTTCTAATAGCCTTGAAAAAATCACCATCTGGGGCAATACAAAAACGCTGTTCCCATGGATTATAATTTGGCTTGAAATGAGGGTCAACAGGAAAATCACCTAACTGTTTTTTAGCATCATTTATAATATTTTTTTTCATCCTTTCGGGAAAATATCTACACAAATTAAAAAAGAAAATTTGAATTAAAATATTTTTAAAGCGAATAAGATTATGAGCTATTTTCTTTGAAAAAACACTTTTAATTAAATTACCAACTTTATCTTTATTAGGCCATTTTCCAATATAAGAAGGTGACCGCTGTAACATAGTTACATGTGATGCTTTAGATGCAAGTTCAGGTACTATCGTAACAGCTGTCGCACCACTACCAATAACAACAATTTTTTTATTTGAAGGATTAAAATTTTCAGGCCATTTTTGGGGATGAATTATTAAACCTTCAAACTTTGATTGATTTTTAAATTTTGGTGTATAACCTTTATCGTAATTATAATAACCACTACATCCAAAAATAAATTTACAAGTATAAATTGATTCTTGACCAGTTATGACATCTAATACTTTTACCAACCAAATTTTTTTATTTGAATTAAAATCATAAGAGATAGCACGCTGCTGATATTTAATATGTTTTTTAATTCTATACTTATCTGAAGCTT
>CAJWAW010000007.1 GCA_913020255.1 uncultured Fidelibacterota bacterium | reverse complement strand
AAAGCTGAAATTGAAGATTATAAATTTTCTTTAAAGGCTAATAAAATAAATCATAGAGATTTAAAAAGGAAGCTAGCAAGAGAGATAGTATCAATATATCATGATAATAAATCAGCTTCTTTTGCTGAATCTAATTTTGATAAAATCTTTATAAACAAAGAGATTCCTGATGATATACCTGAAATAAAAATATCAGCTAAAACAAAATTAGTTGAAGTGATTAAAAATTCTAATCAAGTTAATAGTAATAGTGAAATAAGAAGGTTAATAAAGCAAAATGCTATTAAAATTGATGATATACCCATTACAGATATTCATTTTGAAATAATTCCTGGTAAAGATATTGTTGTTAAAATAGGTAAACGAAAATTTTTAAGAGTTAAAAAGCAATAGCAATGAATGATTATATAATAGTTAATTCTTCAGTTGCTAATATTTATAAATCCCATACATTTACTTCAGAATTAATAAATCAAGCATTGATATGGGAGAAATTAATTGTTTTAAGTAAAAAAAATAATTGGTACGAAATTGAACAGCATGACGGTTATATTGGATGGATACATGAATTTTATATAGCTGATTCTAATATTTATGATAACGATAGCTTATTACAAGATCAAAATAATTGGTATTTAGTTAAAGATAGATTGGCTTCATTAAGATTAATGGATTCATCCGAGCTATTAATAAGTTTTGGTTCATTATTGCCCTGTTTTCAACAGGAAGATGATTTTTTTACTAAGCTTCCTAATGGTAGAACAGGAATTATTAATATAAATTCTTTAATAAAATGTAATTCAAATCATACTTTAGAAAATATTATTAATTATTCTATAAAATTAATAGGATGTCCATATTTATGGGGAGGAAGGTCGTCATTTGGATATGACTGCTCAGGACTAATTCAAAATATTTATAGTGCTATTGGCTATAAATTACCGAGGGATTGCAGCATGCAGATTAAATCAAATTTATTGTTTCAAATTAATAAAAGCAATGTAAATAAAGGTGATTTAATTTATTTTAATGAAGATGGTTTGATTAATCATGTTGGGATATTTATAAATAAAAAACAATTTTTGCACAGCTCAGGTCAAGTTATGTTAAATTCTATTGATAAAAATGATATTGATTTTAATTGTAAATTATATAATATGATATTTGGCTTTTATAGAATTAAATAAGTATTATGTTTAATGTACTAACAGAAAAAGTTTTATTATTAAATAGTAGCTATGAGCCGATGACAATTATCAATGGTAAAAAGGCTATATTAATGGTATTGTCAAATAAGGTTGAATCAATTGAAAAAAGTAAATACTTTGTTAATTCTTCAAATTTAAAATTAGCTTTACCTAGTGTAATTAAATTGAAATCTTACATTTATTTAAAAGCTAAGTCAATTCCACTTACAAGGGAGAATATAACTCAGAGAGATAATTATACATGTCAATATTGTGGAGTATATTCAAAAAAAATAACAATTGATCATATCATTCCAAAGGTTAAAAATGGAAAAGATACATGGGAAAATTTAGTATCTGCTTGCGTTAAGTGTAATCTTAAAAAAGGAAATAAATTAATTCATGAAATAAATATGCATTTACTTAAAAAGCCTAAAAAACCATCATATATATATCAATTGCAAAGGTATGTAAATAAAAGTAATAAATCTTGGAAGCCATATTTATTTATGGATAAAAATTAAGGAGTTATAATTTTGTTAAAAAAAACTATTTTATCAGGTATACAGCCATCAGGTAATTTATGCATAGGTAATTATTTAGGAGCATTAAAACAATGGGGTAAATTACAAAATGAGTATGAAAGTATATTTCTTGTTGTTGATTTACATGCCTTAACTGTTGATCAAAAACCATCTGAATTAAGAAATAGATGTCTTTCATATGTAGCTCAATATATAGCTTGTGGCATTAACCCTGATGATAGTAAGATTTTAATTCAATCACATGTTCATCAACATACTGAGTTAATGTGGGTTTTAAGTACTTTGACATATTTAGGTGAATTAAATAGAATGACACAGTTTAAAGATAAGTCACAAAAAATAAAAAATATAAATTCAGGTCTTTATACTTATCCAATTTTAATGGCTTCTGATATTTTATTATATCAAGCTGATTTAGTTCCTGTTGGTTCTGATCAAAAACAACATCTTGAATTAGCTAGAGATTTAGCTGCAAGATTTAATAATAAATACTCGGAAACATTTACAGTACCAGAACCTTACATCCCATCTTCAGGCTCTAGAATTATGAGTTTACAGGACCCGTTAAGTAAGATGTCTAAATCTGATGAAAATTTAAATAATATAATTGCGTTACTTGATGAAAATAAAGTTATAAAAAAGAAAATAAATAGATCAGTAACTGATTCTGGTAGTGAGATTATTTTTGATGAGGAAAATAAACCTGGTATATCAAACTTATTTAATATTTATAATGCACTAACTAGTGATTCAATTGAATTAATTCAAGATCGATATAAAGGAAAAATGTATTCTGTCTTTAAAAATGATTTATCTGATTTAATTATAGATTTGTTATCACCTATTAGATCAGAATACAATAAATTAATTGATGATAAGAATTATTTATTAAAAATTTTAAAAGATGGTTCAGATTATGCAACCAATAAAGCAAATAAAACATTGTCTAATGTATATAAAAAAGTTGGTTTATTAAATAATGAGAATTAATAAATATCTAGCTCTATGTGGGATAGGATCAAGAAGAAAGTGTGATGAATATATATCTAGAAATTTAGTTAAAGTAAATGGAAAAGTTATGAATGATTTTTCTTATAATGTTAAAAATGATGATTTTGTTCAATATAAAAATGAGTTGCTAGAGGCGCCATTATTAGAGACATACATTTTAAATAAACCAAGAGGATATATTTGCACTAAAGATGATAATTTTAATAGAAAAAGAATTTATGATCTTATTCCAAATCAAAAATTATTTTCAATAGGAAGATTGGATTATGATACTTCTGGAATAATATTATTAACAAATGATGGTGATTTAAGTTATAAGTTAACACATCCAAAATTTAATATAAAAAAAAAATATATTGTTTGCACTGATGGAAAGTTAAGTAGCAATGATATAAATGTAGTTAAAAAAGGTATAATTGTTGATAGGAATATTAAGTACAAAGCAAAAATTTTATTTTTAAATAAAGATAAAAAAAATTATAATTATGAAGTTATACTTACAGAAGGAAAAAACAGAGAAATTAAAAGGATATTTAATTACTTCAATATTAATGTTTTAAAACTCCATAGATATGATTTTGGGGGAATTGTTCTTAAAGATTTACCTATTGGAAAATATAGAAAAATAAATTTGAAAGAAAAAAAAATATTAGAACAATCATTTTAAATATTAATTTTAATTATGTTATAGAATATAGTATATTATCAGGCTTTTTGAATTAGGGGAAATTGTAAGATGATTGTAGCAATTGATGGACCTGGAGCTTCTGGTAAATCAACAACAGCAAAGTTATTATCAAAAAAAATTAAATTCATACACCTTAATACAGGTTTATTATATCGTGGTGTAACTTATGTTTTTATTGAGAAGAAACTTTTTGTAAATGAAGATATTTCTATAGATGATTTTTTTAAAAATAATTGTATAGAACTTTCAGGTAAAAAATTGAATAAGGTTATGTGGAATGGTGCTGATATTACTAATTACTTATCAAATGAATCTATAAATAAAAATATTAATTTTATAAGTAATAATCGATCAATTCGTACGTATTTAATAAATATGCAACGAGAATTATGTTTAAATAAAAATATCGTATGTGAAGGCAGGGATATAGGCACAGTAGTTTTTCCAAATGCTGAATATAAGTTTTACTTAAATGCTAGTATAGATTCTAGAACAAATAGAAGATATTTACAATTAAATAAAAACAATAAAAATGTTGAGAAAAGTAAGATTAAAGACAACCTTATATTAAGAGATAAAAATGATATGGAACGTGATATTTCTCCATTATTTAAAGCAGAGGATGCAATTGAAATAGATACAACTGATGTATCTATCGATGAGCAGGTGTTAATTATTTATAATAAAATAAAAAAAGGTATTAGTTGATGATTAATGATGAAAGTAAAAATTTTGAAAATATAGAAGAAGACAAAAGCATTGTAATAGATAATATTGAAGACAGTTCAAATAATAATTTAGAAAATGTAGTTGATGGCTCCAAAGATGTTTCTGATGAAAAAAATGATAAGTCTAATGAAAATATCACACCAATTCTTAATTATTTAGATGACAGTGTTGTTGAGGTTAAAACATATTCTTATGATGAAGTAACAAAAATTGATAGTAGTATAAATGATGATTCATCATTTTTCAACAATGATAGTTTTGATACAAATTTACCTGAATTAAATGAAAAACAATTAGTTAAAGGAACAGTAGTTTCTGTTAATGATAAGGAAGTGCTCATTGATATTGGATTTAAATCTGAAGGATCTATTAGTATATCTGAATTTAATTCCGTGCCTGGCATTGGGGAAGAAATTGATATATTTCTTGTTGTATTTGAAGATAGGCATGGCAGATTAATATTATCAAAAGAAAAAGCTGATTTTGAAAAGAAATGGATGAGTTTACGTAATGCATTTACTGATGAGACAGTTATAAGAGGAACAATAATCAAAAGAATTAAAGGTGGAATGATTGTTGATTTGAGCGGTGTAAATGCATTTTTACCGGGCTCTCAGGTTGATATTAAGCCAACTACTGACTTTGATCAGTATTTGAGCAATGAATATGAATTTAAGATTGTTAAATTTAATGAAATGAGACAAAATATAGTTGTTTCTAGAAAAGCTTTAATGTCTGATTCATTTGATCAAAATCGTAAAGAATTACTTGAAAAGATTTCTATTGGTATGGAAATTGATGGTATTGTTAAAAATATTACGGATTTTGGTGCATTCATAGATTTAGGAAATTCTATAGATGGTTTATTGCATATAACTGATATTACTTGGGGTCGTATTAATAATCCATCTGATAAATTGTCTTTAGGTGAAACTATAAAAGTTAAAGTTATTGATATTGATGAAGTTAAAAGTAGAATTTCACTCGGTACTAAACAGTTAACTAAAGATCCCTGGATTGATATTGAGAGCAAATATAATGAAGGTAGTCAAGTAAATGGTAAAGTTGTCAATATAATGAATTATGGTATTTTTATAGAAATTGAAGAGGGTATCGAAGGACTAGTACATATATCTGAATTTTCTTGGACAAAACACATAAAACATCCTGCTGATTTATATAAAACAGGAGATAAAGTTGATGTTGTTATTTTATCTGTTGATAATAATAATAAAAAAATATCATTAGGTATCAAACAGTTAGAAAATAATCCATGGGAAAATGTAAATGATAAATATTCACTTGGGCAAACTTTTGATTCTAAGATATCAACAGTTTTAAATAATGGTTTTTATGTTAGCTTAGATGATAATATGGAAGGTTTTGTTAATAATGAAGATATATCTTGGACTAGAAAAATTAAAAACCCTTCTCATCTATTTTCAAAAAATGACAAAGTAAATGTTCAGATTTTAGAGATAAATGAAGATGATAAAAAAATCAAATTAGGTATTAAACAATTAAAAGATGACCCTTGGGTTCAAATTAATGATTTATTTAAAATTGATGATACTGTTAATGGTAAAATATTATTTAAAATGGATAGAGGGATAGTTGTATTGCTAAAAGATGATTTTGAAGGTCTAATACCAGCTAGTAAAATATCTGGCTCTTTTGAACAGTATAAGGTTGATGATAATCTATCTTTAAAAATCAATGAAATTAATGAGGAAAATAGAAAGATTGTTTTATCAATCATTGAAGATGATTCTAATTTAAATGAAAAAGAAGTTGAAGCTGAAGATTCTAATGATACAAAATCAGAAACATCTAAGCAGGATGATCATAAATCAAATGAAAATCTTGATGTTCAATCAGAAGAAGATACAACTCATAAAAAAGAATCAAATTAAAATAATATATTTTGATTATTTTAGGAATTGAAACTTCTTGCGATGAAACAGCTGCCTCAATTCTAAGAGATGGCAAAATTCTATCAAACGTTGTACATTCTCAATTAATACATAAAAATTATGGTGGTGTAGTTCCAGATCTTGCATCGAAAAATCATGAAAAAATAATAGATTCTATTGTTAAAGTTGCATTAGAAAAAGCTTCTATTTCATTGTGTCATATTAATGCTATAGCTGTTACACAGGGTCCTGGATTAATTGGTAGCTTGATAATTGGATTAAATTATGCAAAAGGTTTATCCATAGGTTTAAATATACCAATTATTGGTATTAATCATTTAGAAGGACATTTGCATTCAGGAATTTTAGATGACCATATAAACTATCCTTATTTATGTTTATTGGTTTCTGGTGGTCATACACAAATTTGGTATGTATCTAATGATAATAAATATAAAATAATATCATCAACAGTAGATGATGCTGCTGGAGAGGCTTTTGATAAAGGAGCTAAAATTTTAGGACTTGGTTATCCTGGTGGACCTGAAATTGAAAATGTTTCAAAGAATGGTAAGCCTGATTCATTTAATTTTACTATGCCTAGAATTAAAAATAATCCATTAAATTTTTCATTTAGCGGGTTAAAGACTGCTTTATTATATTTGGTCAAAGATATGGATGAAAAAGAAATTAATGTCAATTTAAGTAATATTGCAGCATCCTATCAGGAATGTATTATCGACACATTATTAGATAGACTTGATAAAGCATATGAGTTGTTTAATGTTAATAATTTATTAATTGTAGGTGGAGTATCTTGTAATAAAAGGTTTAGAGATAAAGCTACTTTATTAGAAAAAAAATTAAATGTTAATATAATATTTCCTAAAAATGAGTATTGCACTGATAACGCAGCTATGATAGCTACTGCAGGTTGGAAAAAAAATATCAAAGGAATTCATTCTTCTATAGATATTTTACCATACTCTTCAATTGAATAAAATGTATAATAGTTTAGATATTTTATCATTTAATAATTTAATTATAATTATTATATTATTTTTTTCATATTTATTATATAATTATTACTATTTATTGATTGATAAAAAGATTTCTAAAGGTGATCTTTATAAATTATTTTACCTCAGATGTTTTTTTCTATTAATTATTACTGCGTTTTTAATTAATCCTATTTTTACTAAAAAAGAAATTGCAATGAAAAATATACCGGTCTTTATTGATAATTCTTTAAGCATGCAAATGAATTTAGAAAATATAAATTATAATATTGAAGATTTATATACTAAGCTTAGTGATTGGTCAAATAAAAATAATTTTAAAATAGATTATTATATTTTTGGTGAAAAATTTAAAAAAATATCAAACTATAAAGAAATTGAATTCAATCATAAAAGAACAAATTATAAAGATTTATTTAACAATATTAATTCAGAAATAATTTTAATTACTGATGGCCTTGTAAATTCAGGACCTATTAAAGTACCAGATTTAAATTATAGTATAAATATTTTAGGAATTGGAGATGAGAGTGATAGTTTTAATGATATTGAATTAGAATTAGTTGATTTTCAATTTATCAATGATAGTATAAATGTTGATTTTAGTATAAATAGTAATTTTAAAAATGATTTATATAGACAGAACATTTATTTATCTAATTCTAAAAATAAAAAAAATATAATAGGAGAATTTGATTATAATAAAAATTATCCTCAATCAACAAAAAGTATTACTTTAAATAGAAATTTATTTTCGAGTAATAATATAATACATTTAGATAAATACTTAAATGAAGTGGATTATAATAACAATTCTATATTGATTAATATTAATGAGCAAGATATTTTAGATAAAAGTATTCTCTTTTTGTCTGGATCTTTATCTCAAAATACTAAATTCATTAAAAATAATATTCTATCTGAATTAACTGGATATAAAATCACTCATTATTATAGATTATATGATGATATTTGGAATGATAGTTTAGATTTAATTGATTTTACTAATTATGATATTGTTATATTAGATGATTTTCCAATGAATTTCAATGATAATAAGTTTATAAATAAAATTATAGATCGTAATTTTGAAAACATAATATATTTCATAAGCTCTCCTTTTAACGAGAATAGCAATCTATTGCTCGATGATTGTAAATGTACATATAAAAATAGTAATAAAAATGATATTGTAAAATCAAAAGCTATTAAATATAATAATAAGGAATATTATATTTCTCCAACGATAGATGGCTTGCCAATTAGTTGTGAAAAAAGCATCTTTTCTTATTATAATAATACTCTTATAGCAAATAATAATAATATTTCAATATTTTTTGTTTCAAATTTAACTCAGATCCAATCAATCAAATATAATTATGAAAATAATTTCATTAATCTTCTAAATGATTATTTAGAAGATATTTTGTATAATGATAATAAATATATAGATTTATATACAAGCTACATTTCATACATGGAAAATGAATCTATAGATGTGTATTTTAAATTAAATCATAGCTTTAATGATCATGTTAAATATATTGATATTTTTGATTCTGAAAATGATTTTGTTGATCGAATATATACTAGTATTCTTATTGATGAAGACTTGCATTTATTTAAAATTAATTTGATTGAAAAAGGAAAATATTTATTGAAAGGTTTTATAAATAGTAATGATAATTTATTTAATAGCAATTCTCTAACTATTGATATTTATGATAATAACTTAGAGTTGTCTGAAATATATTTAGATAATAAACTACTAGAATATATTTCAAGAAAAAGTAATGGTATTTACTATAAATATGATAAATTAGATGCCTTTTTAGATGAAGTTCAATTTGAGATGTCTGAAAAGGTTATAACTGATAAATCTAATATTATTCAATATAGATATTTATTATTTATTTTAATATTATTAATTGCTTTAGACTGGTATTATAGAAATAAGGTTGGGTTAGCATAGGATATGATATACTTTTTTTTATTTTTAAATTTAATTTTCTTGCAAGACTTTGATTTAAATTCAAAATCATTATCACCTTTATTGCTAAATAATAATTTAATTAATCAAAATATTCAGAATCAATCATCTCATAATGTATTAGAAAATAGAATAGATCCAGATTTATATATCGTTGGACCAGGTGATAAATTTTATCTTAGTTTTTCAGCAAATAATTTTTCCTTTAATAATTATTTAACTGTTTCACCTGTAGGAGATATTATTATACCAAGCATTGGATTAGTTAATCTTAATAAATTAATATTAAAAGATGCTTATTCTATCATTATTGAGGAATGTAAAAATAAATATAGCAATGTTGAAGCTAGTATTACCTTAACTGATGTTAGGAAGTTTTATGTTAATGTTTATGGTCTAAATTATATACCTTCGAAAGTCTTAGTAAGCCCAATTCATACAGTTGCTGATGCTTTCTTAGTGATTTCTGAAAAAATCAATAATATTAATTTAAATAATATTTCAAAAAGGCATATTGTTTTAAAAAGAAATGATAAAAGTTTTGTTGTAGATGTATTACGATATAGAATTGCTGGTGATAATTATAATCCAACATTAATAGAAGGAGATGAAATACACTTAAGTTCTATTACTAATTATGTTGATATATATGGTGGCGTAATTAACCCTGGTAGATATGAATTAGTTGAAAATGAAAATTTAGATGAATTTATTTTAATTGCAGGTGGTTTAACCGAAAATTCAAGTACAGAAAATATTGAAATTTCAAGATTTAATGATTTAAATAATGAATATAAATTATATGTAAATAAAAGTGATTTTATTAGAACTAGCCTTAAATCTTATGATCATATAATTATACCAATAAATAGTAGTTTTAGAAATAGAAATTTAGTTTCTATAAATGGAGAGATAAACACTCCAGGTTACTATGTTATTGAAGATGATATGACATTTAATGATTTATTATTTAAAGCTGGTGGATATACTGACAAAGCAGATAGCTCTAGATTAATGATAAATAACAAATTTTTAATTGAAGAAGATTTAGAATTAAAAAGAATAAATCTAATTCCTCCACAAAAAAGATCAATGTCTGAAATATCATATGTTAAATCACGAACTTTAGTAAAAAAAGGTGTAATTTCATCTAATAATAAAAGTATGACTAAGCAAATATTGAATTATAATATTAGCTCTAACGATGAAATTATTATTCCATCTATTTATAGTTATGTTGAAGTGATAGGAGGTGTTAAAAATCCAGGTAGGTATCCATATGTTGAAAGTTTTAGGATCATAGATTATATTAATGAAGCTGGAGGATTAACTGATAATGCTAAAAATAAATTTTATTTAATTAATTCTCTTAATCAAAAAAAATCTATTAATAAAAGATATAGTGAGATTTATAATGGTGAAACTATATTTATTCAAACTAAGGAAGATTTTAATATATGGAATAAGTTTGTTGAAATACTTGGTCCCATGGGTCAACTAGCAACTTTAATTGCAGTTATACAAAGTGCATCTGATTAATTTATGAGAAAAGAAATAAATACATTTAAGGATTTAGTTTTATTTATCAATTCAAATAATCTTTTTTTTAAGAAAGTTATATTAGTATCAATTTTTTTAGCTGTATTATATAGTTTTTTTGCAACTGTATACTTTGAATCTAAAATTACTTTATATCCAGCTGGAGAGCTTTCGGATAGTTCAGAAATATTTAGCGACTTTAGTGATTTGATTGAATCGTTAGGTATCAGTGATTTATCTCCAGAAAACAATTTTTATATACCTGATATTATTGAAAGTGAAAATCTTAGAAAAAAGATTGTTAATCATCAATGGCAAACAAAAAGATTTTTAAATGAAGTAGATCTTATTGATTTTTGGGAATTAAAAAATAAATCTCTATTATCAAAATTTATTTTATCATTTAAAAACTTTTTCAATTCATTTAATATTGATAATGATTTATTATATGAAATTGAAGCAGTAAATAAGCTCGAAGATTTAATATTTGTAGATGAACAAAATTCAGGTTTAATTGAAGTAATTGTTTTGATGGAGGAGCCAAAACTTGCTGCAGATGTTGTTAATTTTATATCTAATTATGTAATTGATTATGTTGGAAACGAACAAAGAAAATTTGCTAGTCAAACAAGGCAGTATTTAGAAGAAAGAATGTTTTTAGCTAAAAATGAATTATATGAATCTGAAAATATATTAACAGACTTTAGAAAACAGTATCCTTTAAATCTCGACACACCTGAATTACAGCTTGAAAGGTTAAGATTAATCAGAAGCGTTAATGTTAATCAGGAGGTGTTTGTCACAATCAGGAAACAATATGAGTTATCTAAAATAGAAGAGTCTAAGGCTAGATTATTCATAAATATATTAGATGAGGGTAAAGTTAATATCTATAAAGAATATCCTAAAAGATTTATCATTATTATTTCATTTACATTATTAGGATTTATAATAGGATTACTTTATTTGTTATTAAATAAAAAAATTAAAGAGATTTTTTAAATTTAATGAATAAAAATAAATTTCCTGATTTTTTCATAATTGGTATGCAAAAGTCTGGAACTTCGACTCTACACAGCTTGCTTGAACAGGATAAGCGAATTAGCTTGCCATATCGCAAAGAAACACATTTTTTTAGTATTAATTACAATAGAGGCATTAGTTGGTACTTAAATCAATTTAAGAAATCATCATATTATATTAGAGGAGAGGTAGATCCATCTTATATTTTTTTTCCTGATTCATTAAGTAATATTAAAAGTCATATTGTAAATCCTAAATTTATTATAATTTTAAGAAAACCATTAGATAGATCATATTCACATTATTTAATGTCTAAAAAAAGGGGATATGAAACATTATCATTTAATAATGCATTGTTAAAAGAAAATGAAAGACTCAAATATGATACAAATAATTTTTCTTTTTCTAACCATTCATATTTATTAAGAAGTAATTATGCTAATTTGATCAAAAATGTAAGGATTTCTTTTCCCAAATCAAGTATACTCTATATTAAGTTTGATGATTTGATTTCAATGAAAACAAGATTACAAATGTTAAGAAGAATATATAAATTCTTAGGTCTATCTTTTTTATCTGATAAAAACAAGTATGATATTCATAGTAATAAATCAAGTACATATAGATATAAATATCTTAACAATATATTATATACTGATAATATTATTAGAAAAATTTCCAAATTCATTATTCCTACAGAGTATCTTAGATATCATTTGTTTAAAATTTTAACTAGTGTTAATTCTAAGGCTATTGTTAATCATGATAATTATTTAAATGGTATTGATAGTAATTTTATAGAATGGAACAATAATCAATGTAAATTATTGAAAGATAATTTAAATTTCAATATAGAAGATTGGGAAATTAAGTAATAACTATTTATTAAATTGTTAAAATCTAAACCTATAATAATAACAGGTATGCATAGAAGTGGAACTTCACTTTTAGCTGAAATATTAAGTAAATATATATTCATTGGATCTAATCTTGATGTTAATAATGAATCAATTTATTTCCAGCGAATTAATAGATGGTTACTTTCTTGCAATAGTTGTTCATGGGATAATCCAATATCCTTTAAGTCAATCAATGAACATGACCTAAATATTTTAATAAAAAAGCTTAATACTAATTTAAATAAAAAAATTTCATCTATTATGTTTTTTGGTATTAAAAATACTATTTACAATAAAAATTTTAATAATTTGGGATTATGGGGGTGGAAAGATCCAGTTAATGTTTTTACATTAGATTTGTGGTCAAGGATATTTAAAGATTTTAAAGTTATTAATGTAATTAGAAATCCTTTAGATGTTTCATTAAGTTTGCTTAATAGACAGATAGTATTATCTAAGCTCGATAAAAAGAAATCTACACAAAATAATTTTTTATCTTCAATTGTACCATTATTATCTATAAACAAGGGTGGTATGTACAGTTCTTTTAAAATAAACAATATAAATGATTGTTTGAAATTGTATGCAAAATACTATGATCAGATTATTGCAAATAATAGTTTGTATGATCATGTTTTAAATGTTAGATATGAAAAACTTCTAATGAATCAAGAACAGGAGTTGAAAATAATTTATGAATTTTGTAACATTAATTCTTCATCAATTAATAATGATATTAAAACTATTAATACTAGTATGATTAACAAATATAATTATTTAGATATTGATTATGATAGTAAATTATTGAACGGGCTTCCTAATCAAATTAAATAAATAATATGATATATATAATAATTGTTAATTATAATAATTTTTTATTTACTAATTCATGTGTGAAATCTATTTGCAATTCTTCTTTCAAAAATTTTAAAATAATTATTGTTGATAATAACTCTACAGATGATTCAATCCAGAAAATCCAAAATATAAAAAGTAAATTATCTGAATCAGTAAGTTTAATATCATTGAAAAAGAATGGAGGTTATGCATTCGGTATAAATAATGGTATTAAATTCGCAATTAATAATAGTGACTGTGAATATTTATTTTTGCTAAATAATGATACTGTTATTCATACTGAATGTTTAAAAGAATTGATTGATCATTACAAATCTAATACTATTGTATCTCCAGTTATTTATGACTATGAAAAGAAAAATAAAGTGCAGTCATATGGTGGAAAATTGAATAAATATTTATTAACTACTTCGAATATTAAAATATATGATCCATTAAATATTGATTATCTGCCTGGTACAGCTCTTTTTTTAGAAAAAGAAATAATTAAAATTTTAGGATTTATTCCTGAAGAATATTTTATGTACTATGAAGATGTTGATTGGTCAACTAAAGCATGGATTAATAATTTATCCTTAGTTATAAATAAAAAATCGATTATATATCATAGAATTAAAAATAAATTACCATTTCATTTAAAGCTTAGATCAAATTTTAATAGGCTTATTTATTCCTATAAATATTATAAATATAAATTACCATTAATCATTGTTCTATTTATATTGTCTTTTTTTAAATCAATTTTAATATATCCCATTAAAAATAAATGAGGAATATAATCTATATATTCACAATATTGATGATAGCATTTATTGGTGCGGATAGAATTAACTTTTTTCCTGATTCATTTGAATATTTTATTTTTACACCTTTTATATTAACTGCACTTATTTTTAATTCTTTTGTATTTATTTTTCATATTGACAAATTGAATTTTGATTGGTTTGAGAGAATTTCAATTATTTTTATGCTATATTCTTTAACACTGATTATTAGCATATTTTTTTCAATTGATATTTACTTGTCATTAAAAAGATTTACTTTGATATTATTCATTGTAATTACATCTTTAACTATGCTATCTTATTACTCTACGAATCAGCTAGTTGATATATTAGTAAAATCAAGTATATTAGGTTCAATTATTTTTTATCTATTTAATTTCATTTTAGCACTTAACTGGTTTTCTTATCTTGATATTAATCCATCTATGATCGATTTTGAACCAGATGAAATAGCATATTTTGTTCCAAGATTCGGTGGATATTGTTCAGATGTTAATCGTGGAACAGTAATTCTTCTGTTTTTTACATATATTATATATTTTTTTGCTGATAAAAATAAATTGATAAAAATAATTTTATTTATGAATTCTATTTTTGTTTTATTTAGTTTTTCAAGAACAGTTTATCTTATGATCTTTATGGTTTTTTTATTTTATTTTTTCAATAATAAACAAAAGGATAGGCTGAAATTAATTAAATATTTATCATTTTTATTCTCTATTTTTATTACCATTACTTTTTTACTTCATTTTTATGAATATATTAATATTGAATTAACTGTAAAAGAGCGATTAGATATATTTGATTTTTCTAGGTTCTCATCATCTGGAATACATATTAAATTAATTATTGAGGGAATTATTACAGCCTTTAATGATATTAAAATTTTATTTTTGGGATCTGGTCATGGTACTTCTTACATGTTAATTGATGGATATTATTGGAGCGGGAGTAAATATGGTAATTATCATTCAATGTATATTACATCATTGGTTGAATCAGGTCTTTTTAATTCATTGTTTTTATTATTATTTACTTTTATTGTGCCATTATATTCAAACAACAAAAATTTTTTAATACCAATCATTTTCGGATTGTTTTTCTTTAATGTTTTTTATCAATTGAATTCTGAACCAATATTTTGGTTTATAATTTTTTTATTTTACAAATTTAATTTTAATCTTAAAAATGAATAACAAAATAGTAATTGATATAAGAATGATTGAAAATTCTGGTATTGGCACATATATTCAAAATATTATACCAAAAATAATAAATTCACTTACAAATTATAATTTTTTATTATTAACAAATAATAAAAATAATTATTCAAATTTTTTTAAAAAAATTAAACATAATAACTATAGTATAATCACTTTGAAATCGAATATATATACATTTTCTGAACAATTAGAAATACCTTTAAAGCTACCTAAAAAGTTTTTATTATATTGGTCTCCTCATTATAATATTCCAATTTTATTAAATAGAAATATTTTAGTTACAATTCATGATATATATCATTTAGTAGACAACTCAATTTTTAATATTTTTAGAAAGTTGTACTGTTTTTTTATGTTGAAAATAATTAAAAATAAAAGATGTAATATTATTACAGTTTCAAATTTCTCTAAAAAAGAAATATTAAAGCATACTAAAATAAAAAATAATAAAATTACTGTTATATACAATGGATTAGAAAAAAAATGGAATTCAACAAACAATTATTATAATACTAATAATATTTTATATGTTGGAAACTTTAAAAAGCATAAAAATATTTCTTTAATTATTAAATCTTTTATTAATCTGAAAAATAAGAACAATATTAATTTATATATTGTTGGCGGACAAATAGAGAGTTTAGATAATGAGTCAATTAATATTATTAATAATCATAAAAATATATATATTATTAATTATAGTAATACAATAGATTTGATGGATTATTATAATTCTTCAAGATTATATATACTAGCGTCAACTTATGAAGGATTTGGTTTTACTCCGCTTGAAGCTATGGCTTGCGGTTGTCCTGTCCTAGCTTCAAAAGTAGCATCTATCCCAGAAATATGTTCTGATGGAGCTTTTTACTTTGAAAATAATAATTATCATGACTTGACAGAAAAAATTGAATATTTATTTAACAATAAATCTTTTACTGATAAACTTGTTCAAAAAGGATATGAGGTATCCAAAAGATACTCATGGAAAAATACTTCTATTAAAACTATTAAAACTCTTAAAAATATTTTATCTTTATGAAACGAATTTTCAACCAATATTATTAAAATAAAACTTAAATGCTTAGTTTAAAATATATTAAAGAAAATATTGAATTAGTAAAGCGATCTATAATTCAAAAGAATGTTGATTGCAATCTAGATCAAATAATTGATTTAGATCAAAAAAGAATTTCTATTATCCAAACTGTTGAGAAAATGAAAGCCACAAGAAATTCAATTAACAATAAAATATCAAATTATAAAAAGTCTAATAAAAATACTGCCAATCTTATATCTGATATGAAAGATTTATCAATTGATATTAAAGATAATGATAATGAATTAAATGCTATATTAATTGAATTAAATGAAAAGTTATTATATGTTCCTAATATTGTTAATGAAGATGTTCCTATTGGAGATGAAACTGAAAATTTAATTATAAGAGAATGGGGTCAAAAACCAAAATATGATTTTGATATTAAAGATCATAAAACATTGTGTGAATTAAATTCCTTGGTTGATTTTAAAAGAGGTGCAAAAATATCTGGTGCAGGTTTTCCATTATACACGAACAAGGGGGCTAAATTAGAACGAAGTTTAATTAATTTCATGTTAGATGCTCACACTTCTAATGGATATGAAGAGCTATTTCCACCATTTTTAGTTTCATCTACATCACCAAAGACCACAGGAAATTTACCTAAATTTAAAGATGATATGTATTATATCGAGAATGATAATTTATATTGTATACCAACAGCTGAAGTTCCTATAACTAACATGCATCGTGATGAGCAATTTTTAGAAATCGATTTACCAAAAAAATATGTTGCATATAGCTCTTGTTTTAGAAGGGAAGCTGGTAGTTATGGTAAGGATACTAAAGGGTTATTAAGACTACATCAATTTAATAAAGTAGAACTTGTTAAATTTGTACACCCTGATGAATCATATAGAGAGCTAGAATTATTATTAAGTGATGCTGAGAAGATACTTCAATCATTAAATTTGCACTATAGAGTTGTTGTGCTTGCTTCAGGTGATTTGTCATTTTCAGCAGCCAAATGCTATGATATAGAGGTTTGGTCACCATTTGAAAACAAGTATCTTGAAGTATCTAGTTGCTCTAATTTTGAATCATTTCAATCATCAAGAGGAAATATGAAGTTTAGAAATAATAATACTGGAAAGTTAGAATTTATACATACATTAAATGGTTCCGGTCTTGCAACCCCAAGACTTTTTATAAGCTTATTAGAAACATATCAAACCAAATCAGGAGAAATTGATTATCCAGAAAATTTATTAAAATATATAGATAATAATAATGTGTAATTTCTTTAAAATACCTTTTTTATTTGTATCTATCTGTTTGGTGTTTTCAAATGATATAATCTCAGATTCCATCGATTCTGATTATTCTCGAAATCTATCATTAGCTGACTCATTAGAATTTTTAGAAGATAATTTGTTTGAACAATTATTAACCGAATCAAAATTATTTTATGCAGATGCAATTATTGCTGATTTAAAAGGTGATACTTTAAATACATTGTACCATTTTGATAATTTATTTCAGGCCTTAGCTCAATTAGAGGAAATTAGTAAAAATGTACCTGATATAGTAAAAGTGAAATATCAAAATTTACTATCAGCCTCTATTGAATATTATGATAATAAGGTAAGCTCTGTTGATCATACTGAATCTGGTTTATCAACAGCTGTTTTTAAAGATAAATTAGAACAATATATTTACAGTCAAGATTTAGAAGATATAATAGATATTGAGGAAACAGTTGAAATTATTCCTGGGCATGTACCTATAACTTATAATAAGAGAGTTGCAAGTATTATTAAGTATTATCAAAATCAAGGTAGACCTCATATTCAAAGATGGTTAAATAGAGAAAGTAAGTATAAAGAAATTATTTTACCTATATTAAAGGATGAGGGTTTACCACCAGAAGTTTTTTATGTTGCTATGGTTGAAAGTGGTTTGAAAACAGATGCACAATCATGGGCTTCAGCTGTTGGCCCATGGCAGTTTATATCAAGTACTGCTAAGGCTTTTGGTTTAAAAAAAAATTATTATGTTGATGAACGTAGAGATTTTGAAAAATCAACACGAGCTGCCTGTAAATATCTAAAAAGATTATATAAAGAATTCGGTGATTGGTATTTAGCATTTGCTGCATATAATTGTGGCGAAACACGTGTTAAAAGACATATTAATTATTTTAAGACTAAAAATTTCTGGGAATTAAAAAATCTACCAAAAGAAACTCAAAATTACATACCGAGTATTTTAGCAATTATTTTTATCTCAAAAAATCCTGAGAAATATAATTTTAAAATTAATCCTGATCCTAATTTTAATTGGAAAATATATAATATTAATAAAACAGTCAAAATAAGCGATATTTCTAAATGTAGTGGAATTGATGTTAAAAAACTTAAACTGTATAATTCAGAACTTTTAAGAGATATTGTCTATATAAATGGAGATAAAAGCTATCCTTTTAGAATGCCTGTTGAATGTAGTCCTGACTTTGATTCTTTATTCGCTCGAATTCCTGAATCAAAATCTGAAGGTTCATATATAGTAAATCATAAGGTAAAACCCGGTGAAAGTTATTGGCTTTTAGCTACAAGGAATAATACAACAATAACTGCTATTTGTGAATTAAACAATTTAGATAGAAACAAGCCATTAAGAGCAGGTAAAAATATAAAAATACCTTTCGGAGCTAAAAAGTATAAGTCGCAACCTGTTAAGCATATTTACATTGTTAAAGGAGGTGATACACTAAGTGAGATTGCAGTTAAATATAAAATTTCAATTTCTAAAATTAAAAAGTGGAATGGTCTAAGAGGTACAAATATTAGAATAGGACAAAAATTAACTCTTTATAAATGATTAAAAATAAAAAAAAATATCTAATCTTATTTTCAATACTAATGGTAATGCTTTTATCAATTTCTTATGATTTTGAACCTAGTGAAGACAATATTGGTGTTATTGAAATTAAAGGTACTATAATGGATTCAAAAGATATTATTAAATCCTTAGATGAATTTAATAATCGTTCTGATATTAAATCAATTATACTTCGCTTGGATACACCTGGTGGTGCCGTTGCACCAAGTCAAGAGATTTATGAAAAAGTTAAAGCTATATCTTTTCAAAATAAAAAGCCTATTATTGCATCAATAAGTTCTGTTGCTGCCTCTGGTGGTTATTATATTGCAATTGGAGCTGATGAGATTATAGCTAATCCAGGCAGTATAACTGGATCAATAGGAGTTATTATTAATTTTCCTATAGCCAGAGAATTAGTAGATAAAGTAGGATTAAAGTTCAATACAGTTAAAAGTGGTAAAATGAAAGATGCTGGATCTCCTTATCGAAATCCAACTGATGATGAAAATGTTTTTTTTCAAGAAATTGTTAATGATTTACATTCTCAATTTGTTAAAGAAGTTTCTGTTCAAAGAAATCTTAATATTGATAAATTATCTAGTATGACGGATGGAAGAATATTCACTGGCAAACAAGCCTATGAGTTAGGTTTAATTGATAGTATTGGAACATTTGAAGATGCTTTGAATATATCAAAGAATTTAGCTAATATATCAGGTAGTACGAATCTTGTTTATCCTAAAGATAAAAAAGGTGGATTAATAAAGATGTTATTTGATGAATCTAAAATTTGGTTAAATACAATGGATAACATCCCTATGTATTTATACAATAATTAAAATTATGACAAAGAACGATTTGGTTAAAGAAGTTTCAAAAAACACAGGTTTTACTAATGTTGAAGTAGAATTAGTTTTAGATAATATTATTAATTCAATTAAGACTTCTTTATCTAATGGTGAAAAAGTTGATATGAGGGGTTTCGGTAGTTTTATCGTTAAAAAAAGAAATGCTCGTGATGCACGTAATCCACTAACTAATAAAACTGTTAGATTGGATGAACGTCATATTCCATTTTTCAAAGTATCTAAAATTTTTAAAAGTTACATTAATAATAAAATAATAAGAGGGTTTTAATAGCTATGCCTTGTGGTAAAAAAAGAAAAAAGAAAAAAATGAATACTCATAAACACAAAAAACGTTTAAGATCTAATAGACATAAAAAGAAAGTTAGATAAATATCCATTTAATGAATTAAGAAGTAATAGCCCATTTATAATTTTTTATAAATGGGCTATTTTTGTATAAAATGAATAATCAACTTATATATACAGTTACACAATTAAATAATCAAAGTTCTACTTATCTTAGGAATAAATTTAATAATATTTGGGTTAGGGGTGAAATTTCATCATTTAAGACTTATCCTTCAGGTTATACCTACTTTACATTAAAAGATAATAAATCTCAAGTATCATGTGTATCTTTTAATATTTTGAATGATATACAAGATGGATTAGAAGTAACTATAAATGGAGATGTTGATTTATATGTTGCTAAAGGTAATTATCAAATTAAAGTTAATTCAATTTTTGAAACTGGAAAAGGTAAGTTATGGCTTAATTATATAAAATTGAAAAATAAACTTGAGCAAGAAGGATTGTTTTCAACTCAGGTTAAGAAAGATTTACCTAAGTTCCCAAAAAAAATTGGAATTATCACATCTTTAAACGGATCTGTAATTAAAGATTTGGTTAATATAATTAAAAGGAGAGCTTCATATATAAAAATTATTGTTAGAGATACTAAAGTAAACGGATTACAATCTTCAAATGATTTATTGTCTGGTTTAAATGAATTTATTGAATATAAAGATGTTGATGTTATAATTATTGCTAGAGGGGGAGGTAGCTTTGAAGATTTAATGGGATTTAATTCTGAAAATCTTACAAGAAGAATATATGAATGTACTATTCCAATTATATCTGCGGTAGGTCATGAAACTGATTTTACTTTATGTGATTTTGTATCTGATTTCAGAGCTTCTACACCTTCTGAAGCAGCTGAAATCGTTTGTATTGATAAAGTTGATATAAATTTTCAAATTGATGCGATTTATAATAGTTTATTTAAATTAATACAAAACAAAGTTGATAAAAATAAAATAATTTTTGAAAAATTTTTAAATTCATTAACGAGAAAAAATAATTATTCTATATTTACAACCAAACAAAATAAAGTTAAATATTGCTATCAATCTTTGAATAATTCAACTATTCATAAACTTAATAAGTCTAAGATTAAATTAAATTTGTATAAAAAGATATTTTCTTCGATTAGTATAGATAAAATAAAAAAAATGGGTTTTGCTTTAGTCAAAAAAAATGAAGTTGTTATTAAAAATATAAATGATATAAGTGTAAATGAAGAAATTTGTATAGAATTAAATAATGGATATATAAAATCGGTAATTAAGGATATTTATGAAAAAAAATAAAAATGAAAACAATTTAACTTTTGAATCTGCTATGATTGAGTTAGAGCAATTAGTTGATACAATTGATAATGATAAAATATCATTAAATGAAATAGTTACAGCTTTTGAAAGGGGAACTATGTTAATGAATTTCTGCAATAAAGAACTTTCTAAAGTTGAAGATAAAATTTCCAAATTAATTAAAACTAAAGAAGGAGTAAAATTAGATCAGTGAATATTATTTGCACAGGAAATTTTAGGAAAAACAAATTTTTACCAATATTGAATGATTTGATTTTACTTTTTGAATCTTATAATGAGCATACACTTTATTTAGATAATTGCCTTAAGGTACCTGAAAACAATAAATACCTTTTTGATGATATTTATTTACCAAATAATGCTATTGACTTTGTTATTTGTATTGGAGGAGATGGTGCTATTCTGTCAGCAATTAATAGAATGAAAGAAAAACAAATTCCTATATTAGGTATTCATATTGGGAATTTAGGATTTTTAAATAAAATGAATTCTACTAATTATAGAAATTTTATTGAAACTATATTTAAAAATAATTCAATTGATTATGATAATAAATGTTTAATTGAATCATCTTTTAGTACATCTGGAAATAAAAAAAATAAATTAACAGGATTTAATGAATTGTTTATTAGAAGAACTGAGCTTTCAAGATTATTATCAATAGAAGTGTATATTAATGATGAATTTTTAAATAATTATAGCTGTGATGGATTGATTATTTCTACTCCTATGGGCTCTACAGCTTATTCTTTATCTGCTGGTGGACCTATAGTTTCTCCATCTGTTAACTGTATTATAATTACCCCAGTTTCTCCACATACGTTATCATCTAGGCCAATTATTATTAATGATTCTTATAAAGTAACCGTTAAGCCACATTTTAAAGATGATGAGGTTACAATATTTTCAGATGGACAATCTTCTTTTAAAATTAAAAATAATACTTCGATAAAAATAAGCAAATCAAATGTTAGAGCAAAATTAATTAGTTTTATTAATGAGGATTCTTATTATAAAAAACTTAGAGATAACTTAGGTTGGAATATATGATGTCTATAAAAAAATATATATTTTTAATATTTCTTTTATTAATTAGTTGCAATTCTTCTAATAATGAAAGTTTTGATTCATTGAAGGATGCATATTATAAATGGTATAAAAAGCATAATTTGTTAACAGATACTTACTATTTTGAAAATCAATTTAGTAAGAAAAATAATAAAATTATTGATGAACACATATTTGATTTGAAAAATTTTGATTTAGAATTAAGTCAAATTTCTTATAGACAATTAAATGATAATTTAAAATTAGATTATCAGATTATTTTTAATGATATAGAAAAAAAAATATTTAATTATAGTAATCTTAATAAGCATAAATCAATTGATAGAAATCCACTTGATGAAATTTATAAGTTATTAATTAATATTTTTTATAATCCTGACTTACAGCAATTTGAAAAAATAGCAATTTTAAAAAAGCAACTTTTTTATCTTAATAACTTTATATCTGTTTTGATTAATAATAACAAAGAACTTTATAAAAATGATTTAGATGGTTTAAATAATAAAATAGATATATTAGTAGAATTTATAGATCAAATACCAAGTCTTTTAAATATTAATATTGTCCTCTATGAAGAGTTAAATGATTTATTGATTAATACAAAAAAACAATTTTTTCTTTATAGAAATCATATTAATTATGAAATTGATTACATTGATACTAATTTAAATCTGAAGATCTTCAATGATGATATTTACAGGTTCTACATTGATAACTATTTAAAAGGTAGTGGCTATTCTTTTGACTCTATTATAGAATTTGTTATTAATAACATCGAAAATATTAAAGTAGATATTTTTAGTCAATCATTAGATTTTTATCTTGCCGAAAATGATGAGCCTGTTTGGGTTGATAAGCAAGACACAGTTGATGTAATTAATTATGTTATAAATAAAAATTTTAGAAATAATAATATTCAAAAATCAAATTTAGTAAACTCAATTAAATATCAATATGATAAAATTAATAATTATATAGTTTCATTAGATTCAAAAAATTACTTTATAGATAAAAATATTTTCTTTACTAACTCATCTGACTATAATATTATGAATTCGTTTGTTGATATTAATTTTAATGACTGTATTATAGATACAAATTATAAAAATATTTATTTTAATAAGTACTCTTTACATCAATATATATTCACTAACATTATTCCGCATTTAAATATATCAAAATCTATTTTAAGTAATGATAATAATATTAGACTTATAAAGGAGGATTATTATAATTTAGCATTATCAAATATGATTAATTATGCGCTGATTGATCAATTTAGTGGCGAAGATGAATTATTTAAGCTTTATTTTTATATTAATTTGTTGCAAACACATTTAAAAATACTAGTACAACATGAATATTTTTATAATAAAAAATCAGAAGATCAAATTATTGATTTTTTAGTTGACAATGGATTTGCAAATCTATCTGAATCCAAAATTATTTTTAATGAAATAAATAAGATTGATAGAATTTATTTAGTAGAATATGTTATTTATTTACACTTAGTTAATTTATATGATCAATATTGCATTATTGATAATAGATATGATTTCGGTGAATTTTTAGATAAAATAATTAAGCAAGGATATATTCCTTTTTTTATGCACAGATGAAAAATAATAATCAAAATAATTATAATGAAGATTCAATAAAATCACTTGATTGGAAAGAACACATTCGTTTAAGGCCAGGTATGTATATAGGTAAGCTTGGTGATGGTTCTTCAATCGATGATGGTATATATATATTATTAAAAGAAATTGTTGATAATTCAATTGATGAATATGTAATGGGTTTTGGTAAACGTATTGATATTAAAGTTAATGACAATTCAGTTATTGTTAGGGATTATGGTAGAGGAATCCCTTTGAAAAAAGTTGAGGATTGTGTTTCAAAAATCAATACTGGAGGCAAGTATGACTCTAGTGCTTTTAAGAAGTCTGTTGGTTTAAATGGTGTTGGTACAAAAGCTGTTAATGCATTATCAGATGAATTTGACATTCAATCTTTCCGTGATAATAAAGGTGTTAAATTAACTTTCTCTAAGGGTATTAAAATTAACGAAGAAAATATAACAGGTAAAAGCATTAGAAATGGGACGAGAGTAAGATTTATTCCAGATAATGATATTTTTAATAAATATAGATTTATCGATGAGTATGTTGAAAACCAAATTTTATATTACGTTTACCTGAATTCGGGATTAGTAATTAACTACAATGATAAAAAATTCACCTCAAAAGAAGGTTTGAAAGATTTATTGTTGAAAAATACAGAAAATCAAAAGGTTTCATACCCTATAATTCATTTGAAAGGTGACGATATTGAAGTTGCCATAACGCATGGTTTTCAATATGGTGAAGAATATTATTCTTTTGTCAATGGTCAAAATACAAGTCATGGTGGAACACATTTAGCTGCATTTCGAGAAGCAATAGTTCGAACAGTTAGGGATTATTATAAAAAAGATTTTGATGCATCTGATATAAGGGCTTCAATTATTGCTACAATTAGCTTGAGAATACAAAATCCTATTTTTGAATCTCAAACAAAAACTAGATTAGGCTCTACTGATATGAACGATAAAGGCTTGACAGTAAGGGTCTTTATAAATGAATTTATTAAGAATAATTTGGATGACTATTTACATAAAAATCCTGATACAGCTGATTTACTATTAAAACGAATACTTTTATCTGAAAAAGAAAGGAAAGACCTAGCAGGAATTAAAAAAATAGCCAATCAAAGAGCAAAAACTGCTAATTTGCATAATAAAAAATTGAGAGATTGTAAACTACATTATAATGATCATAAAATTAATGATGAACAAAAATTAAGTACATCAATTTTTATAACTGAGGGAGATTCAGCTAGCGGATCTATTACAAAATCAAGAAATGTACAAAATCAAGCTGTTTTCAGCTTAAGAGGTAAGCCTTTAAACTCTTTTGGTTTGACAAAAAAAATTGTTTATGAAAATGAAGAATTTAATTTATTACAGCATGCGTTAAATATTGAGGATGGATTAGATAATTTAAGATATAATCAAATTATAATTGCTACTGATGCAGATGTTGATGGTATGCATATTAGATTATTATTGCTGACATTCTTTTTGCAATTTTACCCAAAATTAGTTAGAAATGGTCATTTGTTTATTTTAAAAACTCCATTGTTTAGAGTAAGAAATAATAAAAAAACTATTTATGCATACAATGATTTTGAAAAAAATAAAGCTATTGATGAATTGGGCAAAAATTATGAAATAACACGATTTAAAGGTTTAGGAGAAATTTCTCCTAGTGAGTTTAAGAATTTTATAAATAAAAATATAAAGCTTGAGCCAGTTATTTACAAAGGAAATACTTCAATTCATGATGTATTGTCATATTATATGGGCAAAAACACGCAAGATAGACAGAGGTTTATTATTGATAATTTAAAGCTTGAAGATACATTGTAATGGATAAAATACAAGATTTTAAATCAAATAGAAATATATCTAGTATGTATGAAGATTGGTTTTTAGAATATGCATCTTATGTTATATTAGAAAGAGCAATTCCAAAAATATACGATGGTTTAAAACCTGTTCAGAGAAGAATATTACATGCAATGAAAAATATGCATGATTCTAAATATCATAAAGTTGCAAATATTATTGGTAACACTATGCAGTATCATCCTCATGGTGATCAAGCAATTGGTGATGCTTTAGTTCATTTAGGACAAAAAAATTTATTGATTGATACTCAAGGTAATTGGGGAGATATAAGAACAGGTGACAGGTCTGCTGCACCTAGATATATAGAAGCAAGGCTATCAGAATTTGCATTAGAGGTTTCATTTAATAAGAATATTACCGAGTTTCAATTATCTTATGATGGTCGAAAAAATGAACCTATATCATTACCTCTTAAATTCCCAATGCTTCTTGCGCAGGGAGCAGATGGAATAGCTGTGGGTTTATCAACAAAAATTTTACCACATAATTTCATTGAATTGATCAAGTCTTCTATTTTAATTCTTAAAAATAAACCATTTAAAATTTTTCCTGATTTTCAAACTGGTGGTATTCTTGATGTTAAACAATATAATAAGGGTAAAAAAGGTGGGAAATTAAGGATCAGGTGTAATATTGATATTATTGATAAACAAACTTTGAAAATATCTGATCTTCCTTATAGTATAACGACTACAAGCTTAATTGATAGCATTGTGAAAGCAAATAATGTAGGTAAAATTAAAATTAAAAATGTTGAAGATAATACTGCTGAAAACGTTGAAATTCTCATTCATTTAATTAAAGGTGTTTCGCCTAATGTCACAATTGATGCACTTTATACTTTTACTAATTGTGAAATTTCAATATCACCAAACTGCTGTGTTATTTATAATGATAAGCCAGTTTTTTTAGATGTCAATGAATTACTAAAAGTCTCTACCCAAAATACTGTTGATTTATTAAAAAAAGAACTTCAGTTTAGATTAGAAAGATTATATGAGAAATGGCATAGAACTATGTTGGAACAAATATTCATTGAAAATAAAATTTACAGAGATATAGAGGATTGTATTACCTGGGATTCAATTATCGATACAATTTCTAAAAGATTAGCTCCTTTCGATAATAAATTAATAAAGAATATTACTAATGATGATATTGTTAATTTAATTGAGATAAAAATTAAACGTATTACTAAATATGATAGTAATAAGCAAGCTGAAATGTTAAAGATTATAGATTCTGAAATTGAAGAAGTTAAAAATGATATTGATCATATTATTGAATATTCGATAAGGTATTTTGAACATTTATTAAATAAATACGGTGCTAATAAAGAGCGTAAAACAGTTATACAGGAATTTGATTCCATATCTGCTTCTAGTGTGGTTGTAGCCAACAAAAAATTATATGCAAATTTTAAAGAAGGGTTCATAGGTACTAAATTAAAGTCAGCTGATTTTATATCTAAATGTTCAGATATTGATGATATTATTGTATTCTTAGAAGATGGTCAATATTTGATTACTAAGGTTGATGATAAAAAATACATAGGTAAAAATATAATTAATTTACATGTTTGGAAGAAAAATGATGATCATATGATATATAATGTTGTATATAAAGATGGTAAGTCTCGAAATTCATATGTAAAAAGATTTTCAGTTACATCAGTTGTTCGTGATAAATTATATGATATAACCCAGGGATCAGAAAATAGCAAAATTTTATACCTTACAGCTAATCCAAATAGTGAATCTGAAATAATAAATATATTTTTAGATAGTAGAGTTTCAGCAAGAAATAAATCCTTTAATTATAATTTCAATGATTTGGCTATAAAAAATAGATCATCTAAAGGAAATATAATTTCTAAGTATTCAATTAGAAAAGTGGTAAGAAAATCTATTGGTGAATCAACATTGGGCGGTCGTAAAATTTGGGTTGATGATAATATAGGACGATTAAATATTGAAAATAGAGGTTTATATTTAGGTAGTTTTAATGCTGATGACAAGATCATTGTTTTTTTTAATGATGGTTCTTACGAATTGACCTCATACGACATGGCAAATAGGTATAAAATGAATGATATTGTGCTTATTGAAAAATTAAATTTAGATAAAATATATTCATTAATATATAAAGATGGTAAAAATAAGAACTTTTACATAAAAAGATTTAAAATAGAAACATCATTAACGGGTAATAGAGTTATATTAATAACTGAAAATTGGGGTTCAAAGTATATATTGATTTCTAATGAACCTTTATTAAATTTAAATTATAATTATCGTTTAAAAAATGGTGATAAGAAGTCAAAAAGTATATCAGTTAATAATTTTATAGAAATAAAAGGCTATAAAGCTATTGGTAAAATAATAGATTCTAAATTAAGAATGAGTGGATTTAAATTCGAGTCTATTGATGATAATAGCACTGAAACATCTAAAAAAAATGAAGAGCTTACATTGTTTTAATGAAGAAAATTAGAGTTAATATATCAAAAATTAAAAATCATTATTATGCTAAGATTCCAGATATTGTCGCAAAACAACTAAAAATTGAAAATGGTCAAGACCTAAATATATCTATATATAATAATGATAAATTCGAAGAGCAATTTGAAATATGGGATATACATCCTGAGGATGTTGATGAAATAACATTTCCAATAAAACATGACGTTCATACCATGAATATGTATAACAGGATTTATGTCCCCCAAGAGTATAGATTTTTTTTTCCTAAAATGAGTAAAGATTTTTTACTCATTACTAACGTAGGTAATATTAGAACACACATTACTTCTAATGGGTACTTTACTAAAGGTTTAAGGCAATGGTTTGCTACAAACGGTCCAGTTATGCCAAAAGATTGCCTTAAAATAAAGCTAATTAAAGAAGAAACTCATTTGTATGAAATGATATATTCTAAAGTCAATTTATGAAAACTATTATAGAGCCTTTCAAAATTAAATCTGTTGAACCAATTAAACTTAATACAATAAAGGATAGAAGACTTCTAATTGAAAATGCAAACTATAATTTATTCCAATTGAGATCTAATGATGTAATAATTGATTTACTAACTGACTCTGGTACTGGTGCTATGAGTAGCAAGCAATGGTCTGGGATTATGAATGGTGATGAATCTTATGCTGGAAGTAATAGTTATTTATTTTTTAAAAAAACTATCCAAGAAATTTTTGGTTTTAAATATATTTTGCCTACTCACCAAGGTAGAGCTGCTGAACGTATTTTATTTAGTACATTATGTAAACCTGATGATATAATACCTAATAACACACATTTTGATACAACAAGAGCAAATATATTATCTCAAAATGCTAATCCTATAGATTTTATTCCTGATAAATTTAAAGATACTCAATATATTGATGATTTTAAAGGCAATATATGTATTGAAAAATTATCGTTATTTTTAAAAAATACAGATATATCTAAAGTACCAATTCTTATGCTGACTTTAACAAATAATTCAGGAGGTGGTCAACCTGTATCAATGAGAAATATTAAAGATCTTAGAAAATTAGCTGATAAATATAATATCCCTTTATATATCGATGCATGTAGATTTGCAGAAAATGCTTATTTTATACAACAACGAGAGAAAGGCTATAGTAAATTTTCTATTGAAGAGATAGTTAAAGAAATATTTTCATATGCTGATGGATGTACAATGAGCGCTAAAAAAGATGGGATAGTAAATATTGGTGGTTTTCTTTGCACTAATGATGAGAAAGTTGCAGAAAAGAATAAAAGCTTATTAATACTAACAGAAGGATTTACTACTTACGGTGGTCTTGCAGGAAGAGACCTGGAAGCTATAGCAATTGGTTTAAAAGAGGCTATGGATCAAGATTATTTAAATTATCGAATTCAATCGATTAATTATTTAGGACAGAAATTAATAGAAAACAATATACCTATTCTTATGCCTGTTGGAGGTCATGCTGTATATATAGACGCATTATTATTTTTAGATCATTTAAATCCTGAAGATTATCCTGGTCAAGCTCTTGCTTGTGCTTTATATGTATTTGGTGGCATTAGAACTTCTGAAATAGGAAGTTTGATGTTTGGGGGAATTGATGACAAAGGAAAAAAGTTTTTTTCTGATTATGAATTAGTTAGGTTGGCTCTACCAAGAAGGACATATACACAAAGTCATATTGATTATACGATCGAAGTTATTTCAGAGGTTTATAAAAATAAAAATAAGATAAATGGTTTAACTATAACTAAAGAATCAAAATTTTTAAGGCACTTTACAGCTGAATTAAAGGAGAAAAATTAATATATGATTAAAGATAAGGTTATATATCCAAAAATTAACAAGCAATTGATTAAAGAACATGGCTTAAGTGATAATGAATATATTAAAATTTTAGATATTTTAGATAGAGAGCCTACTTTTGTTGAATTGGGAATTTTTTCAGTTATGTGGAGTGAGCATTGTTCATATAAAAGTTCTATAAAAATGATAAAAACTTTACCAAGATCAGGAGGAAAATTATTAGTTGATGCTGGTGAAGAAAATGCGGGTTTAGTAGATTTAGGAGATGGATTAGCAACATCCTTTAAAATTGAATCCCATAATCATCCATCTGCTGTTGAACCTTATGAAGGTGCAGCTACTGGAGTTGGTGGAATTATGAGAGATGTATTTACAATGGGAGCTCGTCCAATAGCATCTATGAATTCCCTAAGATTTGGTTCATTATCTAACTCAAGAAATAAGTTTTTACTAGATCAAGTTGTTGAAGGAATTGCTGATTATGGAAACTGTTTAGGTATACCTACAGTTGGGGGAGAAGTTGTAATAGAAAATTGTTATTCAGGTAATCCTTTAGTTAACGCGATGACGGTTGGTATTATGGAATCTAAAAATTTGATTAGTGCTACCGCAGAAGGTTTAGGAAACCCTGTATTTATTGTTGGTTCATCTACAGGAAGAGATGGCATACATGGAGCAACGTTTGCATCTGAAGAGTTGACAGAAGAGACTGAGTCCAAGAAGTCTAATGTTCAGGTTGGTGACCCATTTACTGAAAAGCTTTTATTGGAAGCATCCTTAGAACTTGCTGGAAAAGAATGGCTTGTTGGAATGCAAGATATGGGAGCTGCAGGTATTACATGCTCATGCTCAGAAATGTCTGCTAAAGGAAAAAGCGGAATTAAAATTAATTTAGATTTAGTTCCGTTAAGAGAGAAAAATATGAATTCATACGAAATTATGCTATCAGAATCTCAAGAAAGAATGCTTGTCGTTATTAAAAAAGGATTTGAGAAAGACTTAAATGAGATTTTTAATAAATGGGAATTAAATTGTACGGAGGTAGGTGTTGTTACAGATACTAAGCGTCTTGAAGTATTTCAAAGTGAAGAACTAGTTGCTGATATACCAACTAATGATTTAGTACTTGGTGGAGGTGCACCGCAATATGATATGCCTTCAAAAAAGCCATCGTACATTGATAATATAAATTGCTTTAACATTGAAAATTTTAAATTAACTGATGATTTTAATAGAAGTTTGTTAGATCTACTCTCATGTCCTAACATTACATCTAAATCATTTGTTTATGATCAATATGACTCAACCGTTAGAACAAATACAGTTGTTGGTCCTGGTGGTGATTCAGCGGTTGTTAGAATCAAAGATACTAATAAAGCTTTATCTATTAGTACTGATTGCAATGGTAGATATGTATATCTTAATCCTAGGCAAGGAGCAATGATGGCCGTAGCAGAAGCTGCTAGAAATGTAGTTTGTTCAGGTGCTAAGCCACTTGCAATTACAAATTGTTTGAATTTTGGAAATCCACAAGACCCCGAAATTTATTGGCAATTTAAAGAAGCAGTTTTAGGAATAGGTGATATGTGCAGAATATTAGATACCCCTGTAACTGGAGGAAATGTAAGTTTCTATAATGAAACTGTGGAAAGTGCTGTTTATCCTACTCCAGTGATAGGTATGGTAGGTTGTTTAGATAATATTGATAATTATATGACAATGAATTTTTCCAATGAAGGTGACCTTATTATTTTACTTGGAAATATAAATCCTACACTTGGTGGGTCAACCTAT
>CAJWAW010000006.1 GCA_913020255.1 uncultured Fidelibacterota bacterium | reverse complement strand
CCTCGGCCAGAAACTGAATCATTAATTGATATAATTAAAAATAATATTAATTATCCCAATAGTGTATTAGAGGTTGGTACTGGATCAGGCTGTATTCCAATTGTACTTGAATTAGAAAAAATATCTCATCAAATTAAATCTTTAGATATTAATTATGATGCAGTTGATTTAGCTCAACACAATGCTAAAAAGTTTCATTGTAAACATATTCAGTTTTTACACCAAAATTTTTTTCATTTTAAATCGAACGAGAAATATGATTTAATTATTTCTAATCCACCTTATATTGCATTAAATGAATTATCAGAATTAGATAAGGAAGTCACATTATATGATCCATTAAATGCATTAACTGATTATGATAATGGATTAATTTTTTATCAATATTTTTCTGAGTTTGGTATTAAACATTTAAATCAACAAGGTCATATGTTATTAGAGTTTGGTGGAAGGCACCAAATAAATGATTTAAAAAATATTTTTCATCACCCAAACTATACTTATAGTTTTTTTGATGATTTGAATAGTGAGACTAGATTTATTTTAATTCAAAAAATATAATGATTAATTTTATTAAAATATTAAGACCTGTAAACTTATTCATAACATTGATATGCGTTTTGTTATCTGCGCTGATTATTGATGATTTATCTTATTCATTGATACCCTTTATAATAGTGATTTTATGCTTAGTTGGTTTTTCAAATATTTTAAATGATATTTTTGATTATCAAATTGATGCTGCTAATAATTTAGAGCGCCCACTATCATCTGGATTGATGAAGCATTGGCATGCAATTATATATGCTATTGTATTACTATGTATTTCTTTGTTTATGATTTTTAATTACAATTTCAACTCTATAACACGTTATTTAATTTTATTTATCAATTTACCACTAATCATTTTTTATACGCCTATTTTTAAGAAGATTGCCCTTTTAGGCAATATAATTGTATCATTTATATTAAGTATGGTTTTTATAACCACCAGCAGTTATTTAAATGGTGATATTGCATTAATTATCCCTCCAGCCTTATTGGCATTTTTATTAATGTTAATTAGAGAATTAGTTAAAGATATTGCTGATTTAAAGGGAGACAAACAATTTAATATTCATACCTTACCTGTCAAATTTGGAATACATACAACATTTAAGGTAATTATTTTTATCAGCTTTGTACTAATTAGTATTGCTTTCTATTTTACTACTTTATATAATATGCAATATTTGATTTCTCTCTTAATATTTGTAGTATTACCTTTAATTTATCATTTATATCAATTTTCAAAAAATAAAACGGCAACTTATTGCATATATCTTGCTAAAGTTTTAAAATTGATTACTATCTTTGGGGTGATAGTAATTTATTTAGCAACTATTTAATTATTATGAAATCATTTATACATTTACATAATCATTCAGATTTTTCATTACTTGATTCTTCTCAATCGATTAAATCTATTGTAGATCGAGCAAAAAGCTTATCTATGGACTCAATTGCCCTGACTGAAAAAGGGAATTTATTTTCAATGATTGATTTTTATAAGTATGCTAATAAAAATGATATTAAACCAATTATTGGCTGTGAAATTCAATTAGCACATAACACACTTTCTTCATTTGCTTTAGTATTATTAGCAAAAAATAATGAAGGGTATTTAAATCTAATGAAATTAGTTTCATTAAGTCATATTAATGTACATCACGGCACTCCTATGATTGATCAAGATACTTTGATTAAATATAAAGATGGATTAATTGCCTTATCAGCGGGATTAAATGGTGAAATTGCACATTATGCTTCAGGTGGTGATTATAAAAATGCACACAAAGCAGCACTGGCCTATAAAGAAATTTTTGAGCAAAATTTTTATTTAGAAATTCAAAATCATGGAATTCCGGAAGAGATTGAATCTCTTAATATATTAAATCAATTATCAAACGAATTATCAATTCCTTTGGTTGCAACAAATGATACATATTATACTTTTGAAGAAGATGCAGAATCATGTGATATAATCCGATGTATTGGATCTGGGCAAACTATTAATGACCCTAATCGCCCGATTGCATACTCTAATGAATATTATATTAAATCAGCAGATGAAATGTGTGATTTATTTCAGGATTTTCCTGATGCAATTGCAAATTCTATAAAGATAGCATCTGAATGTAATATAGATATAAAAATGGGTGAATTATTTTTACCTCCATTTGATATTCCTCAATCATCTCCATCTTCAAACGCTGATGAATATTTGCATGAATTATGTCATAATGCAATCTTAAAAAAATATGATAAATCAGATGATGTTATTATTGATAGATTAAAATATGAGTTAGATATTATATCTAAAATGGGCTTTGCCAGCTATTTTTTAATTACGCAAGATTTTGTGCAATATGCTAAAGATAATGATATTCCAGTTGGAGTCGGGCGAGGTTCAGCAGTAGGTTCTTTAGTATCATATTTGACAGGCATTACTAATTTAGATCCATTAAAATATAATTTAATTTTTGAAAGATTTTTAAATCCAGATCGTATTTCTATGCCTGATATTGATATTGATTTTTGTATTGAAGGACGTGAAAAGGTAATTAATTATATTAAAAAACAGTATGGTGAAAAATCCGTTGCTCAGATTATTACTTTTGGTAGCATGAAAGCTAAATCAGTAATTCGTGATGTTGGTAGAGTATTAGGAATGAGTTATGGTGAAGTAGATAAAATTGCAAAAATGATTCCTGATGATTTAAAAATGACTATTGATAAAGCTCAAAAATTAAATAAAGATTTAGCCAAATTAATTAAACAAGATAATACTTGTAATACACTCATCAAGCATTCTAAAAAATTAGAAGGTTTGCATCGACATGCTTCTACACATGCTGCTGGTATTGTAATTGCGCCCGGTCCATTAATGCAATATGTTCCTTTATTTAAAAACCCATCTACTAATGATATCACTACACAAATTGAAATGAACTCATTAGAAGAAATGGGTCTATTAAAAATGGATTTTTTAGGTTTAAGAAATTTAACTGTTATTAATAAAACAATTAAAATGATTCATCGCAATCATTCTACTTTAATTAATATTGATACTATTGATTTATGTGATAAAGACGTATATAAATTATTTGCTTCTGGAAATACTGTGGGCATTTTCCAATTTGAATCTCGAGGAATGCGCGATTATTTAAAGAAATTAAACCCCTCTTCTATTGAGGATTTAATTGCAATGAATTCATTATATAGACCGGGACCCATGGCAAATATTCCTGAATTTATTGCTAGAAAAAATAATAATAAAAATATTGAATATTTACATCCTGATTTAGAACCTATTCTAAAAGAAACATATGGAATAATTGTTTACCAAGAACAAGTAATGCAAATTGGTTCTGCAATAGGTGGTTTTACTTTAGCTCAATCAGATGAAATGAGAAAAGCTATGGGTAAAAAGAAGAAAGATTTAATGGCTACTTTTAAAATTGATTTTATAAAAGGTGCTGAGAATAAAGGATTATCACAAGATTTAGCAATTGAAATATTTGATTTATTAGCTAAGTTTGCAGAATATGGATTTAATAAGAGCCATTCCGCAGCATACTCAGTTATTGCCTACCAGACCGCATGGCTTAAAACTCATTATCCTGCAGAATTTATGGCATCGAATTTATCTTCTGATTTATTAAATACAGATAGCATTATTAAATTATTAAGAAATTCAAAATCATTAGAAATTAATATTTTAGAACCTGATGTTAATACTTCAAATACAGAGTTTATAGCAATAGATGGTGCTAATATTGCTTATGGATTAGCAGGCATTAAAAATGTTGGATATAAATCTATTGAACAATTAGTGGCCTATCGAAATAAAAATGGTACATTTAAAACAATCTTTGATTTATGTAAAATAGGCTCTCAAGCAATGAACAAAAAAGTTTTAGAAAGCTTAATTAAAGCCGGAGCATGCGATCAATTAGAAGGAAATAGGGCACAAAAATATCAAATTATTAATGATGCGTTAAAATTTGGACAAAAATATAATGAGGATATTAATTCATCTCAATCTAGCCTGTTTTCTAGTGAAGTACAAAATACTACTTATACTAAAAAGCCATTACCCCAAATAGATGATTGGTCTGAAACTGAAAAATTAAATTATGAAAAAGATGTATTAGGTTTTTATTTATCTGGGAATCCACTTGAAAGACATATAGATGATTTGACAGTTTTTACAAATTTTGGTGTACAAAATAATAAAAGTTTCAATCAATCTAATTATAAGATTGGAGGTAGAATTTTTGATGCGAAAGTATTATATGATAAAAAAAACAACCCATGGTGTATTGCTAGATTAGAATGTTATAATGGCGCAATTGTAGAATTATTTACATTTAGCGATGTATACATTAAGTATAGAGATTTTTTAATTAATGATAACATTATATATATTGAAGGGGAACCTTCTAAAAAAGATGATGATGACTCATTTAAAGTGATTACAAAAAAAATCTATAATATGTCTGATATACGATCAAAATTTTCTAATAAAGTAAACATTAAAATAGATTTTGAAATAAGTGATTCAGGTATTACAAATGATTTATATGAAATTGCGACAAAATTTCCAGGGAAATGTGCTTTAATATTACACCTTGTTAATAATAAAGGAACAGTAAATAAAATTCAGTCAGATCATATTTTTATTTCTAATGAATTAGAGTGTGTTAAAATGTTGCAAAGCAAAATTGGTGTAAAGAATGTGTGGATTTCATAATGAAGTTTGTTATACAAAGAACTTCGAAAGCCTCAGTTATCATAGAGCAAAAAGTTTATTCTTCTATTGCTAAAGGGTTAGTAGTATTAATTGGCATTGAAAAAGGTGATACAACAGATTTATTAGATTATTATGTAAAAAAAATTGTAAACATGCGGATTTTTAATGACCATAATCAAAAAATGAATCAATCATTATTAGATATTAAAGGTGAAATATTATTAGTTAGTCAATTTACATTATTAGCGAATACTAAAAAAGGAAACAGACCAAGTTATGTTAATGCTGCTGAACCAGAGCTTTCTAAGAACTTATATCGCATATTTTTTGAAAAATTAAAAAACTATGAGATTAATGTAAAAAAAGGTAGATTTGGAGCCCATATGGAATTAGACTTTATTAACGATGGACCAGTAACAATTTTATTAGGATATGATGTATGAATAAACGAATTAGAATAGTAATGGCAAAACCAGGATTAGATGGACATGATCGTGGAATTAAAATACTTGCTAAAGCATTTCGTGATTCTGGGATGGAAGTCATTTATTTAGGGCTAAGACAAAGCCCTTCTATGATTGTGAATGCTGCAATTCAAGAAGATGCAGATGTGATTGCATTATCTATATTAAGTGGAGCTCATATGACAATTTTTACAAAAGTATTAGAGCTCTTAAAAGAAGAAGGTATAGATGATATATTAGTAACTGGTGGTGGAATTATTCCTGAAGAAGATATTGAAAAATTAGGGAAAATAGGTGTAGGAAAGTTATTTACTCCCGGGACCTCAATAGAAGAGTCTAAACAATATATTGAAGATTGGGTTTCCAAGAATAGGTCATAATGACATCTACAAAAGAATATAGTAAAACACAATTAGAGCATAAATTTGCACAAGACTTTTCAAATCCCACCTTTCCTTTGTTAGCAGATTTATATTTTTCTGAACATGATTTTGATCGTGCTCGACAAGTATGTGAAATTGGGTTAAAAAATCAATCTAACAATTTAGAAGCTGAATATATTTTAGCAAAAATTGAATTAATAGAAGGATATGCTGTTAAATCTGAACGTATTTTAAAGAAGATTTATAAATCAGACCCTACTTTAATGAAGGCAACCAAATTATTAATTGAGGTACGTGATTTTTTAAATCGAAGCACACAAGAAACAAAAAAAATTATTGATTTTTTATTAAATAACACTCCCGATGATGTTTTTGCACATCAATGGCTTAATAATAATCAAGATAATTTAAATGTTCAAACTCAGGATTCTAAAATAGATACATTTAGTGTTAATGAGAACATTCTATCAATTACCTTTTATGAGGTTTTAAAAAATCAAAAGTATTATCAACAAGCTATTAGTGTATTAAATGGTTTGAATACAACAAAAAAAATAGAATCAAAGTTTTATAAAAAAGAACTTGATTCTATTAATCAATTAATTAGCAAATGAGCTCTATTTTTAATAGCCGTTTAAATAAATTATATACCTCACTTTCTAAAGCTGGTTATGATGGTTTTTATATTACAAATCTTACTAATATTAGATATTTAACTGGTTTTACTGGTTCAGCAGGATTATTAATTATATATAATAATGAATCTTTTTTCTTTACTGATGGTAGATATATACAGCAATCTCAAGAGCAAGTTCATGATTCAAAGATTACAATTATTAGCTCAGGATATTTTGATGCAATTAAAGAACAAAAAATATTTAATCAGGATAATTTAAATATTGGATTTGAATCACAACATATGTCATTCTCTTATTATGAAGCACTATCTAAAAGCTTATCAAATATTTCTTGGGTTTCTACAGAATCTATAGTTGAAAATATTGCTGCTGTTAAAGACTCTACAGAAATTGATTCACTAAAAACAGCAATTGAAATTACAGATGAAGTATTTACTAAAATTCTTCCAGAAATTAAAGAAGGAGTTACAGAGAAGTATATTGCTACTCGTATTTCTTATTTATTCAAAATGAATGGTGCTGAAGGTGATAGTTATGAATCAATTATTGCAGGTGGCCCTAGATCTGCTTTACCACATGCAAGACCTACAGAGCGTGAATTTATAAAAGGTGATTTTATTGTTATGGATTTTGGAGCTTTATATAATGGCTATCATGCAGATATGACTAGAACACTTGTAGTTGGAAAACCTACTTCAAAACATCGTGAAATATATGATATTGTTTTAGAATCTAATTTAAATGGTATTGCCAGCGCTAAATCTGGTATAAAGTGTTCAGACGTAGACTTTGCCTGTAGAAGCATTATTGAAAATAAAAATTATGGAGATTTTTTTACTCATTCAACTGGTCATGGTATTGGATTAGAAGTACATACTTTACCTCGTATTCATAAGAGTAATCAAAGTTTATTAGAAGAAAATCATGTTATTACTATCGAGCCCGGTATTTATATCCCTGATTGGGGAGGAGTACGCATTGAGGATGATTGTTTAATTCAGAAAAACGGTTGTATTCCAATGAATAATTCTACCAAAGAATTAATTGTAGTATAATGCGCTACCAATACCAGAGCGAAGGGTTTAAAAATGATTTTTATGGCTTAAAAAATCAATTCAAATTTAGCCCAGTTTTTCTGCTTATTATTATTAATGTATTTATTTATTTAATTACAAATAATCAGTGGAGCATTCATCAATTATTTGGTATTTCAAGTACAAATTTTTATCCCTGGCAACCCATTACTTATATGTTTTTACATGGGGGATTAACTCATTTATTTTTTAATATGTTTTTATTATGGATGTTTGGGAAAAGATTAGAAACCATATGGGGGCCACTTAAGTTTGTGAGCTATTATTTTATTACTGGTATTGGTGCTGGGATATTGATTTATATTTTTAGTGATGCTGTCACGATTGGTGCTAGTGGTGCTATCATGGCTATTTTATTTGCTTATGGTTATATTTATCCAAATCAAATATTATTTTTATGGTTTATACCTATGAAGGCTAAATATGCTATTTTAATTTTAATATTCATGGAGCTATCACAAGAATTAGCTAGAAACCCAGTAGATAACATCAGTCATGTGGGGCATTTAGGTGGTATGTTATTTGGTTTTATATACTTAAAATTTGGACACCACTTTTTACAATATATTCCTTTTATCAAAATTCGAAAAACTTCTAATATTAATAATGATTTGAACACTAATGATGTTGACAATATTTTAGATAAATTAAAAATTGATGGATGGAATGGTCTATCAGAACAAGAAAAATCTATTTTATTTCAGGAAAGCCAAAAACGTAATAAAGATCATCATATTAACTAGTTACATTAAATTTAAACAACATAATATCACCATCTTTAACAATATACTCTTTACCTTCTTGCTTAATTAGCCCAGCCTCTTTAACAGCCAGCTCATCTTTATATTTTACTAAATCAGAAAAATGGTATACTTCTGCTTTAATAAATCCTTTTTGAAAATCAGTATGAATTTTTCCTGCTGCATCATAGGCAGTATCATTTAATTTAATAGTCCATGCTCTTATTTCTTGAGGGCCTGCTGTAAAAAATGTATGTAAAGATAGCATATTATATGCTTTTCGAATTAATGAATTTAATACGGGCTCTTCCACTCCAAATTCTTTTAAATATTCTTTTTGCTCTTCTTCTTCTAAATTTGAAATTTCTTGTTCTAAAGAGCTACAGATATTAATATAATTTTCATTTCTTGAATTTAAATATTCATGCAATTTAATTAATTGCTCCGTATGTTCTGTTTGGATAATATCATCTTCACTCACATTGACTACAAATAATATTGGTTTATCTGTTAATAGATTTAATTCTTTCATTAATTCATTTTCAATATCGAGTTGATTTAAATTATTACCATTATTTAGATGATTTAATAAGTTTTCTAATAATTTATTTTCTTCTAGTTTTCTGCCAGCTTTAACATCTCGTTTAATTTTTTCAATACGCTTTGTAACGGTTTCAAGATCTTTTAAAATTAATTCAGTTTCAATAATTTCAATATCTCGTTTTGGATCAATATTTCCTTCAACATGAGTGACATTTTCATTTTCATAACATCTTACTACATGAATAATTGCATCTACATTTCTAATATTCGAAAGAAATTTATTTCCTAAACCCTCTCCTTGGCTGGCCCCTTTTACTAACCCTGCAATATCTACAAACTCAATAGCTGTTTTAATAATTTTTTTTGAATTAATAAGCGCATCTATTTCTGTTAATCTTTTATCTGGGACTTCTACAATACCAATATTTGGATCAATTGTACAGAAGGGATAATTTTCTGCTTCAATTCCTGATTTAGTAAGCGCATTAAACAAAGTTGATTTGCCTACATTTGGTAATCCTACTATTCCTATGCGTAATGACATACTATAAATTACAACATAAGATTATTAATTGTAATTATTTTGGAATTACTATTTAATTATTATAATTTTACTTCAGTTCACAAAGGAATTATCAAAAAATGAAAAAATGGGCATTAATCTTAGGAGCTTCTAGTGGAATTGGTGCAGCGTGTGCCAAAAAATTAGCAGAATCTGGCATGAATATTTATGGTATTTATTTACGCAAACCTCAATCAGTGATAGATGAATTAGAATCTTATATAAAATCTCAAAACGTAGAAGTAAAATTTCATAAAATGAATGCGATGAATGATGAAAAACGTCAAGAAGTAATTAATAATTTAAAAGATTTAGGAACGGTAAAAACTTTTATTCATTCTATAGCGTTTGGTACTTTAAAGCCAATGCTATCTAAAAATGATGAACCTTCATTAGATTCTAAAAATATTGAAATGACTATTAATGTTATGGGCAGCTCATTAGTATATTGGACTCAAAATTTATATCAGGCTAATTTATTACAAAAAGGAGCTCAAATTTTCTCTATGACTAGCTCAGGAGGACGCAGACAATGGCCTTCTTATGGCGCAGTTTCAATGGCAAAATCTGCACTTGAGTCTGCATCTAGGCAATTAGCTATTGAGCTTGCTAGTGAAGGAATTGCAGTAAATGCTATACAGGCAGGAGTAACAGACACACCAGCTTTAAGAAAGATTCCTGGCAATGAAAAAATGATTGATTATGCTAATAATCATAATCCATCAGGACGATTAACAAAACCAGAAGATATAGCAGACTATGTAGCATTATTATCAAAAAGTAATAATTCTTGGATGACCGGAAATATACTACGTATTGATGGTGGTGAAGATATTATAGGATAAACTTATTTAAAGGGAGATATATATGTATTACTTATTAACTATTTTTTTATTTAGCACAATTTTTTCAATTCCTTACGAAGAAGGGGAATATGTAAGTGAGGAAAATCAGAATATTACTAAAGAAACATGCTATGCTGGGAATGGATATGTAGATGGAGATCCTTGGAAGCTTGCTGATTGGAACGGCGAACTAAATGGCGGGCACTATAATATAGTTTATATTGAAATGGCTGCATCATGGTGAGGCCCCTGTTATAATAAACATAATGGCCAGGCTGGTCAAATGCATCATTTTTTTGAAGATTATGATAATGTAAAATTTTTAATTGCATTTTCTGACCCAAATCAACCTTATAGTTGTCGTGAATGGGGAACTATGCCAGATGGAGGTTCTGCTCAAATTATTTCAGATACTAATTCTTCAATCTGGGGGTTATTTCAATCTGGAGGAGCATTTCCTAGTAGCGCACTTTTAAATCATGAGATGATGGTTTATGATAAAAACCCTAGTATATTTGCGTTAGATGATATTATTCCAGAGTTAATTGAAAATATTCCAGATCCAGATCCATGTAGTGGTGTTGCATATGGAGATATTAATTATGATGGAACAATCAATGTAGTCGATGCAATTTTTATTATTCAATATATATTAGGTAATGATATTTCAGGTGAATGTATACCAGATGTTAATCAAGATGGTATTGTAGATGTTACTGATATTGTAACATTATTAAATTTTATTTTAGATTAAATTTAAAAGGGAGATTATGAAATTTTTATTAAATATTATTTTATTTTCTACTTTCATCTTTTCTGGTTTTTATCAAGAAGGTGAGTATGTAAGTGAAGAACATCAAAATCTAATTAAAGAAACATGCTATGCTGGAAATGGATATGTAGATGGAGACCCTTGGAAGCTTGCTGATTGGAATGGAGCATTAAATGGTGGAAATCATAATGTAATCTTTATTACGATGTCTGCATCATGGTGCGGACCTTGTCTTACAGAACATACTGGTCTAGTAGGTGAAGCACATCATAATTATGCAGATAATGAACATGTAAAATTTTTAATTGCATTTTCTGATCCTAACCAGCCATATTCATGTGAAGATTGGGGAGCAATGCCAAATGGAGGTTCTTGTCAGATTATTCTAGAGGAACAACAACCTACGATGTTTTATTTATTTAATAGTGGAGGAGCATTTCCAAGCACTGTTTTTATAAATCATGAAATGCAAGTATATGATTTAATGAACAATGCTGGAAGTTGGTCAATTAATAGTAGAATAGCAGATATGCTTGAAGAGTGTGGTTCTGATTGCGATCCAGACCCATGTAGTAATATCTCTCAAGGGGATGTTAATTCTGATAACATAATTAATATTGTAGATGCAATTTTTATTATTCAATATATATTAGGTAATGATATTTCAGGTGAATGCACACCAGATGTTAATCAAGATGGTATTGTAGATGTTACTGATATTATCACTTTATTAAATTTTATTTTAGATTAAATAAGTTCAGAGAATTATGAAAATTTTACTAAATATTATTTTATTTTCTACTTTCATCTTTTCTGGTTTTTATCAAGAAGGTGAGTATGTAAGTGAAGAACATCAAAATCTAATTAAAGAAACATGCTATGCTGGAAATGGATATGTAGATGGAGACCCTTGGAAGCTTGCTGATTGGAATGGAGCATTAAATGGTGGAAATCATAATGTAATCTTTATTACGATGTCTGCATCATGGTGCGGACCTTGTCTTACAGAACATACTGGTCTAGTAGGTGAAGCACATCATAATTATGCAGATAATGAACATGTAAAATTTTTAATTGCATTTTCTGATCCTAACCAGCCATATTCATGTGAAGATTGGGGAGCAATGCCAAATGGAGGTTCTTGTCAGATTATTCTAGAGGAACAACAACCTACGATGTTTTATTTATTTAATAGTGGAGGAGCATTTCCAAGCACTGTTTTTATAAATCATGAAATGCAAGTATATGATTTAATGAACAATGCTGGAAGTTGGTCAATTAATAGTAGAATAGCAGATATGCTTGAAGAGTGTGGTTCTGATTGCGATCCAGACCCATGTAGTAATATCTCTCAAGGGGATGTTAATTCTGATAACATAATTAATATTGTAGATGCAATTTTTATTATTCAATATATATTAGGTAATGATATTTCAGGTGAATGCACACCAGATGTTAATCAAGATGGTATTGTAGATGTTACTGATATTATCACTTTATTAAATTTTATTTTAGATTAAATATGTCAAAAAAATCTGGTCATTTATATCATCCTATTAACAATTATCCAGAGCCCATTTATACTGGGTTTTCTTGGCCTAATTTATTTTTTGGGTTTTTGTGGTTTTTATATAAAGGTATGTGGGCTTGGGCTATTATTTGTTTTGTAGTCGCTATTGGGACTTTGGGATTTTCTAATTTAATAATTCCATTTTTTGCAAACCAGTTACATCAAAAATATTTATTAAAATCTGGTTATTTAGGTGCACCTAAAAATGAATCTTATTAATATTAAAGATAATCTCATTTTTCAAATTCTAGTATGCATTATTATAGGGATTGTATTAGCATGTTTTCAAACATCTACTTTCCAAAATTTTTTATTAGAATATTTTTTTGATTATCAAATTAACACTATAAATATTATTTAATATTTTAAGTATGCAATACTGTACTCAATGCGGATTTGAAAATACATTTAGCTATATTGATGGTAATGATAGATTTCATTGTAATCAGTGTAAAACTATTCATTATCAAAATCCAAAACCAACTGCCACCTTAATCTGCATGAAAGATAATCAATTATTATTAGGCAAACGAAACCGACATCCTGCTAAAGGGGCATGGGGATTGATTGGTGGATTTATGGAATTAAATGAAACCTTACAAGAAGCTGCGTTACGTGAATTATATGAAGAAACTCACCTTAAGGGTGAAGTGTCAAATATTATAGGCACTACTTCTCATTTTAATACAGTTTTTGGAGATATTTTATTAATTGGTTTAATCATTAAAATTACAGATTGGTCTACATTAAAAGCAGATGATGATATTTCTGAAGCACAGCTTTTTGATATTAATAATTTACCTCAATTAGCATTTGATTCGCATCAGAAATTAATTGATATTTTTAAAAAAAATTATAATTAAAAGGATATTTTATGTTATCAAAGAAAATTAATTTTAAAAACAAATATACTAAATTCACTAAGCATTGGTCACCTAGAATTATTGCAGAAATGAATGATTATCAATTTAAACTCGCTAAAATAAAAGGTGAATTCATTTGGCATAATCATACACATACTGATGAAACCTTTATTGTTCTAGATGGAAATATGACACTTAAATTTAGAGATGGAGAAGTAAATTTATCGAAAGGTGAAATGTATGTAGTGCCAAAAGGGGTAGATCATAAGCCTGTAGCATTTAATGAGTGTAAAATTTTGGTTATTGAACCTAAGGGCGTAATTAATACAGGTGATGCAGGTGGAGATTTAACAATTGATAAAGAATTATGGGTTTAAATTATTTATGCCTTTTTGAATTAATTCTTTTTGTCCATAAAATGCTGATTGCAGATATGCCCTACAGTTTTTTTGAAATAACTCTTTATTAATTAAATTAGTAGCATCACTCTGATATAGTCTATAATAATCCTGAAAATTAGTTTCTATCATTTCACTATATACCCATCCATTTTCGATATATTGGATATTGTAATCATTATTTCTAAATACAAAACCCTTATCACCTGCAAATCCTGAACTCCCAAATAAGGTTTCATCAAAAGTATCATACTCCCCTATTAAATCCAAAATTGTTGGTAGAATATCAATATGCGATACTAGCTTATCAATTTCCATAGACTCTAATTGAGAATTATATATAATAAATGGAATATGGCCATTCCTCGGGTCATTAATTTTATCTTTAAAAATATTTAAACCATGATCAGCAGTGATGATAAAAATTGTATTTTCAAACCAATCTGTGTGTTCTTTTGCTTGTTCAAAAAAATTACCTAAGGCAAAATCAACATATCTCATTGTTCTTCTTGATTTAGAGAAAGCAATATCAGTATTTTCATTAAATATTGTAATTTTGTTGTTATGATTTTCTGGAATAATCCAAGGAGCATGATTAGTTGTGGTCAGCAGAGTTAACATAATAGGTTGGTCATTATTTTTTTCATTCATAATATTGATGCATCTATTAAATAGAAACTCATCAAAAACACCCCATGGATTACTACCTCCATATTTATTATCTAATTTAAATTGACTAAGATATGGATCTTCGCTATGATCATATATTTTATCAAAATCATTTACCAATGTAAAACTTTTCATTTCATCAAATTCAGCATCTCCCCCATATATAAAACCAGTTTCATATCCCATATTTTTAAAAATACTTGCAAAGGTAGATTGTCCTTTTATTTTATATTGAGGCTGCCTAATCAAAGGGTACCCCGGAATTGTAGGCCATGAACATAGGATTGAGCCTAAACCATGAGCGGTTCTTGGACCATTTGCATAACAATTAATAAAATTTATTCCACTATGTGCTAATTTATCTAAATTTGGAGTGATATTATCAGTTAGTTTCTCATTCAAAAAATTACATCTAGTCCCAGTATGTGATTCTAATACTATCATAATAATATTTGGTCTATTATAAGATTTATCTGGCCGATTATTATTTATGGAACGATTATTATTTATTATTTGTTGAGTGATTTCATCTGCATTTTCATAATATTTTATTAAAGGTTCTTTTGAATTTTGTATTAAAGATCTAATATAACTATAAATAGTATTCATCGCTAGATGATTAGCCATATCATCAGTTTTAGAAAAATATGCATGCCCTGTTGATACCGGCCTTTGCTGCAAACCTCCTCTTGCTGATATAATAATAAATAAAAATAGCATAAATGATAATATGATTTTAGGTAACAGAGCTGGCGCCACATTAGTTAGTCTATTGATTATCAATTTATTAACTTTATTTATAAAATAAGTTACTGTGATTATAATAAATAAATATAAAAACACAGGATAGGCATACCACACTTGAATCCAAGTTTCTGCTCCAGATTCAAAACCATACATTTGTGCCTGTATATTTAAGTGCATGCCAAATTCTTTAAAAAACTCAATGTTAATTACATTTAAAAAACTAATAATTACACATAATAACATGATATAATAATGATATAATTTTTTGACAGCATTTTTGAACTTAATTTTGGAGAATTGAAATAGAAAAAAGATAGGCAAAGTTAAGAATGATGAAAGCACAGCATCCAATCTATAACCTATATAAAAGGATTTTAGATAAAGTGACCATTCAGAATTAAAGTCATTAATATAAAAATACAAAAAAAGTAAACGCCAAACCGTAAACAATAAAATAAAACTAAATAATGTAATCAGCGATAGCTTTACATTAAAAGGAATGTGTTTGCGAATATTATTTAATAGATACATATAGAATAAATATTAATTCATAATAGTTTCAATGTCAGAGATTTCTTTTGGGATAAAATCACTTAAATTTTCTGAATCAGTATCATTGATATATATATTATCTTCAATCCGAATGCCACCAAAATCTAAATATGATTCAAATTTATCATAATTGATTAAGTGGGCATGTTTTTTTGCATCTGCCCATTGATTAAATAGTTCAGGAATGAAATATATACCTGGTTCTACTGTAATACAAAAACCTGATTCTAATTTTTTCCCTAATCTTAAAAATGAAATTCCAAACTCTGCTTCTCTTTTAATCTTTTCACTATATCCTACCATATCTTCACCTAAAGATTCCATATCATGCACATCTAAACCTAACATATGGCCTAAACCATGTGGATAAAACAAGCCGTATACACCTTTTGATAATGCTTCTTCACTAGAGCCTTTTAATAACCCTATTTCTTTTAGTCTTTTAATTCCAATATAAGCAGACAATTTATGCATTTCTTTAAAACTCACTCCTGGTTTTAATTGTTTCATAACTGTTTCTTGCATTTCTTTGACAATCAAATAAATTTCTTTTTGTTGATTTGAAAATTTACCATTTGCAGGGAATGTTCTAGTAATATCACTAGCATAATGCAACAGAGAGTTTGCTCCTGAATCATTTAGCAATAAATCTCCATCTAGAATTTTGTTATAATATACAGAGTTATGTAGTATTTGTCCATTTTTTGTAAAAATAATAGGATAAGCTAATTTAACATTATTACTTTGAATAATTGATTCCATTTCAGCTACAATTTCATATTCATATTTACCAGGCTTAGAGGTACCCATTGCTTTTAAATGAATTAGATTTGTTATTTTTAAAGCAGTTTTTATTTCATTAATTTCTTCCTCACTTTTAATAGATCTTTGTTTAATAATATTATTAATTAAAGATACAGATGATTTTTTTTCTATTTCATGTAAGGGAATGTTCAGAAGCTCTTTTAATTGTATTTTATTGTCTGCTCTAAATATTGGAGGATACATTACATTTGGCTTATTTTTTAAATCTATGCTTAGTTCAGATAAAGATTTTATTTCATCAGCACCACAATTTTCACCCCACTTTTTGACAGATTTTGTTTTTCCAATCCAGATAATATCATGGACTGTTTTTTCATTCATGTAAAATATAGTTTTATTTTTTTCTACATCAATTAGACATGCACAGCTTGGCATATTTACACCAACATAGTATAAAAAATTTGTATCCTGTATAAATGGATAAGCATTATGTGAAAAATTCATAGGAGTATTATGATGGCCAAGAAGCAAAACATATCCACCTTCTAAGTTGTCACATAATTGTTTGCGTCTGTTAATATATATTGATGCCTCAAACATATTTAAATTTAAGACTATTTTTTAATTATAAAATGAGAAAGCTCTTGATATTGAGTAATAGTTAACTGTTCAGCTCTTTGATTTTCAACTTCTTTTAATTTATTTGGTTCAATTATATTTTTTAGGTTGTGAGTGAGTTTTTTCCTTCGATGTTTAAAAGCATTTTGAACAACATTTTTTAAATTATTATAATCTAATTGATGATTGTTTTTTGGGGTAATAGATAATAACGATGATTTAATTTCTGGCATAGGTCGAAAGACTGTATTTGGGATATGAAAGCTTAATTCGATATTAAAAAATGACTGCATCATAATACTTGTGCGTCCATATTTTTTGTTGTTTTCTTTTGATACAATACGCTCTGCTACTTCTTTTTGTAACATCACAACTAATTGATTCCATCTTTTCTCAGCCATAAACTTAAATAAAATAGGTGTTGAAATATTATATGGTAAATTACCAATTATGACATAATCATCTTCAATTGTACTGCAATCAAAATCCAAAATACTTTTATTAATAATATTTACATTTTTTAATTTTAAATCTTTCAAGTATGTACATAACATAGGGTCAATTTCAATTGCTGTGATTTGATGACCTATTTTTGATAGTGGTTTTGTCAGCGCTCCTTTTCCAGGACCGATTTCTAAAATATGATTATTTGCATTGAGATTTAAAACGGAAACAATTTTATGAATAATATTAGGATCAATTAGAAAGTTTTGACCCCATTTTTTTCTAGCAGGAATTTTCACTGTACTATTTTATTAAATAATAGATTTGCGTTATTAGTAGTTGTTTTTTCAACTTCTTCAAGCGATATATTTTTTATTTCCGCTATTTTTTCTGCTACTTTATTTACATATGCTGGTTGATTAATTTTCCCTCTATAAGGAATTGGAGCTAAATACGGGGAATCTGTTTCAACCATAATATGTTTTAGGTCAATTTCTTTTATTACAATTTCTAATTCTTTAACAAAGGTAATCATACCAGTAAATGAAATATAAAAACCTAAATCAATAATTTTTTTTGCAAATTCAACACTTCCAGAAAAGCAATGTATAACACCCTTATTATGTTCGCTCTTTAAAATCGTAGTATATAAATCTTCATATGCATCTCGGCAGTGTATTACGCTAGGGAGATTCAATTTTTTAGCTAGTTTTAATTGATCAAAAAATACTTTTTTTTGAATATCAGAATCTGAAAAATTATAGTAGTAATCTAATCCTATCTCTCCAATTGCTACGACTTTATTATGTATTGCCTTTTTTTCTAAAATAGATAAATATGATATAGGGGCATTTTTTGCTTCATGTGGGTGGATTCCAATAGTAGCATATATATTGTGATATGTTTCAGATATTTTAATACTTTTTTCAGAGGTTGCTAAATTATCTCCAATACAAATCATCTTTTCAATATTTGCATCATTTGCATTTATAATAATTTGCTCAAGATTAGAATATAATTTTTCATCATATAGATGACAGTGAGTATCAATCATTTTCTATCCTTGGGAATAAAACTCCTGGGCTCTTAATTTCATCATTTGGTTTTATCATTCCAAAATCTAGATTATTACTTACTTTTTGAGATAAATGTTCTAATGTAATTTGTGCTTTATTAGGTATAAATGGAATAAGTAATTCTGAGCAAATTCTTAATAGTTCTGCTGCTACATATAAACATGTTGCAGCTTCACTTTTTTGATTTTTATTTTCTTTAACCAATTTCCAAGGTTGTTTTATTTCAAGGTATTTATTTATTTCACGTATTAGTGAAAAAGTAACCTCTAAAGCATCATGAATTTTGAGATCTTGCATATATTGATTTATTATTAATACTTGTGATTTAAAAAATGCAATAATATCCAATTCAGTTATTTGATATTCACCAGGGTCAGGACATAAACCATCAAAATTTTTCTGAATTAAAATTGTAATTCTATTAATTACATTTCCATAATCATTTGCTAAATCTGAATTATATCTTTTAATAAATGTTTCTCTTGAGAATGAAGCATCTTGCCCTAATACCATATTACGCATTAAATAATATCTTAAACTATCCACACCAAATTCATCAGCGATATCTAATGGTTTTATTACATTTCCAATTGATTTAGACATTTTGCTATCATCAGTCAACCACCATCCATGAGCAAGTAATGTCTTTGGGAGCTCTATATTTAATGCCATTAGCATTGTAGGCCAATATACTGCATGAGTAGTTAAAATATCTTTTCCAATTAAATGATAGTCTGCTGGCCACCAAGTATTAAAATCATTATTTTCATTCCAACCTATAGAAGTCACATAATTTAATAATGCATCAAACCAAACATAGGTCACATAATTGCTATCAAAGGGTATTTCAATTCCCCACTCTAATCTTGATTTTGGTCTTGAAATACATAAGTCATTTAATGGTTTTTTTAAAAATCCCAGAATTTCATTTTTACGCGATTCTGGCTTTATAAATTCTGGATTTTTATTAATATGCTCAATCAGTTTATCTTGATATTTTGACATTTTAAAGAAATAGTTTTGTTCTTTTATTTTTTTTATTTCTCTAAAATCTCCCTCATCTGCTTCTTTTTGTGTAATAAATCTTTCTTCAGAGACAGAGTATAAACCTTCATATTCATCTAAATATATTTCTCCTTTATCATATAAATATTGTAATGCATATTGTACTTTTTTAATATGATTTGCATCTGTTGTCCTAATAAAATAATCATATTCAATATTTAATTTTTTCCAAATTTTTTGAAATGCTTCCACATGTTTATTTACATGTATTTGTGGAGATATTTTATTTTTTTGAGCAGCTTGTTGAACTTTTAATCCATGCTCATCTGTTCCAGTTAAAAAGAATGTATGATAGCCAATACCCTTATAGTATCTATTGATTACATCGGCAAGTATTGTAGTATATGCATGACCAATATGTGGTTCATCATTAACATAATAAATAGGTGTTGTGATATAGAATTTTTTCATTTTTATATTTTAATTAATATGTTTTTGATTTTTATAAACATTGAGGCTAAGCCAATAGATGGATTTAAATTTTTATACAATTTTTGATATGTGTTTTCAACTATTTCTATACACTTATTATAGTTTAATATTTTTGTTTTTTTAACATCATCTAAAATTAAGCAATCAAAATTATTATTTTTTATTTTTTCTAAATCATTCAATACAAATATAAGAATTTTTATAAATATTTTAAAAGTTTGCTTATCTGTTTTAAATAGCTGTTCTGCCTTTTTATAATGCATTTGCCAATCATTATTTTTCATTAGAGTCCCAATTACATTTTTAGCATCTTCTATCAATTCTAAAATACTAATATCTGAATCAATTAAACTATGAATTTGCTTCATTGACCCGTTTGTAATATTAATTAATAAATCCAAACTTTGTATTTCGTCTTGTTTTGCAAAATATTCTTTAATTTTTTTATTTTCAATCTTTGAAAAATAAAAATCACAACATCGGGATAAAATAGTATCTAATAATTTATCTTTATTAGATGCTATCAATATAAAAAATGTATTTTTAGGTGGTTCTTCTAATATTTTTAATAAAGCATTCCCTGGTTCAGTTTTAGGTGAACATAATTTTTCTGCTTCAAATATTATATTTACAACAGCCCCATTATCTACACTAAAATGGGAATTTTTTTGAAGATCCCGTATTGAATTGATCAGTATGCTAGATGCTTTCTCAAATTTGATTGTTGCATACGGTTCACTCATTTTTTTTATTTTCATTTCAATTAAATGCTCTAATGATTTTTCAGATAAGCAATCTAATGCAGTAGACTTTTTGGTAATCGTTTTTTCTCTTGGCATTGGAATAATCAAATTAATATTTGGATGTTGAAATTTTTTAATTTTTACCAATTGATTTGGTTCATCGCAATGGTTTAATAATGCAGCTAATTCAATAGCATGTGCCTCTTTACCTGACCCATCGGGACCATGAAATAATAATGCATGTGGCAATTTTTGATGTTGAACCATTGTTTTTAGTTCGACCCATATAGCTTCATTAGTAATTATATTATCATATATCATTTTTTAATTAACCATTTTTCTGGATTAATAGGCGTATTATTATTCCATAATTGAAATGATAAAATATTTTGTTTATTAATAGAACCAATTTTTTGGCCAGGCTTTACAACACTGCCTTTCATTACTGATACTTCTATATTGCCATTATATACTGAAAAATAATCATCATCATGCCTTATGATAATTACCACGCCTACAATTGGATTAATAAAGTTTATATTTTCAATAATTCCATCATGTATTGCATATATTGATTCAAATTCATTAGTAATTATCATTTTATTATATTTTTTCCACATCTTTGTTGTTTGTGGGCCAAAAACACCAAAACCACGCTCACCATTTTTTAAATTCATTGTTTTACTTTGAAATTTCTTTACTATGGATTTATTTGGATTGTTTGGATTAATCTGTTTTGCTAATGATATGATAATTTCTTCATCAGTCATATTTGGCTGTATTTCAATTAAATCATAATTAATTGTTACTTTAGAATCAGGATTTGTACGTTTTCCAAATTTTGTAATTATTTTTCCATTTATTGGCCAAGGTAATTGCCCTTTTAATTTTTTAATGTTAACACCTTTAAATTTTTTAGTATTTTCAATTAATTTTAAAATTTCATTACGAATTAATTTGCGAGATTCTTTTTTTATAATCAGTTGAGATTTAATTTTTTCCTGTTGTTTTAAAGCTGTTTCATTTTTTTGATTAAGGGTATTTAATTCTAATTCAAGAGCTATCACTTTTGATTTTGCTTGATTTAACTTAGCTCCAAATTTTTCATATTCTAATACGAGTGTTTCTATCATCTTTTTTTTATCATTCATCATTTTATCTAACTTATTTTTATAGTCAGTAAAATTATTTAATTGTTGTTTATAATCAGCTTGTTTTTTATTCCACGTATCTTGCTCTAATTGTAAGTTTACTTTTTTGATACTATCTTCTTTATAGTTTAAATTTATTTTTTCATATTCTATAATTAATGTTTGAAATTTTTGTGCTTGAGCATCAATTAACAACTTATACAAAGTAGAATTAACTACAAAAACATCCCAAGTATTTGATTCTAACATAAATTCTATATCAGTGGGGCTGTTTTGGAAGACAGTTTCTTTCACTAACTTTTTTGTTTTTTGTTTTACTTCTTTTAATTGGCCTAGCCTATTATCGATCGCTTTATTTATTACATTTATACTATCATCTAGTACTACTATTTTATAATTAATTACTTTTTTATTTTGGTTAATATCATCCAGTATTTTTGAAACTGATTTTTGATTATCTTGAATTATTAATAAATCAGTATTTAAGCTATCTAATATAATATTTGCTTCATCGATTAATTTTTGTTGTTTTTCTTTGTCATATCGATTGTTTGAAATTTTAATTCGTTCTTCATTTAATTTTTTTTGAATTTCTATAATTTTTTCTTCCGAACTTTCAACACTTTGGATCTCTAAGTTTAATTTTTTTTCTAAAGAATTAATTTCCGAATCAATATTATCTAATTTTTTTTGTTTTGTATCGATCCTATCATTTGTGTAATCTTGCGAATACATGATGCTGATAGCACTTATTAATACTAAACTTAATTTAATCTTGATAATATTTTTGATATATAGCTCTATTTGACTCATCGTATATTGACAAGTAATCTATTATTTGTTGATATTCTAATTTTTTGGATATTTTCATAATATCCATATTATAAGCATTTAAAAATTGTGAGAGTGGCTTCCCATGCCCATAATATTCATCATATGCGATGATTGATTCATAAAAATTAGTATAAAATTTATTTGCTTCTTTAAAGTTTGGAGAAGACTCATCTAAGGCATCTATCGTAACCCAAAAATTATATCTTAATTCTCTATATATATTTTGCTCAGTTTGTTTTCTAATTTTTTTTAGTCTTGATTGCCAATTTCTAGAATACATGCTATTTTTTGCATCAGATGCAATATTTTGCGCCTTTAAAAAATATTTATTTCCCCCCAAATATTCATAGGTATCTAGTTCATAAGCAATTTGTAGATAGGCATAACAATTTAATAATGAAGTTAATGGATGAAACATTTCAGTTTTATATAGAGCCTCTCCTCTATTATATAAAAAATCAAAACTTTTTGAGTAATGGTGTTGATCTTTTTGGTTAGAAAATAAAATCTGCGCACTAATAATAGTTTCTCCACCTTTATTATTTACATTTTCAATTACTATATGTATATCTAATGTAATTTCTAATTCATCAGGGTCATCAAAGAAGTAATTATTCATAAAATAAGCCTGAATTTCACTTTCAAAATTTTCAAAAATAAACATTTCTTTTTCGCTTATATTTGAATAATCTATATCTATTAGCACCTCTGAAAATTGTGCTATGTAAATAGATGGTATAATAACCAATAATATAATAATTTTATAAAGTTTCATAATAAACGTAAATTTAGTATATAGTAATATATTAAAATCTGCTTATAATAATTTATCTTAAAAAGGGGATAATAATGTTTAAAAAAATAATTATTTTTAGTTTTTGTGCTTTTTTATTGGCTACGGAGTCTAATTTAGATGATAATTCTCTACAGATCACATCAAATAGCTTTGATGCTACTATTCTAGATAATCAAATTCAATTTGGTTATTCTTATAGTACCGGCTGGTCAACTGGCCCATTTTGGATTGGCATACATTGTCATAATATTGATGATATTGCAGGCTTTCAATTTGAATTACCAGATAATTTACAATTATTGGATGCAAATGGGGGGCGTGCAGAAGAAGTATTTTCTGATTTACATCATAATAAAAAAGGTATGATATTAGGATTTTCTATGTCAGCAAATAAAATACAAAAAATTGATGAGGGTACTGATGATTTGTTATTGAAGATTCAAGTAAAAGCTACTAGCGGTACAGATCTTAATTTTCCTATTAAAGCTATTTTAGCAGGTTCTAGTGGACAAAAATTATCTTTTGAAAAGACTTCATCTGAATTAGAGATTAAATCAGATACAGGGGAAACACAATTAATTAAAGTTTCTTTTTATGAATAAATAGATGATGGCACAAAGAAAAAAAATTGTAGCAATTATGTTTACTGGCTTAGCTAATTATCCACAATTAGTTAAGCAAGACAAAAAATTAGCTTTAGAAATATTAAGTGAACATGATAAAATGCTTACTGAGATCATTCAAGCTAATTATGGAAATATTATTAAACATATTAATGAAGCTATTTTTATAGAATTTCCCTCTGCTACAGATGCAACCGCTGCTGCTTTGCAAATACAAGAAAAACTTAAAAAGTTTAATGCAGGTAGTCCTAAAGATTTTCAAATTAACGTTGGAATTGGAATGCATATGGCTGAAGTATATGAAGAAGATGGCGATTTGTTTGGTGATGGAATTAATTTGGCAGCTCGCATAAAATCTGTTGCCTCTGGTAATGAAATATTTACAACTCAAGCAGTTTATAATTCTATTAGAAGCGAAAAAAATATTTATGTAAAAGATATTGGACGGGTAGTATTAAAAAATATTAAAGATCCAGAACGTATATTTAAAGTATATAATACTAAGGTGGATTTTGAATCTGAATCCTTAGATAGCTTAATTAATCAAATGAAATCTAGAGGTGTAGAATTTTTTGATTATCAAAAATCAACTAATCAAAATGTTAAAGTTGCAATGCATTATATTAATAATTTAGGATCACCAGATGATGAATTTTTTTGTTATGGGATTACTGATTCAATTAATATTGAATTAAATAAGATTAATAATCTTGCTGCACCTTCTAGTGCTAGTATTTTAAAAATTAAAGACTTAGAAGATCCTAATAAAATTGGCAAGGAGTTAAATGTAGATTATGTCATTCAGGGCAGTTTGATGAAAATGGCTAATCAATTTAGGCTATCTATTAACATGACCAATGTTATTAATTCTAATGAATTATGGTCAGAGCATTGGGAGGAAAATTCTGATAATTTATCACAGGTTAAAAATGAAATAATTGTTAAGATTTTAGATGCATTAGGGATTGAGATACCGGATGATTTAAAAAAGCAGGCAGCCAAAGAACAGGCTATTGATCCTCATGCTTATGAATTACTTATGAAAGCGAAATACTCTTATATTAATGCATCATCTGCATCTGATTTGGATATTGCAGCCGCATTATTTAAACAAGCTTTTGACATACAGCCCAGCTATATAACAGCTAGAAATTTTTATGCTATTATTCAATTTCGATTAAAAAAGATTGATCATGCTATTACCATTTTAGAAGAAGCAGAAAATATTGGCAAACAAAATAAAGATGATATTGGTTTAGCTAATATTTATGAATCATTTGGAATTATTTATAAACAAATGGGAAAATATTCTAAAGCTATTAATTATTTAAAAGAAGGATTAAGAATTACTACTAATAATGAAATTTTATCAAGAGAAGCAAATATATTAAATACCCTTGGCCAATGCTATACTCAAATGTCAAAATTTGAAGAAGCGAGCGATTATTTAAAACGTTCCATCAGTATTAAGCGGCAACTAGATAGGCCAGCACTTGAAATTTCTAATAGTGTAGCAAATTTATCAGATGTACATAAAAGAATAGGGGATTATGCAAAGGCCATATCTCTGAGAGAGGAAAGTATTGAAATGGCTAAAGATAGTAGCCAAGTACAATTAGGGCGTTCTATTACAAGTTATGCAAATTTATTATATTATATTGGGAGGACAGAGAAAGCGCATGAGCAATATTTAGAAGCATTAGAATTATGCAAAAAATTAAAAGATTCTGCAGCCCTTGGAATGATTTACCGCCATTTAGGTTTAATTGAATTAAATAATTCAGATCCTGAAAAAGCTATTAAATATTTGATGCAGGCTAATCAAACACATCAAGATAGTAAACATCAAATTGCGATGGATACTACCACTTTATTTTTAGCTCAGGCTTATTTACAAAATGATGACTTAGATAATGCATCTAAATATATTGATCAAGCAGTGATGCTTACAAACAGACGTAGACATTCAGATAAAACGCAAAGTTTTGATGAATATTATACTTTGCCATCACGATGTGTACAGGCTCTAATTAATGCAAAAAAAGGTGAGGGTAATAATGAAGAATTAGATCCCATATTAAATGAAATAAAGACTTTGCATCAAGAAAAACACAAGGGGAGAGAGTTATGGTGGTTATCTCAAGCCTATTATTTAATTAAAGATTATAAGCATTCACAGGAGTGTCAAAAGTTAGCTCAAGATGAATTATACCGCAAAGCTGATAGAATTAGAGATGAAAAAATCAAACAAGATTATTTAGAACTACCTCCTTTACATAAAGAAATATTTATGAAAATAGAAGAGGTCCCATTAGTAAATGATTTACAAACTACTAATGAAGAGGTGACAGAACCAGGCAATACCAATGAACCTACTATTTTTAAATTTTGCCCAAGCTGTGGGTTTAATAATGAGAATTCATTTAAGTTTTGTCCTGGATGTGGTAGTTCATTATTATCAGATTAAGAGCATAAGAGGAATCAATGGATACAAATGTTATGTTTACAGATATGGTTGGTTATAGTAAGCTAACCGGAGATGATCAAAATTTAGCATTAGAATTACTCAAAGAACACGATAAAATTATAGAGCCTATTATTGCCAAGTATAAAGGTTCGATTGTAAAGCGTATTGGTGATGCAATTGTAGCAATATTTGATGACTCTGAAGACATTATTCAAAGTGCAGTTGAAATCCAACAAGAACTCAAAAACAGAAATAACAGAAATACTCAATCTCGACATATTATTTTAAGAATTGGACTACATTATGGGGAAATTACTTTAAAAAATGATGAAGTTTATGGGTTAGGATATGAGCTAGCTTCTAGCATTGAGCCGATTTGTGAATATGGTGGGATTGCAGTTAGTAAGGATTTATATGAGCATGCTCATGAAAATCATGAATTAATTTTAAGAGGTAAAAAAAATCATTTTTTTATTAGACCAATTGCCAATTTTTCATTTAAAGCTATATCCAATAAACTAACAGTTTATAAGTTATATTTAAATTTATTAGATTGGTATGAAGAATCACAAAATCAAGTCCATCAGTACTTAATAAAACAAAACATTCAGGCTGAAAAATATGATTTAAATTTTGAAAATATTCAAGCTAATTCTAATGTAAATCATTATAGCAAAGCAAACAAATTTCATAATCAAAACAATCTATCTTATTCAGTTTATCATTATAAAATGTGTTTGGATTATTCGTCAGAAAAAACAGAGCATGACCTTATTGAATTATCTATTTTACATATTTTAAGTAAACTTGGATTAAATAGAATGGTTGATAAAATGGGCTCAAATTTATCAGATTTATTGCAATCAAACAGCTATTTTTCTTTTATTCAAGGTATCACAAAATTTAATTCTAAAAGTTTTTTTGAATCACAAAAATATTTTGAAGAATCTTCAGATGATACAACTACTTATTTTTTTATTGAGAATTGTTATTATTTATTAACTATTTATTTTAAACATCAAGATTATAAAAAAGCTTTAAATTTAATTTCATATCATCAAGATTTTTTTGAATCAGATCTCGTTAATAAAAGTCGATTTAATTTAATTCAGTTAATTTGTCAGTTTTTTCATAATCAAAGCAATGAATTAGAAGAATTGATTGAAAAAGAATTTAGTTCTGTTGCTAATCATAACAATGATGATACAAATACATTATTTGTATATTGGTTTTTAATGCAATTTTATCAAAAAACAAATAACACTAAAAAAGCTTTAGAAATACAAAATACAGCCTATTCTTCCATTAATCAATTAGCTTCCAATATTTCAGGATTACAATTAAAACAGTTTTTTATTGATAAACCTTTATTACATCAAATGATTAATGATGAAATAGAGCTAACATTTACAAGTGAGAGTTCAAGTGAAGAATTTATAGAACCAGACACTTCATCAATTAATACTAATATATTTAAGTTTTGTGTAGAGTGTGGTTTTAAAAATGATAAAAATTTTTCATTTTGCCCATCATGTGGAGGGAAATTAACTAAATAGTATGAATATTAAATTTATCATTGAATATAAAGGCACACATTATCATGGTTGGCAAATACAAAAAAATGCAAATACTATTCAAGGAGAATTAAGCAAAGCATTTAATATTTTATTACCTCATCATGATTCTAATATTATTGCTTCCGGTAGAACTGATGCAGGTGTACATGCTTATAGCCAAATTGCTTCAGTGCATCTTCCATCTGATTTAGACTTAAATAAATTTTTTAATTCCGTGAATGGTATTATTAATAATGATATCTATGTTAAATCATATGAAAAAGTTGATGAAAAATTTCATGCAAGATTTTCTGCTACCTTTAGATCATATAAATATTATATCAATACAAATTACTCTCCATTTACAAAAGAAATTTCTTGGTTTGTAAATCATAATCTTGATTTAAATTTATTAAATAAATCGGCCGAATCAATATTGGGAGAGCATAATTTTTCTTTATTGAGCAAAAACAATCCTGAGATTCAAAATAAAGTATGTATTATTTATGAATCATTTTGGGAACAATCTCAAAATGGTTTAATTTATAACATAAAAGCTAATCGCTTTTTACATCATATGGTGCGATTCATTGTAGGGACATCTATTGAGGTGTCCAAATCAAATTTTTTATTTGAGGATTTTATGAATTTAATTAATAATAAATCTAACATTAATCATCCTATTTGCGCTCCCGCAAAAGGATTATTTTTATCTCAGGTTCTGTATGATTAATCGCATTCTTCCAATATTAGTTTTTATTACTTTATTACTACTTGCTTTATTTAATAGTGGTGAGAATATATCAAATAATTATTCCTATAGCTATACTTCTGATGAACCTAGAATTATTCGTTCTATTGACTCTATTGCGCCAAGTGTTGTGGGCATTTCAGTTATTAATCAAAATAATAATCAATCTTTATCATGGGAAATTAAAGATGGTATTTTTTCTCCATATACTAATAAAGACTCTATTATTAAAAGTTTAGGTTCAGGCTTAATTTATAGTAATAGTGGTTATGTTATTACTAACACTCATGTTATTCAAGATGCTTCTGATATTTTTGTAACTTTATCTGGAGGACGTAAATTTAAAGCGGATATAGTAGGATATGATATATTAACCGATATTGCTTTATTAAAAGTAGATGGAGTTAATTTACCAGTATCTGATTTTGGTGATTCTGAAGCTTTAGTAGTAGGGCAATGGGTAGTCGCATTAGGCAATCCATTAGGTCTATTTGACTTATCTTATGAACCTACAGCTACTATCGGCATTATCAGTGGTTTAAATATAGATTTTGGTGTACGAAACAAAGAGTATGCATATCGAAACATGATTCAAACTGATGCATCTATTAATGAAGGCAATAGCGGAGGTCCTTTAATTAACTTAAATGGAGAAATTATTGGTATTAATACTTTTATTATGACAGGCTCCAATTCTAACCAAGGCTCAATTGGTATTGGTTTTTCTATTCCAATCAATCGCGTCAAAGATATTGTACACGATTTAATTTTATATGGAGAAGTACAAAGAACTTATTCTACTGGCTTAACTGTTAAACCAATGAATATAACAGTACAAAAGTATTTAAATGTGCCATTTAATAATGGAGCAGTTATAGTAGATATTGAAAAAAAATCAACAGGAATGATTGCAGGTTTAAAAATTGGTGATATTATTTTAAAAGTAGACGGTATTTTAATTAATTCAAATGAAGATATTAATACTGTTAATCGCCAAAATTTCAGAAAAGCTGGAGATCAGATTAACTTAGAAGTATGGCGCCAAGGAGAAATTTTAAACATTGATTTAGAATTAAAAAATTATCAGTAATGATATATTGAAAGGATAGTTATGATAGAAAGATATACCACAAAAGAAATGGGTAGGATATGGTCTGATGAAAATAAATATTCAACTTGGTTAAAAGTTGAAATAGCAGTTACAGAAGTGCTATGTGAAGATAAAATTGTACCATCCGATGATTTAAAAACCATTAAAGAAAAAGCAAAATTTTCAGTTGACAGAGTAAATGAAATAGAGGAAGAAACTCATCATGATGTAATTGCATTTTTAACTAATTTATCAGAGAATATTGGACCATCAGCTAGATTTATACATTTAGGAATGACCTCATCTGATTTATTAGATACTTCATTAGCTCTTTTATGCAAAGAATCTGGTGAGATTATTTTAGAAAAATTAAAAACATTTCATCAAACTCTTCGAAATTTAGCAGTGCAACATAAGGATACATTTCAGATTGGGCGTTCACATGGAGTACATGCTGAGCCTATTACTTTTGGTTTAAAATTAGCCCTATGGAGCGAAGAAGTTAAAAGGCATATAGATAGATTTAGTCATGCTTTAGAAGATATTCAGTATGGCAAGATTTCAGGAGCAGTTGGAACATATCAACATTTAGATCCTACTGTAGAAGAAAGGGCATGTGAGAGATTAGGTTTAAAAGCTGCATCAGTATCTAATCAAGTAGTACAGAGAGACCATCATGCTAATTTTTTATCTTCTATTGCATTAATTGGTTGTACAATAGAAAAGATATCAGTAGAAATTAGACATTTACAAAGAACAGAAGTATTAGAGGCAGAGGAATTTTTTGCTAAAGGACAAAAGGGCTCATCTGCTATGCCTCATAAGCGTAATCCGATCATTACAGAACGATTAACTGGCTTTGCTCGATTGTTACGCTCAAATGCAATGGCTGCTATGGAAAATGTTGCATTATGGCACGAGCGTGACATTTCTCATTCTTCAGTTGAACGAATAATTATTCCTGATTCTACTAATTTGATGGATTATATGCTAATTAAGGTTAATAAATTATTTGAAAACCTAATTATATATCCGGAAAATATGTTGAAAAATTTAAATTTAACGAATGGATTAATATTTAGTCAGGAAGTATTACTTAGTTTAGTACAAAAAGGAATATCAAGAGAAGATGCCTATAAATTAGTGCAAAAAAATGCTATGCAGGTGTGGGAGCAAAATAAAGATTTTAAAACTTTGCTTAAATCTGATAAAGATATATTAAATTTATTAACTGAAAATGAAATTGATTCTTTATTTGATTTAAATAAAGTATTAATTAATATTAACAAAGTATTTAAAAGGTTGGAGCTACAATGAAAGATATTATAACTAGTCAATTACAACACACATTAAATGATTCAATTTCTGATTTAGATAGTTTAGGTAGACATTATCGTGGGAAAGTGCGAGATAATTATTATCTTGATAATCAAATTCTAATGGTTACAAGTGATCGAGTATCAGCATTTGATCATGTGTTAGGAACAATTCCCTTTAAAGGACAAATTTTATCTGATATTGCATCTTTTTGGTTTCATAAAACTCAAGATATTGTGCCTAACCACTATATTAAATCTGTTGATCCACAGGTATTGCTAGTTAAGGAAGCAAAACCTTTGCCTGTTGAAGTAATTGTGAGAAAGTATATTACAGGAAGTTTGTGGAGAGATTATGAAAATTCTAAACATCATGTATATGATTTAGATTTTGGTAATAATTTGGTTAAAAATCAAAAATTTGATAGTGCTATTTTAACACCTTCTACAAAGGAAGAATATGGAAAACATGATATGCCTATTTCAAAAAAAGAAATTATTAATCAAAAATTAGTGGATAAAGATGTATATGAATTAGCAGAAAAATATGCATTACAACTATTTGCTGAAGGAGAAAAATGGGCTAAACAGCAAGGATTGATTTTAGTCGACACAAAATATGAATTTGGTTTAGTAGATGGTGAATTAATTGTAATAGATGAAATACACACTCCGGACTCTAGTAGATATTGGATTGCTGATGAATATGAAGCGAGATTTCAAAATGGTGATGATCAATTAATGTTAGATAAAGAAAATATTAGACAATGGTTAATTAGTAAGGGGTTTTCTGGTGAAGGGACTCCACCTGAGCTTGATCAAGACATTAGAGTTTTATTATCAGAGAAATATATTGAATTATATAAGATTTTAACGGGCCAGGATTTTAATCCTTCTATTGGTGACGTTAGCAATAGAATTCAAACTAATTTAAAAAATGCAGGATTTTAATTAATGAAAGTTAAAAAATATTTGCCAAGTTTAATCACTTTGGCCAATTTATTTTTAGGATTTTTATCAGTCTTATATATTCAAAAAGGTGATTTTGTATTTGCGTGCCATTTAATCTTAATTGCAGCATTGTTAGATTCTTTTGATGGGAAATTAGCAAGAAAAATTGGTGTAGTATCTGCTTTTGGAAAAGAAATTGATTCACTTGCAGATGTTGTCTCTTTTTGTTTAGCTCCTTCATTTTTAGTCTTTAACATATTATATGACCCTAATTTGACTTCATATAGTTTTCAATTTTTCTTCTTATATATTGCATTACTTTCTTCATTTCCTTTATTAATGGGAGCAATTAGGTTAGCACGATTTAATGTGGAACATAATGAAGAAGAAATAAAAGAATATTATATTGGATTACCAAGCCCTATGTCTGCTATTGCTATATGCTCAATTATTTTATTAAAACTAGAGTTAATAGATACAATCTATACATCTAATCTTTCAGACATTAATTTTTTAACATTTAATATTATTTTGCCATTGATTATTTTATTATCGTTTTTAATGGTTGGAAAAATTCATTTTTCCAAATTTCCATTATTTTCTTTTTCTAAAGGGAAGAAAAATTCTGTTAGATTAATTTTAATGATATTCAGTGTTATTGTAATGGTAGTTTCTAGTTTTATAGGCTTTTTACATATTACATTATTTTTATTTTCTGCTTATTATATTTTAAGTAATACAGGATTACATTTTATTAATAATAGTATTAAGCTCAATCAATTAAAAGAAAAATTAAAAAATAAGAAGAGGGGTCTATGAAAGCAAAAATTTATATTAACTATAAGGATGGTATTTTAGATCCAGAAGGTGTAACAATTAGCAAAGCTTTAGATACTATTGGTATTAAGGGGATTGACGGTCTAGCAGTTGGTAAGTGCATAGAAATGAATTTAGATTGCACTACACGTGAAGAGGCTATACAAGTTATTACAGAATCATGTGATAAATTATTAGCTAACCCTAATACTGAAGTGTATCATTATGAAATTATGGAAGATAAATAATATGAAGTGTGCAGTAATAGTATTTCCAGGTTCAAATTGTGATAATGATGCTTATTATGTAGTTAAAAAACATTTAGGTGTTGAAGTTGATTTTGTATGGCATAAAAATTCAGATTTAAGTAATTATGATTGTATTATCATTCCAGGTGGTTTTTCTTATGGAGATTACCTTAGAGCTGGAGCGGTCGCACGTTTTTCTAATATTATGAGTGCTATTAAAAAAGCTTCCGAAAAAGGTAAGGCAATTATTGGGATTTGTAATGGCTTTCAAATTTTAGTAGAATCTGGATTATTACCTGGCGCATTAATCACTAATAATTCAACTAATTTTATTAGTAAGGAAATTCAATTAAAAGTCTCTAATAATAGTTCATTATTTACTACTCAGTATAAGAGTAATGAAATAATTAGAATGCCAATTGCACATAAACAGGGAAATTATTTTGCAGATTCTGAGCTATTAAATGAATTAAAGGATAATA
>CAJWAW010000005.1 GCA_913020255.1 uncultured Fidelibacterota bacterium | reverse complement strand
CATCTTTTTTATATTTTAGAAGTTTTAGTTGAACAGATGAGTTTGAAAGATTTTTAAATGTTAATCCAAAGAATAATTGTTTTAAAAATGATGGTAACTTTTTGCCTAAATAACATAATAAGATTTTTGAAGTATTTTTTTTTTCTATTCCTAATAACTCCTTAGATACTTTTTGCATTAAAACAGCATTATCTCCTTCCGCAGTTATACCAGAGTGAGAACCTAAAATAGCTTCACCCATCCGATTTGCAGACAAGTAGCCTTGACCACCACATCTTTCTCTAGATATAGATGCTACTTTTTCATTATGCCAAGCTAGTGATGCTTTTACACTACAACATAATATGACTTTATCAACTTTTGTTGATGGTAAAATTCCTTCAAAAACATCTTTTATATGATTTAAAGATAAGTTGTAACATACTGTTTTTGCTAATAAAGGCATCATAGATCGTTTATAAAATTGGAAATTAAATATTGGATTATTGCTTTTGCCGTTTGATCCAACTGCTAGTCGTTTACTTGCATAATTTATTGCAAGATCTAATGTATATTTGGAGGCGCCCATCATCATTGATGCTATGCAAAGCCTACCACTTAAAAGTCTGTCTGCAACATGAAGAAACCTATCTCTTTTTTTGTTAATTTTAGATTTAAATATACCGTTACTATCTATATTTGATGTATCTCCTAGTAAACAATGTTTTGAAATTTTAACGTTATTAAAGCCTATACTCGCATTATCTATACCATTTATTCCAATTTTATGTCCCATATCCCATATTGTTACTCCTTCTTTTATATTTAATGATTTATCTCTAATGGATACTAGAAATGCATGTATTCCTTCATCATTATTGTTAATTAAAAGCCTGGCAAATACGATGCAGAAATGAGCATGAAGTGCACCGTTTGTAATCCAGTATTTTCTAGCTAGTGTATTTGGAGTATTGATAATAAATTCATTGGTTTCATGATTATAGGTAGCTGTTGTTTGCATTTCGGCTGCATTATTTCCATATCCAAGCTCGGTTAAGCCAAAGCATCCAACAGACTGTAGTGAATCAATTTCTTCTAAATATTTTGAATGCAATTTGTTATTTCCCAAGTTTAATAGAGTTCCTCCAAACAGATTGAATTGTACTGTCATTTTTGTTGCAGTAGATCCATCCATTTGACCTACTATTTCGTGTACTGAAAAAATTCTTTTAGGATTATCTTTGAAATCAAACACTGATATTAAATTTTTATTAGCTATTCTATTTAAGCGTTCAAGCGCTAAATCTCTTTCTTTTTTTATAGGAATGGCATACCTTGGAATAAACATTTCCTCTTTAAATAAATTTTTAAGATTTTCTCTAGTGTCTATATTATCATGATCTAATAAATTTTGGAGTTTTTTTAGTATATTTTTATTCATACTCATAATGTAATATAATGATACTAATCATTAATTTTTTGTAAGGATATTAATTTTTGAAAAATTTATCAAGCTTAGGCTTAATAACAAATTTGCAGTATGGTTGATTGGGATTATTTTTATAATAGTTTTGATGATAATTTTCAGCTTCATAGAAAATATCTAATTTTGTAATTTCTGTTACAATAGAATTTCTAAATTCATCTGAATTATTAAGCAAATCTTTATACTTTTCAGAAATTTTTTTTTGATCGTTGTCCACATAAAAAATAGCAGATCTATATTGTGTACCCACATCTGCACCCTGTTTATTCAGAGTGGTTGGATCGTGACTCTCAAAAAATGCTTTTAAAAGGTTTTCAAAAGAAATTATATCAGAGTCATATATTATCTTACAGACTTCAACATGATTTGTTTGACCTGTACAGATATCTTCATAAGTTGGATTTTTAGTGTTTCCTCCAGTATATCCAGATACAACTGATTCAACTCCATCAAGTTGAGAAAAAATTGCTTCTACACACCAAAAACAACCCGCACCAAAAATTGCATAACTCATATAGATTTACTTAATTGCATATCATAATTTAAATAACTAAAAAAATAAAAAAAACTTATTTATGAGAAAAAATGTCATTAAAATATAATCAAATAAAAAGACAAAAAGTAAGACAATATGTCAGATTTTAAGTTAACATCTAACTATAAGCCTTTAGGTGATCAACCTAAAGCAATAAAAGCTTTAGTTTCTGGTCTTAATAAAAATAAAAGAGATCAGGTATTGCTAGGTATTACTGGCTCAGGTAAGACTTTTACAATAGCTAATGTTATTCAAGAGGTGCAAAAGCCAACATTGATTTTATCCCATAATAAAACTTTAGCTGCACAATTATATGGTGAGTTTAAATCATTATTTCCAAATAATGCTGTAGAGTATTTTATATCATACTATGATTACTACCAGCCAGAAGCTTATTTGCCAGTAACTGATACATATATAGAAAAAGATTCTTCAATAAATGCTGAGATAGATAAATTAAGAATTAAGTCATCTACATCTTTAATGTCTAGAAATGATGTAATTATAATTGCTAGTGTTAGTTGTATTTATGGTGTTGGCTCTCCAAAAGAGTATGAGCAGCTTCTTATTCCAATAATAAAGAATCAGATAATATCACCTAAAGAATTATTTAAAGGTTTAGTTAATATTCACTATTTAAGAAATGATATTGTTTTAGAGCCAGGGTTGTTTAGGGTAAGAGGAGATATTGTTGATATTTTCCCGATTTATGATGATAATCCAATACGAGTTGAATTTTTCGGTGATGAGATTGAAAAAATATCAGAATTTAATTTATTAACTGGTGAAATAGTTAAGGAGTTAAATCAAATTACATTTTATCCTTGCAAGAATTTCGTGACTAGTAGAGATACGCTAAATAAGGGCATTGAAAAAATAAAAGAAGAATTAGGGCCAAGATTAAAATTTTTAAGAGAAAATGGGATGTTACTTGAGGCTCAAAGATTAGAGCAGAGAACGCTATATGATATAGAAATGATGATGGAGCTTGGTTATTGCTCTGGTATAGAAAATTATTCTCGTCATCTAGATGACAGGAAAAAGGGTGAGAGACCCTACTGTTTATTAGATTTTTTTCCAGATGATTTTTTGATGATTATTGATGAGTCTCATGTTTCTATTCCACAAATTAGAGCGATGTATAATGGAGATAAATCAAGAAAAGAAACACTTGTTGAACATGGTTTTAGATTGCCTTCAGCATTAGATAATAGACCTATGAAATTTGATGAATTTGAAGATAAGATTAATCAAGTTATTTATGTTTCAGCAACACCTTCTGATTATGAAATTAATTTATCTAAAAAAAATATTGTACAGCAAATTATACGTCCAACTGGTTTGTTAGACCCTGAGATTGAAGTTCATGGAATAAAAGGACAAATTGATCATTTAATTGAAAATATAAAAAAAGTAGTCAATCGAAATGAAAGAGTGCTTATAACAACATTAACTAAAAAAATGTCTGAAGATTTATCAGATTATTTAAAATCAATGGGAATAAAGTGTGAGTATATGCATAGTGATATAGATTCTATAGAAAGAGTTAAAATTTTAAGAAGTTTAAGGTTGAAGCATTTTGATGTTTTAGTTGGGATCAATTTACTTAGAGAGGGTCTTGATTTACCTGAGGTGTCTTTAGTTGCAGTAATAGATGCTGATAAAGAAGGATTTTTAAGATCAAAATCTTCGCTAATGCAGGTTTCAGGTAGAGCTGCTAGAAATATTAATGGACAGGTTATTCTTTATGGTGATAAAATAACAGATTCTATGAAACATTTAATTAATGAAACTGATAGAAGGAGAAAAATTCAAATAGTCTATAATGAAAGAAATAATATTTCACCAAAAACTATAATTAAAAATATTGGAGAAATTAAATTGTCAACTGTTGTTGCGGACAAAAATTTAAATGAAATTATTGAATTAGATGATGATATTAATTTAAATGATATAGATTATTTTGAATGGAAAGACAAAGTGAAAGAAATTGAAAGAAAAATGTTAAATTATGCAAAAGAATTGCAATTTGAAAAAGCAACCTTGTTAAGAGATCAATTAGAAAAACTTAATAATAATAAACCTTTAAAAAAATAATGTATAATGTATTAATACTAGGTTCTGGTGGAAGAGAACATGCGATTGCATGGTCGATATATAATGATACAAAAATCAATAAATTATATTGTGCTCCAGGTAATGCAGGCACATCTTCAATTTGCCAAAATATCGATTTAAATATTGTAGATAATAAGGAGATTTTAATATTTGTAGATAGAAATAATATAAATCTAATTATTGTTGGGCCTGAACAACCATTAGAAAATGGGATCGTTGATTTTTTCAGAGAAAAAAATATAGATATTTTCGGTCCTTCTAAATATGCTTCACAGCTTGAAACAAGTAAATTGTTTGCAAGATATATTATGGAAAAATATAATATTCCTCAACCAGCTTTTTTTGAATGTCAATCTGAAGAAGAGGTTTTGTCAGTTGAAGGAAAAATCGGCTTACCATTAGTATTAAAAGCTGATGGTTTAGCTGCAGGAAAAGGTGTTGTAATCTGTAGCAATAAACTTGCATTAAATCAAGCTATTGATGATATGGTTTATTCTAAAAAATTTGGTTTATCATCGGCTAAAATATCTGTTGAAGAATGTTTGAAGGGTGAAGAATTATCAGTTTTTGCTATATGTGATGGCGAAAATTATAAAATTATCAATTCAGCTCAAGATCATAAAAGAATATTTGATAATGATCGAGGACCAAATACTGGTGGTATGGGAGCATATTCACCTACTCCATTATTTGATGATAATTTAAAATTAAAAGTTGAAAATTCAATTTTAAAACCAATTTTAGATGCAATGAAAAGTGAAGGACATCCATTTACTGGGTTTTTATATATAGGTTTAATGATTGTAGATAATGAGCCTTATGTAATAGAGTTTAATGTCAGGCTTGGTGATCCTGAGGCGCAGGTTGTTTTACCATTGGTAAAGAGTTCAGTTTTTGATATGATTTTATCATCGATAAATGGTAGTCTTAACCAATATAAATTAGAATTAAGTTCAAAGCATGCTGTAACTATTGTTTTAGCTGCAAAAGGTTATCCAGGTAAATATCCTAAAGGAATGGAGATTTTTGGATTAGAAAAATTAAAAAATAATATTGTATTTCACGCTGGGACTAAAATAAATGAAAATAAAGTTTGTAGTTCAGGAGGAAGAATTTTGAATATAGTATCCATTGAGGATAATTTAAAGCTTTCAATTTTAAATGCATATAAATTAGTTGAAAAAATTAAATTTGATAAAATGTATTATAGACAAGATATAGCTTCTAAAGCATTCAAGTATTTGATTGAGAAAGAATAATTATGATTGATTTAGAAAAAATAAGACAATCTGTTGGTATGATAGGTGAGTCAGATCAAATTATTGAAGTTTTAACATTAATAGGTCAAATTTCAAAAACTGATATATCTGTTTTAGTTACAGGCGATTCTGGGTCTGGAAAAGAAATGGTTGCAAAAGCAATTCATAAAAATAGTAAGAGAAAATTTGAATCGTTGATAATTGTTAATTGTGCTGCGATTCCATCAGGAATATTAGAAAGTGAGTTGTTTGGACATAAAAAAGGATCTTTTACTGGTGCTACTGATAATAAAATAGGTTATTTTGAATCAGCTCATAAAGGAACAATTTTTTTAGATGAAATAGGTGAATTACCTAAAGAAACTCAATCTAAATTACTACGTGTCATTGAAAGTGGTGAATTTATGAGAGTTGGTGAGTCTAAAACTCAGAAAGTGGATGTAAGAATTGTTGCTGCAACAAATCGTGCTTTATTTAAAGAAGTACATAAAGATAATTTTAGAAAAGATTTATATTTCAGATTAAAAACAATTAGCATTAAAGTACCTTCATTAGTTGATCATTTAAATGATTTGCATTTATATATTGAGAGATTTGGCTTAGAGTTTACTAATAAAAATGATATATCTTTTAAGGGCTTTTCCTCAGAAGCTATTGGAGAAATGAAAAAATATAATTGGCCAGGAAATATAAGAGAATTGAAAAATGTAGTTGAAAGTATGCTTGTTATGAATAGTGGAAATAGAATTACTGGTGAAATGGTGGTTAAGCATTTAAGCTTGGATCAAACAGCTAATGATAATTTGCCTATACTTCTTGATGGAGATTCAGATCAATTAGAAAGAGAATTGATTTTAAAACAATTGCTATATCTAAGACAAGACATTAATGAGTTAAAGCAAATATTAATGTTAAATAAAAGTGATAAAAAGGATGTTAATCCTTCAAATTCAGCACTTTTCTTACCATCGCCTGATAATCAAAAATCTAATATAGATTCTAATGAAAATTATAGAAATATTGATGAAGCATATATCTCTGGTTTGAAGGATGAAGCTATTGGAGAGATGACTATGGATGAATTAGAAAAAGAAGTTATAGAAAAATATTTGAAAAAATTTAAAAATAATAGAAGAAGAACTGCTGAAGCATTGAATATTTCTGAAAGAACTTTGTATAGAAAAATTAAAGAGTACAATGTATAAATTTATTATATTTATTTTATTTTTTAGTAATTGTAGCTTTTATTCATTTAAAGGTTCATTACCTGCTCATATTAAAACAATAGTAATTTCTCCTGTTATAAATAGTACATATGAATATAATATTTCAACTCTTTTGGAGGATAAGATTACTAATATGATGATGCTAGAAAATGTATTAGATATTGTTATTTATGAAGATGCTGATAGTAAATTAGATATTAACATTAAGTCTTTATCAGATAAACCTAATATTTTCTCTATAGATGATAGTGGTTATGAAGTTGTAAATGAATGGAAAATTATCATTCAAGTTGAATTGATATGGTATGATTTAGTTAATAATAACGATTTAATTAATAAAACAATTTCTGAATGGTCAATATATAATTTAGGTCTTGATATTGGTAATGATTTATTAGATAATGATTTAGATGGATTAATTGATGCAGAAGATAGCGATGAGTATGGTACACCTAAAGAAGGAGCAATGCGAATTGCTATTGATAAAGTGTCTAGGAGAATAATTAACGAAATAACTTCAACATGGTAAAATAGAGGAGTATAATGGATTCAGTATTTGTAAAAGATATAAAGCAATATGATAATAAAACAGTTCAGATTAATGGTTGGGTGTATAATTCAAGAAGAAGTGGAAAAATTGGTTTTTTAATGTTACGTGATGGGCATGGTACTATTCAATGTATTATTGAAAAAAAGCATATTGGTGAAGAAAATTTCAATTTATTTAAAACCTTTACTCAAGAATCATCAGTTTCTGTAATTGGAAAGGTTGTTGAAAATGATAGGGCCCCAGGAGGATTTGAATTGTTTGTTGACTCCTTTTTAATACATCAGATTACAAGTGATTATCCAATAACTCCAAAAGAACATGGTACGGATTTTCTTATGAATCATAGACATCTTTGGCTTAGATCAAAAAGGCAGCACGCTATATTGAAGGTGCGACATCAAATTGTAAAATCTATTAGAGATTTTTTTGATATGAATGATTTTACTTTAATTGATACTCCTATTTTTACACCAAATGCTGCTGAAGGAACGTCTACATTATTTGAAACTGAATATTTTGATACTAAAGCTTATCTATGTCAAACTGGACAGTTATATGGCGAGGCAAGTGCTATGGCATTTGGAAGACATTATAATTTTGGTCCTTGCTTTAGAGCTGAAAAAAGTAAAACTAGGCGACATTTAACTGAGTTTTGGATGGTTGAACCAGAGATTGCGTATTGCGATATTAATGAAGATATGGATTGGGCTGAAAAATTAATCGTTTATATTATTAAGCAGGTTTTAAAAAATAGAGAAAATGAATTAATGATTTTAGAGCGTGACTTAGATATGTTGAAATCAATTAATTCACCATTCCCAAGAATCAGCTATTCAGATTGTATTGAATTATTACAAAATGGAAATTTTGATATTAAATGGGGTGATGATTTTGGTTCACCTGAAGAAACATATATATCAGATAAATATAATAAACCTGTAATTGTTTATGGATTTCCATCAGAAATAAAAGCTTTTTATATGAAAAGAGACCCTAATGATGATAAAGTAGTTTTAGGCATGGATATTCTAGCGCCTGAAGGATATGGAGAAATTGTTGGGGGTTCTGAAAGAGAAGTTGATATCAATACATTGTTAAATAGGATTAAGGAGGAGGGTCTAGATCAGTCTGATTATGAATGGTTCCTAGATCTAAGAAGATATGGTTCAGTTCCTCATGCTGGTTTTGGAATGGGCTTAGAGCGTGTTGTAGCATGGATATGTGGACTTTCACACATTAGAGAAACTGTTCCTTTTGCTAGAACAATGACTAGGTTGAATCCTTGATGATTGCACTACAAAATCAAATTTCTAATTGGATAGCTGATTATGCAAATAAGCATAGCATTTCATCTTTAGTTATAGGCGTATCTGGAGGTATTGATTCTGCCGTAACATCAACTTTATGTGCTATGACAGATATTAAAACAAAATTACTTATTATGCCGATTCATCAAAATATAAAAGAAACAACTAGAGGTGTTAATCACTGTAGTTTTCTTGAAAAACACTTTAAAAATGTTGAAGTTCTCAATATTGATTTGACTGATGTATATAAAGTAATGAAGAGTAAAATACCTTCATCATATCATAATCACTTATCATTAGCAAATACTAGAGCTAGAATTAGAATGACAGTTTTATACGCAATAGCAGGTGGATCAAATGGTCTTGTCGTAGGAACTGGAAATAAAGTTGAAGATTTTGGAGTAGGTTTTTTCACAAAATATGGAGATGGAGGCGTTGATATTAGTCCTATAGCTGATTTGATGAAATCAGAAGTATATGAATTAGCCCAAGCTTTAAATATAAATAAAGAAATTATTGATGCTCCACCGACAGATGGACTTTGGGATGATGGTAGAACAGATGAAGAACAGTTAGGAGTATCTTATAATCAATTAGAGTGGGCAATGAATTATAAATCTGGGAAAATAGATGAAACTCAATCTAATGTATTGAAAATATATAATAATCATAGAAACCAAAATTTACATAAAATGAAAGAAATTCCTATTTTTAAAAAAAAGGTATAATATTATAATTTATGGATTATAGAAAGAAGCTATTTTTAATTGATGGTATGGCGCTTATTTATAGAGCTTATTATGCTTTAATTAAAAACCCTTTAACATCTTCAACAGGATTAAATACTTCAGCTATTTATGGCTTTATCAATTCTTTGATTAAATTAATTAAGCAAGAAGAACCTGATTTTATATCAATTGTATTAGATTCAAAAGCAAAGACTTTTAGGCATTTAAGGTATGATTTGTATAAGGCTAACAGAAAGCCTATGCCAAATGATTTATCAGAACAGTTGCCTTTTTTATATGATATTTTTAATAGTTTAAACATTCCTGTTTATAAGATGGATGGCTATGAAGCAGATGATATTATTGGAACAATAACAAAACATTTATCGAAAAAAAATATTGATTCATACATTTATAGTGGGGATAAAGATTTAATGCAACTTGTAAATGATAATACATTTTTATATAGTCCAGGAAATAATTTCAAACCAACTAAGATTTATAAAAATGACGATGTTTATGATAAGTATGGTGTTAGTCCTACAGAATTTATTGATTATCTAGCATTATTAGGAGATACATCTGATAATATTCCTGGCGTAAAGGGTATCGGTTCTAAAACTGCAAAAAAATTAATCAATGATTTTAAGTCTGTTGAAAATATCTATAACTCTATTGAAAAAATTGAAAATCCTAGAATTAAAAATTTACTTATTGAAAATAAAGAAAGTGCATTATTATCAAAAGATCTTGTTACTATTGATGTTAATATGGATATAAAATTTAATTTCAATGATATGAATGTGAAAAAAATAAATTTCAGCAATATTATAGATAAATTGCATGCATTAGATATTTTTACTTTTGATAAGGAGTTATTAATTGATAATAAAAAAAGAATAGATATTAATAAAGATTATAAAATTGTAAGTGATTATTCAGAAATTGATGTGTTAATTAAAAAAATCAAAAATAAAAAAATTGTTTCTCTTGATCTAGAAACAACAGATATAAATCCTATGCTAGCAGATATTGTTGGCATATCTATTTCATATAAAGAGAATACAGGTTTTTATATTCCAATTTTATGTTCTGATAAAAATAAATGTCTTGATATAAAAAAGGTTTTAAAGATGTTTGAAGTTATTTTAATATCTAGCAAAATCAAATTTGTTGGTCAAAATATAAAGTATGATGCTTTGATTTTAAAGAGACATAATATTGATATTAATTATATTTATTTTGATACAATGATTGCAGAAAGCTTGATTTCTCCTGAAAAAAATAGTTACAAACTTGATTATTTATCTCTAGAGTATCTAGATTATAAAATGGTTCCAATTGAAAATTTAATTGGAGATAAATCTAATCAGATTTCTATGAAAGATGTTTCTTTAGATAATATTTCTTTTTATGCATGTGAAGATGCAGATATAGCGTTGCAAATCTATGAAATTCAAAAAAACATTTTAGTTGAAAAGGGTTTAGAAAATTTATTTTTTAAAGTAGAGATGCCATTATTGAAAGTTTTAGTAAACATAGAATATAATGGAGTGTATGTTGACAAAAATATTATTGAAAATTTATGCGATGATCTTAAAGTAAATTTAAAAGAGTTATCAGCTAGTATTTATTCGATTTCAGGAAGAGAATTTAATATCAATTCTCCTAAGCAGCTATCAGAAGTATTGTTTGATGAATTGGAGTTAAAAAAGTTTAAGAAAAGAAGTACATCTGTAGATGTATTGAAAAAGTTAGTTGATCATCATCCAATTGCAGAAATTATTCTGAAATACAGACATTTAAATAAATTAGTTAATACCTATTTAGAAAAATTACCAAATCATATTAATCCTTTGACAAATCGTATTCATACATCTTTTAATCAAGCAATTGCATCGACAGGAAGATTATCAAGTACCAAACCTAATTTTCAAAATATACCAATTAAAACTGAAGTTGGAAAAAGTATTAGAAAAGCATTTAGATCTTTCAAAAGTAATAATTGTATTATTTCTTTTGACTATTCTCAGATTGAACTTAGAATTCTTGCAGACTATTCAGATGAAAAAAAATTAATAGATGCCTTTAATAATAATGTCGATGTACATACTAGGACAGCATCTCTAATTTATGGTATTAGTAATGAAGATGTGGATTATTCACATAGACGGGTTGCTAAAATTATTAATTATAGTATTGCCTATGGAGCTGGACCTTTTAGGATTTCTGAAGAATTAAAAATACCTATAAATGAAGCTTCAAGTATAATTAATAATTATTTTGATAGATACCCAGGTATTAAGCAGTATATTGAAGATACTATAGAGTTTGGTACAAAAAATGGTTTTGTTGCAACCAAATTAGGAAGGCAAAGAAATACAATGAATTTAAGATCGCAAAACAGAAATATTCAAGAATCTGAAAAAAGAGCAACAATCAATATGCCAATTCAAGGTACTGCATCTGAATTAATTAAAATTGCTATGATTGATATTGATAATAAGATTAAAAATTTAAAAACAAAAATGATATTACAAGTACATGATGAATTATTATTTGAAGTACCAGATTTTGAAAAAGATAAAATAATACAATTAGTTAAAGAGTCTATGGAAAATGCAATGAAATTTAAGGTACCAATAAAAGTTGATTATAATTGCGGTCAAACGTGGTATGATGCACATTAGGAAAATTTATGGAAGCCTCTATTACATTTAAATCAGTAGCAAAGAAAAATAATGATGATACATTATTAGCAGATTTATCATTTGGAGTGGAAAAAGGTACGCGGTTTTCACTTGTTGGTACCAATGGTTCCGGGAAATCAGTAATATTAAAATTAATATCAGGTATTATATCTAATGATAAAGGTTCAATATATGTAAAAGGTCATGATATTAACATAAGAACTAATCAAATTAAATCATTAATTGGATATATGTCTCAGGAATCTGATTTAGATAAATCATTATCTGTATTTGAAAATATTTTAATATCAGGTAGAATTTTTGGTTTGAATAAGGATGAAATATCAAAAAGAATTAATTCATTATCTAAAACATTAAATTTTGATAAATATCTTAATTCAATGCCATCAGAATTGTCTTATGGATTATTGCGAGTAGTAATGTTTTGTAAATCAATTATACATAATCCTGAAATCATATTATTAGATGAGCCAACTACAAATGTAGATCCGATATATAAAGAAAAAATTTGGGAATTTATATTAAATGAATTAGGAGATAAGACAATTCTATTTACATCAAATAATTTTGAAGATGCGCAAAAATATTCACATAGAATAGCAATCTTACATCAAGGTATAATAAAGTATAATGGAACTTTTGATTATTTGGTTGAAAATACTCATGGTTTAGCTAGATTTTCAATCGTGTATAAGAATAAAATCCCTAATCAATTAATTAAAAATATTTCTTTAAATCCTAAAATAATTGATCTTAAGGCTTCTGATAATAAATTGAGTTTTTATTCGGTAGATAAGGATGAGTATTTTAAAATATTAAAATTTTCTTTAGATTCAGAAATTAATGATATTGATATTTCTAAATGTAGTCTTGAAGATATTTTTAAAAGAATTAATTTTGAGGATTCTGAATGAACATAATTAGAATTTTATTATATAAAGAATTTATTATTTTAAAAAAGTCGTTGTTATTATATGTTTCATTTTTATTTTTATTTCCATTAATATTGTTTTTATTTTTCTCAATACCATTGTCACTTTTGTTTATGGATATGAAACCTATTTATACTATATGGTCATCAATAGGAATATGCTTTGTATGCTCTTTATTTTTAACATATTTATTTCATTTTTCTTATTTAAGTAGAATATATAAAAAAGAAACAACTAAATCTCTTCCTATATGGCCTCATCATTATTTATTTTCTGGATATATTTTTTCTATAATAGTAGGTTTAGTTGAATTCTTTATTGCTATACTTGTAACATCTAGTATGACATCTGATATAATTACAATTGTATCTTTATTAAAGCTCATAGTAATAATATTACCATCTATAATTATAGTATGCAATTTATCGTTTTTAATTTTTAAAATTTCAGATAATTTTATGACAAAAAATATATTTAATATATTAATATTCTTAATCTTGAGTTTAGGCTTTGGATCTTTTATTCCTTTATCTTATTTCCCTGAAAATTATAATAATATTGTTCAATACTTACCGATAGCATCTTCAATATACAATGCTCAGAATATTATAGTTAGTAAATCATTTTTTTTCAGTTTATTATTTATTTCATTTTTTTATATGGTTGTTTTTTCATTCATAAGCTATTTTGTAATAGATAACAATTTTACTAATAAGAATTGAATACAAATAAGTACATAATAGGAGTTGATGGTGGTGGAACTTCAACTGAAGGTGTTTTATTCTGCTCTGATGGTAAGCCCTTAGCTAAATTGGTAGTTGAAGGTACAAATTTATATGTTTATAAGGAAAAAGCAATTAAGACCATTCTTAACTTAATTAATGAATTATTAAAATTATGTAATATTGATTATTCAGATATATCTGCATTAGGTTTTGGTTTAGCTGGTGTATCTGATTTATCTATGAGGGATTTATTATTAAGGGAGTTAGATAAATTAGGTATAGGTAATAAAAGTTTAGTTATTTCTGATATCGAAACAGCATATCAATTATTATGCCCAAAAGGATATGGCTTGCTTGTCTCTGTAGGAACTGGAGTAGTTTGCATGGGTAGAAACCAAATGGGTCAATCAATTAAAGTAGCTGGTAAAGGTTATGATAGGGGTGATATTGGAAGTGGTTATTGGATTGGTAAAAAAATAATTAATTATATTCTTTTAAATCAGTCTTCATTATTAGCTGACAATGATATGAGAGAAATATTTTCTGTGATAAAAAATACTTTAAATATATCAACTATTAATTCATTAGATAGTATTTTTAATGATGATGGTGATATTGTTAATAAAACTGCATCTATAGCTAAAGATGTAATTAAATTAGCTGAATCTGGAAATGATGTAGCATTAGCTGTTCTGCAAGAAGGTACAACTAGTGTTGGTGAATATATTTTATATTTAATTGATGAAATTAAATATGAAAAAAATGATATTATGATTGCTGGCCATGGAAGTATAATAAAGAATAAATTTTATAGAAAGTTGTTAAATGATGCTTTGCAGTTTGATCTTAATAATATTAGATGGGTTTTTTCAGATTTATCAACTTCCTATATTTCTGGTATAATATCAGCAAATTGTAGAAATATAAGGGTTTCTATTAATGATGTAGTTAAATACATAAACTAATGATATTACCAACAGCTATAATAAATTTAAAAAATTTAAAAAATAACATTAAATACATCAAATCTATTTGTGGTTCATCACTTTTATATCCGGTTGTAAAAGCAAATGCGTATGGTCATGGTATTAATAGAATTTCTAAGTTTTTAAATGCTGAGTCTATTGAAGGCGTATGTGTTGCAACTATTAATGAAATAATTGATATTATAAAACTTGATTTAGATATGAATATCCTTCATTTGGGGAAAGTAATTTTGAATGAAGATCATTTATTTGATGATAGAATTATATTTACAATTAATTCAATGGATGATATTCCTTATGTTGAGAAAGCCTGTAGTCAATATAATAAAAAAATTAGATGTCATATAAAAGTTGATACTGGCATGAATAGAATGGGATGCAAAGAATCAGATTTTATTAAAATATTAGATAAGTGTAGTGAATCTCAGTATATAATTTTAGAGGGTATTTACTCGCATCTATGTTTTGCAGATGATGTAAACTCTTTGAAAAATAACGAGCAGATTAATTTGTTTGAAAAAATAATAAAACAATCAAATCAATATTGTGTTAAATATCATATTTTAAATAGCGCGGGAGTATTTAATTTTTCGAAGTCGAAGCTTGATTTAGTTCGATGTGGATTATCATTATACGGTATTTCTCCACTCAATAGTATTAATCGTAATTTGTCGCCAGTTATGGAATTAAAAGCTCCTGTCATTTTAATCAAAAATATTAATAAAAATGAAACAGTTGGTTATGGTTGTACATATAAAGCCGATAAACCTCAGAAAATTGCAATTGTTCAGTGTGGATATGCAGATGGAATTCCTGCAAATTTTGGAAATAAAGCATATGTTTATTATAATAAATATAAATTCCCAATTATTGGACGAGTATCTATGGATTTAATATGTATTAATATTTCTGACCTAGATGATTCAGAGATATTAGATGAAGTTACTATTTGGGGTGGTTATCAAGAAAGCTCTAGGCTTGAATTAATTTCTAAGAAATTTGATACTATTCCATATGTATATCTAACAAATTTATCAAACAGAGTTAAGAGGGTTTATATTGAAAATTAAATTTTATTATATATTAATATTAATGTTTTACACTTGTACTTCTTATAATGATCAGGAATTTAAATATAATTCTGATATTCATAACATACCTTTAATTGATAAAATATCCCAAATGATAATGGTTAGGATGGATGGTAAATATCATAATAATGAAAGCTGGAGAAAAGATGAGATTGAAAATTTAATTACTAAATATAATATTGGAGGTTTAATTACTTTTTCTGGTAATGTTCATGGCACATACAATAATATTAAACATTATCAATCTCTATCTAAAATACCAATGTTTATTGCTTCAGATTATGAAAGAGGACTCGGAGTATTTATTGATGGAACACTTTTTCCATCAAATATGGCAGTTGCTGCAACTCAAGACTCTTCTCTTGCTTATTTACAGGGAAAGATTACAGCTATTGAAGCTAAAGCTATTGGAGTTAATATGATTTTAGCACCAGTTCTTGATATTAATAATAATATTAAAAATCCAATTATTAATTTTAGATCATATGGTGATACTCCTGAATCCATTATGAAATATGGATTACCGTTTATTAGAGGTGTCCAAGATCAGGGCTTAATTGCTTGTGCAAAGCATTATCCTGGTCACGGTAATACTGCGACAGATAGTCATACAAGCTTACCAATTATTAATATTGATAAAAATGAATTGTTCAATAATGAATTGTATCCATTTAAAATGGCTAGTTCATTTGGAGTAAAATCAATTATGATTGGTCATATTGTTATCCCTTCAATAGATTCTGATAATTTACCTTCCACATTTTCAAAAAAAATTACTGAAGATATTTTAAGAGATCAATGGAATTACAATGGCTTGATTATTACAGATGCATTAGAAATGGGTGCACTAACTTCTACAACATGGAGTGGTGAAGCTGCAGTTAAGGCTATTGAAGCAGGTGCAGATATCATTTTATTACCACTTAATACTAAACTAGCTATTAATTCAATTCTTGAAGCAGTAAATAGTGGAAGAATACCAATAAATAGAATTAATCAATCTTACAAGAGAATAATAGATGCAAAAAAGAGTATGGATTTATTTATAGAAAATGATAATGATTGGATTAATGTAGAAAATAATGTTGGTATATATAATCATAAAAAGGTTGCGAGAGATATAGCAAGGAAATCAATTACTTTAGTTAAGAATGATAATGCAATTTTACCTCTTAATGTTAAAAAATATAATAAAGTATCTCATATTTTATTATCCACAGATAATGATTTAAGGATAAGATTAAAAAACTTTGCTAGAGATATTAGATATATTCATGGAAATGTGAATGAAGTGTATGTCAATGATCCCTTAACTGATATAGCTAAGCAAGATATTTTAAATAAGATTCAGGGCTCAGATATAGTAGTGGTTTCTATGTTAATAAGAATTAGTATGGATAAAGGTTTATCTACAATACACAGTACACACAATGAATTATTGCAAGAAATAGATGAAATTGGAATTCCAACTATTGGCTTAAGCTTTGGAAGTCCTTATTTACCACAATATAATGTATTTGATTCTTATCTATGCACATATGGATATGGTTCAATATCATTAAATGCTGCAACAGATGCTTTATTTGGAAGAAAAGATATTGAAGGAGTGTTGCCTGTTACATTAAACGATAAATATAAGATGGGTCATGGTCTTTTTTTAAAAAAAAATGAAAATTATTTTGAATCTAATTTAAACATTGATTTTCCTGAGTCTTTTGCAATTATTAATACTGCTATAAAAGATAGTATCTTTCCAGGGGCTCAATTATTTGTCTCAAAAGGTGATAATGTTTTAATTAATAAGAGTTTTGGTACATATACATATGAAAATAATTCAAAAAAAGTTGAAAATGCGAGTATGTTTGATGTTGCATCTTTAACAAAAGTATTATCAACAACTCCTGTTGTAATGAAGCTTATTCAAAAGAAATTATTGGGTTTAAATTATCCATTGTCTGATTTTTATAGTGAATTTAATAATGGAGATAAAAAAAATATTACTATTAGACATCTGCTTACGCACACATCAGGTTTACCTGCTTATATTGAATATTATAAAGCAAAAGATATTATATCTAAGGAAGATATTATAAATGATATTGTAAGCTTAGAATTGGATTATGAGCCAGATTCAAAAATGGTTTATAGCGATCTAGGTATGATATTATTATCAGATATTATTTCTAAAGTTAGTTCTTCAAGTTTAGATAGGTTGTCATATAATTATTTTTATAAACCTTTAGGTATGAAAAATACATTTTTTATACCAGATGAAAAATATAAATCAAAAATTTTACCTACAGAGTATGATGATTACTATAGATATAGACTTATTCAGGGAGAAGTGCATGATGAGAATGCTTTTTTACTAGGTGGAGTATCTGGTCATGCAGGTTTATTTTCTAATGCAGGTGATATAGCAAAAATATCTAAATTGTACATTGATAAAGGTGTTTTTAAAGGTAGGAGATACTTGAAAAAAAATATAATAAATTCTTTCACTTCTCAATCTAATAATCCAGTTAAATCTGATAGAGCATTAGGTTGGGACACTCCATCAAAGAACGGTAAAAGTTCTGCTGGAGATTATTTTTCTAATGGATCGTATGGACATTTAGGATTTACTGGCACTTCCTTTTGGATTGATCCTAAAAAGGAAGTAATAATTATTTTTCTAACAAATAGAATTTATCCCACAAGATCTAAAAAGGGAATATATAAAGTGAGAAGAGATTTACATAATTCTATAATGAGTAATATTCTGGAGAATTAATATTCATACTCTAGACATAATAATCATTTTATTGTTTATGCTTGGTATTGTTCTTTACGGATTATATCAATCTTCATATAATAAGACTTTGAATGATTTTTTTCTTGCTAATAATAAAATCCCATGGATAACAGCAATGTTTTCTATTGTAGCTACTGAAACTTCAGTGCTTACATTTATTAGTATACCAGGAATTGCATATAGAGGAGATTGGACATTTATTCAATTGGCCATAGGCTATATTTTTGGGCGTATACTTGTAAGTATTTTTTTATTACCAATTTTTTTTAAGCATGGAATAACTTCAATATATGAACTCTTAGAGAAGAACTTTAATATCTATATTCAAAAATTAGGATCTTTAACTTTTCTCATCACTAGAGTTATGGCAGATGGTGTTCGTTTTCTTGCTACAGCCATTATTTTACAATCAATAACAGGTTGGACTATTTATGATTCTATATTAATAATTGGTATTATAACGTTAGTATATACAGTTGCTGGTGGCTTGAGAGTTATAATGCATATTGATGCATTTCAATTTATGGTATATTTATTTAGTGCTATAATATGTATTTATTATTTAATTAGCTCCTTAGATAATACTTTTTATAATTCGATTGATTTTCTTTACCATTCAAATAAATTAAAAGTTTTTAATTTTTCTGATGATATTTTGATGAATCCATTTTCATTCTTTGCTGCCTTCATAGGTGGAACAATGCTTTCTTTTGCATCACATGGCTCTGATTATATGATGGTACAACGTGTATTAGCTACTAATAATATAAAATCAGCCAAAAAAGCAATGATTGGAAGTGGAGTTTTTGTATTATTACAATTTTTATTATTTCTATTTATTGGTTCTCTAATTTATATTGTATCTGATTGTATTATGATTGAGAAAGATAGAGAAATAACTTATGTTATTTCAGATATTTTACCTATCGGATTTAAAGGAATTGTTATAGCCGGGGTATTATCAGCGGCTATGTCTACTTTAAGTTCATCTATTAATTCTTTATCTTCATCTACATTGAGAGATTGGTTCCCAAATATTAAATCAGTTAGAATTTCACGCTTAGTTGCTATTATTTGGACAATAATCTTGATATTGTCAGCTTTATTGTTTAATAGTGCTGATAATGCATTAGTAATCATTGGATTAAAAATAGCATCATTTACTTATGGAGTTCTACTAAGTTTCTTTCTACTTATTAAAATAGGTAAGTTTCAAACAAAGAATATTTTAATGGGATATATTTCTGGTATTCTTACAGTATTTATTCTATCATATTTTGGCATCGCATGGACATTTTATATTTTAGGAAGTATTATCTCTAATATTTCAACTGTCTTAATTTTAGAAAAACTTTCAAGTTCATCTTTTATTAGAGATATATTAATATTTTCATTTTTATTTTCATTTTTATTTATTGTTTTCAATAATGATCCCATTAAGAGCAATTCAACAATTCACGATGTTGAAGTTAAGAAAATTTGTACTGATGAAAAAGTATGGATAGGTAGTGATATGATGATTAATAATGAATTATATTTCAATGATTTGGTTAATGTTGGATTGGTTGCGAATCATACGAGCGAGGTTATTGATTTTGATGAGCAGAATGATTTGATTAAATCAAAATTTTCAAATATAAACGTGAAAATTATCTTCACTCCAGAGCATGGATTGAAAAATGATTTTGAAGCAGGAGAATATATATCAGATAATCAAAGCTATAATATCCCAATAGTTAGTTTGTATGGTGATAAATATATTCCTGATATAAAATTATTAGATAATTTAGATGCAATAATTTTTGATATTCAGGATATTGGAAGTAGATATTATACATATATTAGTACCATGACAAATATGATGAGCGCATGCTCTGAAGCAGGTATTAAGTTTTATGTTTTAGATCGCCCTAATCCTATTAGTGGCTTAGTTAGTGGTCCTATTTTAAATAAAGAATTTTCATCTTTTGTAGGTATGCATGAGTTGAATGTTAGGCACGGAATGACAATAGGTGAGCTTGCTTATATGATTAATGAAAAAGGTTGGATAGAAAATTATGTCGATTTGCATGTGATTAAAATGAAAGGTTGGGATAGAAAACTTTACTTCAACGATACAGGTTTAAATTTTATTCCACCTTCACCTAATATTCCTGATTTAGAAGCAGCTATTTTATATAGTGGACTATGTTTGATAGAAGGGACTAATTTATCAGAGGGAAGAGGAACAAACACTCCTTTTAAGTTAGTTGGTGCACCATGGATAAATATTGATTTATTATTTAATAATTATGATTTAAATAGTTTTGATGGCATAAACGTTGAAAAAACTATATTTATTCCAAAGTCAATTAAGGGAAAATCTATGTACCCTAAATATCAAGATGTAAAATGCTATGGAATTAAAATTAATATAACAGATATCAATAAGGCTCGGCCATTAGAGTTTGCTATGTATCTTATTAATTCTATTTACTCTTCTCATAAAAATGATTTTAAATTTATTTCTAATAATTTTATAGATAAATTATATGGATCAGACCAATTTAGATTATATGTTTTAAATCAAAAAAATATAAATGAATTGATTGATTCTTGGGAATTATTAATTGAAAAACAATATTTATTATACTAATGCATTACTTTGATATTATAATTGTAATTTTTTATTTATCCATGATTTTTGGAGTTGGTTTATATTCTCGAAGATATGTTGAAAACTTCTCTTCATTTATGGTTGCTGGTAGAAATGTTGGTTTATCATTAAGTGTTGTTACTATGCTTGGTACAGAGCTAGGATTGATTACAGTAATGTATAATGCTCAAACAGGAGTTAACGGTTTATTTGCATCATTCCATATAGGATTAGCTGCTTTTATAGTTACATTATTAATTGGAACTACTGGATTTGTAATTGTAAGATTAAGGAGTTTAAAAGTTAAAAGTATACCGGAATATTATAATATAAGATTTGGTCGAAATGTTCGTATTCTTGGAGCAATATTATTATGTTTAGGTGGAATTTTAAATATGGGTTTATTTTTAAAAGTTGGTGCGATATTTATTCAAACTATTTTTGGGTTTAATGATGGTACAATACTCTTTATCATGAGCTTTTTAATAGTTTTAGTTCTTATTTATACAATTTCGGGTGGAATGATATCTGTTATAATAACTGATTATATACAATATGTAGTTCTTTCAATTGGTTTTTTTATATCTATTTATTTTTCAATAAAATATTTAGGTTGGTCTAATTTATTTGTTGAATTAGAAAAGATAGCATCAAACTCAAGCAAGAATATATATGATCCAGTTGAAAATAAGGGCGTTTTTTATATTTCTTGGCAAGTGATTCTGGGTTTTGTTAGTGCTGTTATTTGGCCAACAGCAATAACAAGAGCATTAGCTATTAAAAAGGTTGAGTTAGTAAAAAAACAATATATTTGGTCTTCTTTTTCATTTCTTATTAGATTTATTATGCCATGTTTTTTAGGTATATGTGCATATGTTTATTTTGAAGGTAATTTAATGGATAATACATTAGTATTATTTCCTAAATATTTATCTGAGATTTTACCTGTAGGTGCACTTGGACTTGTCGTTGCAGGTATGTTAGCAGCGTTTATGAGTACACATGATAGTTATCTGCTATGTTGGAGTAGTATTATAACGAATGATATTATTGAGCCAATTTCAAGTGAAAAGTTGTCATCAGATAAGAAAATTTATATAACAAGAATTATTATATTATTACTTGGTTTGTATGTTTTTATCTGGGGTATGCTTTATGAGGGATCAGATGCAATCTGGGATTATTTAGGAATAACAGGTGCAGTTTATTTTACCGGTGCTATATCTGTAATTGTTGCAGGTTTATACTGGGAAAAAGCTAGTTCAACTGGAGCAGTTTTAGCTTTATTAGCAGGGTTTTCAGCTATAGTAGGATTAGAGCCAATTAGATATGAATTAGGTATAAATATAAATAATCCTTCAATTATAGGGTTATTTACTTTGTTTTTTAGCATGTTTTTAATGATTGTTGGTTCTTTGTTTTTTCCTGATAACATCAAATCAAAAGGTGTATAGCTAATATGTGGAAGTTGATTTGGCAGATTTTATTTATTTTTACAACAATAATGTTTATTGTTATGTTTGTAAAATTTACTATTTCTGGTTATAAAGATATTAAAGATCTTTTAAAAGGAGATAAATGAAAAATTATAAAAGAACAATATTCTCATGGTCTTTATATGATTTTGCTAATCAACCATTTACTACAATTATTTTAACTTTTATTTATTCTACATTTTTTGTTGATTTTATTGCTTTAGATGCTGAAAGCGGTTCAGTAGCTTGGGGAAGAGCTGTATCTATATCTTCAATTTTTATTGCAATATTATCTCCAATTATGGGAGCAGTGGCAGATGCAGGTGGATATAGAAAAACATTTCTAATTTTTTGGACCTGGGTTTGTGTTGTTTTTTCTTTTTTGCTTTATTACCCTTTACATGGAGATATATTTTATTCACTATTGATCTTTTGTATAGCAAATATTGGCTTTGAAATGGGGGGAGTCTTTTTAAATGCATATCTACCAAGTATTGCTCCTAAAGAAAAGTTAGGTAGAATCTCTGGTTATGGGTGGTCATTTGGATACGTAGGAGGACTAGTGGCTTTATGCTTGTGTTTTATTCTATTTATTCAACCTGATAATCCTACTAATCCTATTACAGGTCAATTATTGGATAAATCTTCGGGAGAACATATTAGAATTATTAATGTTTTAATTGCAGTATGGCTTTTTATATTTTCAATTCCTACTTTTTTATTTGTCAATAGTAAAGAGAAGTCTAAAAGAATTGATATTACGATTGTAAAAACATCGTTCAATGCACTAAATGATACTTTTTCTCAGATAAGGAATTATAGAGAAACACTCAAGTTTTTAGTGGCTAGGCTTGTTTATAATGATGCTTTAATTACTATTTTTGCATTTGGTGGCATATATGCAAAAGAAGTATTTAGTTTCTCTTTTAACGAAATATTTTTATTTGGTATTATTCTTAATATTGCAGCTGCAGTTGGCGCATTTTCAATGGGATTTTTAGATGATATATTAGGTGGAAAACAAACAATTCAAATTAGTAACTATGGATCTGTTTTAGCTTGTTTACTTGCTATTTTATCTCCATCAGTTAATCAGATTTATATATTGCATTCATTAGGAATAGATGGTAGGTTAGTTTTTTGGGTTTCAGGTGTATTGATTGGAGTTTTTTCAGGTCCTAGTCAAACTGCAGGTAGATCTTTGATGAGCCGTTTAACACCAAAACATAAACAGAATGAGTTTTTTGGATTCTATGCCTTTTCAGGTAAAGCCACTGCATTTTTAGGACCATTATTATTCTCTACAGTTGTTGCTATGACAGGTAGTTTTAGATATGGGCTTTTCACAGTTGTGATCTTATTCTTAATAGGAATTTATCTTTTACATTTAGTTGATGAAGATAAGGGGATTAGATCAGCTAGTAGTTAAATCATTTAATAAATTACTTTAAGTAATTATTGTATATGTCAAAAAAAATATGTACTTTAACGTATATTAAATGGGCGTTTAATTGCACTACATCATAATATTTATATCATCTTTAGTCTTTTTTTTAATTTTTAATAATTCTAGCCAAAACAACAGAACAACTAAAGTAATAATTACTGTGCCTCACTTGACTGATTCAGATATAAATTATTATTTGAAAAATGAATTTAGAAATATTTCTGACATTGATTTTGTTGATGGATCATCGATATCAAAAACAATAGTTCTAAATGTAAATCCTAAAGATTTCAACAAAAAGCAGGTTGAAAATATGCTTAGTCGTTGGGGATTAGAATCAGATTCTTATGCTTTTGAAAGCATGATTTCTAGCTCAGATATTGAATAGTATAATTTAAAATATCTTAGAACGTAAATCTTTTACATCTATTCTATCTTTCTCACTATTAATCCATTGATTATATATTTGATTTTTATTTTTAATAATCATTGTCTTTTTAAGAGAGTCTTTCACTTCATTGAAATTTGATTCTGAAAACGATTCTTTGTTTTTTAATTTCACAACAAAGACATTGCTTCTTGAAGAAATAATAGAACTAGTTTCTCCTACATTTAGATTTTGAAGTTCTTTAATTAACGAGTTATTCTTACCAATTGTATTAAAGCTTCCATTAAGATTAGATGATATATTATTTAGATATTCTATATTTATATCATCTGAAATAGATTCCCAATCCTTAGATAAGTCAACATCAGTTAAGATTGAATTCGCATAGTCAGTTTTTTTATCTCTTTTTATGGATCGTTCTATACTATTTCTTACTTCATCGACACCCTTGTAAGTAGATTTATTTTTTTTGATAATATTAAATACAGCTAAACCATTATTTGTTTGGAATGAATCAGATGTTGATCCAACTTTGTTATCAAAAGCAAATCTTACAGCTTGTCGAACAACTCCCATTTGAAAGGGAATACCAGAATTATTTGCAAAACTTTCAGTTAAATCTACCGTGTCTGTCACACTTTCTTCAAATAAATCTAAAGCTTCATTAAACGATAATGTCTGAGCATCTGATGCGAAATCAATAGATAATTGAAGTAGACTATCCTGTAGATCTATTATATCAAGAGAGTCTATATCAGTAGCATTAATATTTTCCCATAATTTATACTGAACTGTAACTGATGGATCAATTTTATATTTAGTTTCCTTATCCTGTTTATATTTGTTGTTTATTTCTTGATCTGTAATAGTAATTAAACTATCATTTATAGAATTTGATTTTATATTAAGGATATCTAAAGTACAGTTTGTATTATTTAATATATATTCATTTTTCACTTCATGGTTTGAGATTGATACTGAATTATTATATATATTTTGCAACTTTCTATCTGCAAGATATGTACGTAAATAATTCTCCCAAGTCATAAGCAGGTTTTGAGTGGTATCTGGAAGTAATCCATTCCTTACAGAAGTTTGAAATTCATCTAAATCAAAATTATTATCATCATCTGTAAACAAGCCAAGCTCTTTTAAGTTATTCTTAAATGCAGGAGGAGGACTCATTAATAAAAAATTATATATTTCATCATCTTGAACTTTCAAATTAAACTCTTCAATTTTTTTATCTTTAATTACTCTTTCAATTATATTATTCCATGCAAAATCACTGGCATTTTGCTGAGCTCTAGAATCTATAGATCTACCTTGATTTCTCATTCTGTTTAATTGTATCTGTCGCTCATTTAGAAAGTAAGAAATTGGAATAGGCTCATTGCCAACTTTACCTACGTAGTATCGTGTATCTACTTTTCCAAAAAAACTTTGAATCGTACTAACTATATTAGCTCCACCAACTAAGCCTCCAACGGTCATACTTGCAACAAAGAAAAATAACAGTGTCCATAATATCCATTTTTGTTGTTCTCTCAATTTTGACATGCTTAACATAAATATTCCCCTTTATAAATTTATAATGTGGAGATAAGCGGAATTGAACCGCTGACCTCTTGAATGCCATTCAAGCGCTCTCCCAACTGAGCTATATCCCCAAAATAAAACAATAATTTAAGACTATAATTTATTTTCTATTCAATATTTCTCAAAGAAAAAGCTTTTATTTATTAAATTTAGTTATAATTAATTATTATTTTTTAGAAAATAGATGATAAATATAGATATAAAACAGTTGTTATTAATTGTGGCAGTTACTATTGTCTTATCTTTTTTTAGGTACTTAATGTTAGATGATTATGATTTACTTAAAAAAAATAAATTCGAAGAGATTGACACTAAAATAAAAGATTTATATAAGTATGTTGAATATACTGATTCACCAAAATTAGTTGATTTAAATACTGCTAAATTTCTATATGATAATAATATGGTGACTTTTATAGATGCACGAGATTTATCTGATTATAGAGAAAAGCATATAAAAGGAGCTATTTCTTTACCCTATGACTCTATTGAATTAATGGAAGAAGAGTATGATTTATCATATTTGTTAGAAATAAGAGAAAATTTCTTTGAGAATATTGTCCAGAAAGGTGCTTCTCAGATAACATTAGGTATTGAAGATGGAGTCTTTTATATGGGAGATAGTAGTGAAATTGACGCAATGAATAGAGATAGAAGTTATTTAAAAAAACATACTGCTTTTTTAATTTATTGCAATGGAGAAGGTTGCAGTTTAAGTGAAGATCTAGGTTTCTATTTATTTGAACAGTTTAATGTTAGAAGAATATTTATTTATGAAGGTGGAATACTTGAGTGGATCAACAGTAATTTCCCGGTTAGCAGATGAAAAATATTTTTAAATATATTAATATGATGTTAATTGCAAGGCTAATTTTAGCTTTTGTATTTATATATGCAAGTATTGATAAAATAATTGATCCATTATCATTTTCTAATAGTATAGATAATTATCATATCAGTCCTTATCAATTAAATAATATTGCTGCATTGATTATTCCGTGGTTAGAACTAATAATTGGAATTTGTTTATTAATTAATGTTTTTCTTACGGGGGCATCTTTTATATCAATTGGCTTATTAGTGTTTTTTATTTTTATAATTTCTCAAGCTCTATTTAGAGGTATAAATATAGATTGTGGTTGCTTTGATTTAAATTCATCAAACTTAGATGATATAGAATTAAGAATAAAAATGATAAGAAGAATTATAGAAGATTTTGTATTTTTAGGTTTAGCAGTTTTTATAAATTTAAACTCTAGAAAAAAATAAACATGATTAAATATATTTTTATATTTTTGTTTTCAGCTATTTTTGCTAATACAGGTCAGTCTGATAATATTATCACTATCATTGGAACAACTAATGTTCATGGTGAAGTTGATCCATGTGGTTGAAAGAAAAAACCTTTGGGCGGTCTTGCTCGAAAAGCGACAATTATTGAACAATTAATAAGTAGCAATCAAAAGCCTATTATTGTTGATGCAGGTGATTTGTTTTTTAAGAATGATAGTTATGATCCTGGAGTCACATTGGATGCTGCAATCGTTAATGCTGAAATAATAAGAGAATCCTTTAATGCAATGGGTTGTGACGCTTTTTCACCAGGTCAAAAAGATTTCGCAGCTGGGTTAGATTTTTTACTAGAACAGAAGGATAAATCAAATTTTTCATATATCTCAAGCAATATTTATGATTCTGGCAATAATTTATTATTTGATCCTTATAAAATATTGAAAATAAATAATAAAAATATTGGCATTGTTGGCTTATCTTCAATTTTTACATCTGATGAAGTTATTGTTAAAGATCCTGTTGATTCTGTGGTTAAATATATTAATGAGTTAAATGATAAAGTAGATTTCATTTTATTATTATTTAATGCTACGCAAATAGATTTAAATAGATTATATAATAAAAATCTTGAAATAGATATGATTTTAAGTAGTAAAGGTAGAACTAGATCATCTGATGGTGGTTCTAAAACTCCGACATATATGGCTGGAGATAGAGGTAAAATTTTGTATAAATTTATGATTAATATGGTTGATGAACAGCTTCCATATATTGATGTAGCTTGGTGTCAAAATACAATTAAAAGAGCTTCTGGTAGGTTAGATAAAATGAAGCAAGGTGAAATGGACGTTGATTTATATAAAATGTATAAAAATGACCAAAAAACAATTAATAGAATAAAAAATTATGAAAATCAAATTGATAAGGCAAATCAGATGTTGGAAAATTCTATTAATTCATTGATCTTTGAAAAAATAGAGCTAGGTCAAAATATAGCTGATAGAACTGATATATTGAAAATAGTTGATAAGGGTAAGCTTAAAATAAAGGATTTAAATTTACCACCAATGCCTTTGCATGATCATGATCATCATCATCATCATCATCATCATAATCATTAGCTAAATAAAAAAACATATTGTTATATTAAGCTTAATATTTATAAAATTCATATCTTACTATTGTATAATATATGATAATTTGAAATTGCGAAAGTAGCTCAGCTGGTAGAGCATCACGTTGCCAACGTGAGGGTCGTCGGTTCGAATCCGATCTTTCGCTCAAGGCCTCTTATTGAGGCCTCTTTTTTGGCGTCGTACCCAAGCGGTAAGGGAGCGGTCTGCAAAACCGTTATGCACCAGTTCGAATCTGGTCGACGCCTCAGTTGCCGAGGTGGTGAAATTGGTAGACACAAGGGACTTAAAATCCCTCGGACATTTAACGTCCGTGCCGGTTCGATTCCGGCCCTCGGTACACATTTTTATTTTATGATTTTAAATAATTTAAATATTGAGCAATTTTTAAGTGTAGTAATTGCTCATTTTCTTGCTGTGATTAGCCCAGGTCCAGATTTTACATTAATTCTTAAGCAATCAGTTAAAAATGGTATAAAAAGTGCTTTATTAACAAGTCTAGGTATATCCATCGGAATACTTATTCATGTATTTTATTGTATAGTTGGAATTAGTTACTTAATATCAACTAATATATATCTTTATACCATAATTAAGTATGTTGGAGCAGTTTATTTATTATACTTAGGTTTCTCTTCTTTGGGATTCAAATTTATTAATCAAAAAAATAATAGCTTGATGTATAGTTTTTTTGCGAATTCTTTACAAAATTCTTTTTTAATGGGTTTTTTAACAAATATATTTAATCCAAAAGCTACATTGTTTTTTCTTTCTTTGTTTACTTTTATAATTGATTCAAATACATCGCTATCTATTCAGGTTTTTTATGGATTGTGGATGAGTTTAGTAACGTACATATGGTTTGCTTTTATATCAATTATAATAACTCTAGATTATTTTGAGAAAATTATAATAAAATATTCTGTAATTATTGATAGATTATTGGGGTTGGTTTTAATTTATATTTCAATGAAAATATTTTATTTTTAAATGGACTTTGGTGTTATATTATTAAATCTTGGTTTTATCCTTAATTTTATTGCTCTAGCATTTAGAGAAATATTGTGGATTAGAGTTTTACTGACTTTAGGTTATTTATTACGTTTTATTACTCAATATATTTTTGAGGGAAATTTTAATTCTTCTTTTTGGATGATTGTTTTTGTCATTGTCAATTTATTTCAAATTATTCAAATAATTAATGAACGAAGAAAAAGGTTTATTGAGCCTAAAATATTTGATATATATGAATCTGTTTTTAATAGTTTAACTTCATATGAGTTTTTAACTTTTTGGAAAACTGGGAAAATTAAAAGTGTCCCAAAGGATACTGCAATTATTTCTAAAGGAGATAAACTTAATTCCATATTATTGTTATTAAATGGTAAAGTTAAGGTTCAAAAAGCTAAAGTTCATATAACGTACTTACCTAGAGGTAGTTTTATGGGAGAAATGAGTTTTGTATCAAAAAGTGAAGCTTCAGCTGATGTTATTGCAGATGATGAAGTTTCTTATATTGAATGGACAAATACTGAATTACATAAAATAGAAAAAAACAATAGAATTTTTTGGACAAAAATTCAAAATATTTTATTAAATGATTTAATTACAAAGGTTAAACGATCAAATACTTAGTATCTAGCTATGGATAAAAAATTTAATAATCCTAAAATAACAATTAGTAAAGTATATACAAGAAAAGGTGATAAAGGCTATACTGAATTAATAGGAGGTAGTAAAGTTAAAAAAAGTTCAGTTAGAATTCATGGGTTTGGTGAAATCGATGAATTAAATGTTGCGGTTGGTTCTTGCACAGTTTCATTAAATAGCTTAAAAGTTAATGATAAGAATCATATTTTGAATATTATATTAAAGATTCAGAACGATTTATTTAATTTGGGTAATATGATAGCTTATCCAGGAAAAATGGATAGTAAAATGCCACAGATCAAGAAAAATGCTATTGATTATCTTGAAAATAAAATTGATATTTATAATCAAAAGCTAGATACGCTTTCATCATTTGTTTTGCCAGGTGGAAATGAATTAAATATAAAATTTCATTTTGCAAGAGTTCTTTGTAGAAGGTGTGAGAGATATTTATCTGGTATTATCGAATCTGAAAGCATTGATATAATTATTATTCAATATTTAAATAGATTATCTGACTTATTATTTGTTTTAAGTCGTTACGCAAATAAAATATTATTATCAGATGAAATTTTATGGAATCCAAATTTTGAATAATTATGTTTGAAGATTTTAATTGGTTTACTCGCTTTTTTACTTACTCTTCAATACAAGTAAAATTTATTGCATCATTTATTGGCGCTATTTTATTAATAGTTGTAAGAAAAGCTTTTATTAAGATTTTATATAGGAATACAACTAATGCGTTGATTCGTTATAGATGGCAAAAAATCTCTAGTTATATTATTTATGTTCTAGGTATTGTTATTATTGGTCAAATTTGGTTTAAGGGAATTGAATCAATTGCAACTTATCTTGGTTTGTTGTCAGCTGGTGTAGCAATTGCATTAAAAGATCCTTTGACAAATGTAACGGGATGGATATTTATATTATCAAGAACCCCTTTTGAAGTAGGAGATAGGGTTCAAATAGGTGAGCACTCTGGTGATGTAATAGATGTTAATTTTTTCAAATTTACTTTAATGGAAGTTGGTCATTGGGGTGAAGGCGAGCAATCATCAGGAAGAATTATTCATATCCCTAATGGAAAAGTGTTTAGTGAAATATTAGCAAATTATAGTAAAGGATTTAAATATATATGGAATGAGGTTCCTGTTCTCGTAACATTTGAAAGCGATTGGAAAGTTGCTAAAGAAATTTTGCAAAAAATATCAAATAAACACTCAGAAAATATAGGTAAAGCTGCAGCTAGAAAATTTAAGCAGGTTTCTAAATTATTTATGGTATATAAACCTGACTTTAATCCTCAAGTATATACTAAGGTAGAAGATTCTGGGATTTTATTAACAATTCGTTATTTATGTAATCCTAGAAAAAGAAGAATTACATCTCAACTAATATGGGAAGATATATTAGATGAATTTTCAAAAATAAATAATATTGATTTTGCATATCCAACAACAAGATTTTATACTGAAAATAATAATACAACTAATAGATGAAGTTTTTTTCTTACTTAGAAAGAGGTAAGGTAGTATTAGGAGTCGCTGTTAATGAATCTAACAAATATGTTAATGTTGAAAAAATATCTAATGGAAAACTTCCAAATAATTTTGATGAGTACTTAATTAATTTTAAGTTTAATAACATTAGATTAAAAGAATTGATTAATAATATAGATTTTAATTTATTAGAAGAGATAAATTATGAATTAATTGTCTCTCCATTGCAAAACCCTAAATCATTCAGAGATTTTTATGCATTTAGAAAGCATGTAGAAGCAGGAAGGAAAAATAGAGGTTTGGATATGATTCCTGAATATGATAAAATCCCTGTATTCTATTTTTCTAATCACCAATCAATTACTGGACCAGGAGAAGTTAAAGTTCAGAAACAGCACTTGAATAAATTAGATTTTGAATTTGAAATTGGAATAATAATTTCTAAGCAAATTAGAAATATTAAAGCTAAAGATGCATACAAATATATTGCTGGTTTAACCATACTTAATGATTGGAGTGCAAGAGCTATTCAACTTCAAGAAATGAAATTAAATTTAGGTCCAGCCAAAGGTAAAGACTTTTCAACTTCAATAGGACCATTTTTAGTCCCTTTAGATGAGCTAAAGAGTAGAATAGTTGGTCCTGAATTTGAAATGAGGTACGATCTTTCAATGCTTGGATATTTAAATGATAATCTTATTTCAACAGATAATTTAAAGAATATTTCTTGGTCATTTGCAGATATGATTGAAAGAGCATCTTATGGGGTTGACTTATATCCAGGAGATTTGATTGGATCAGGTACATGTTCAACTGGATGTTTATTAGAATTGAATTTATCTTCAAGTAATGAAATTTGGCTAAAGCCTGGTGATGAGATAAAGCTTACCGTTGATTGCCTTGGAACACTATTAAATAAAGTTGTTTTATAAATGAAAAATAATTTGTCCAACTTAAAATTAAAAAAAATATATTATTTTTTAAAATTTCCTAGAATAATTGAGAATAAAATGCTTCTTTTGTTAAGACAGGGTAAGCTTTCTAAGTGGTTTTCAGGTATAGGTCAAGAGGCTATAGCAGTTGGTTCTACTTTTGCATTAAATTCAGATGACATGATATTTCCAATGCATAGAAATTTAGGTGTGTTCACAACAAGAGAGTTAGATTTAGAAAAATTATTTAGTCAGTTATTAGGCAAAAAAGGTGGATATACAAAAGGAAGAGATAGAACATTCCACTTTGGTGATTTGAATAATAATATAGTTGGAATGATTTCACATTTAGCAGCAATGCTGCCTGTTGCAAATGGTGTAGCATTATCTTATAAATTAAAAAAAGAAACAAAAGTAGCACTTTCTTTTATTGGAGAGGGGTCAACAAGCGAAGGAGATTTTCATGAAGCCATTAATTTAGCATCAGTATGGAATTTGCCTGTAATTTTTTTAATAGAAAATAATGGCTATGGATTGTCTACTCCAATAAATGAGCAATATAAATGCGAAAATTTAGTTGATAGAGCAAAAGGTTACGGAATTGTTGGTGAATTAATTGATGGCAATAATGTTTTAGAGGTTTACAACGTAATTAAAAAATATGCAGATAAAATAAGAAAAAAACCACAACCTGTATTAATTGAAGCAAAAACTTTTAGAATTAGAGGTCATGAGGAAGCATCTGGTGTAAAATATGTACCTAAAAAAATGATTGAAAAATGGCTTAAAAAAGATCCCATCCAATTATTTGAAGATCTTTTATTGAGAGATGATGTGATAGATCAAAAATATATAGAGAGCATAGAAAATAAAATAGAAGAAAAAGTTTCTTTATGTATTGATAAATGTATTGATAAAAGTAAAAATTCATCATCTGAATCCGAAGAAATAAATGATGTTTACTATCCTTCAAATTTTAAGCCAATACAATCAAAATCAAACTCTTTTATATCTACAAGATATGTAGATGCAATAAAAAATAGTTTATATCAAAAAATGGAAAAGGATAAGTCTGTAATTATTATGGGCCAAGATATAGCTGAATATGGTGGGGTATTTAAAGTAACTGAAGGGTTTGTTGAAAAATTTGGTAAAGATAGAGTTAGAAATACTCCTATAACTGAATCAGCAGCGATTGGGGCTGCGATGGGTTTATCATTACGTGGATTTAAGCCTATTATAGAAATGCAATTTGCAGATTTTGTAAGTAACGGATTTAATCAGATTGTAAATAATTTAGCAAAAACTCATTATAGATGGGGGCAGCCTATTAATGTCACTTTGCGATTACCTACGGGAGCAGGTATAGGAGGAGGACCATTTCATTCTCAGAGTACCGAATCATGGTTTTTTCACGTACCTGGTTTAAAAATAGTATATCCATCTAATTCATATGATGCAAAAGGATTGTTGCATACAGCCATTGATGATCAAAACCCTGTTTTATTTTTTGAGCATAAAGCTTTATATAGAAGTGTAAAACAAGATATCCCAGATGATCTTTATAATTTAGAGTTTGGAAAGCTGAATGTCGTTAAGGAAGGTAATGATATTACTATAATTACTTATGGGCTTGGTGTAGAGTGGGCGAAAGAATATGCGATTAGTTCTGATTATAGTATAGAAATTTTAGATTTAAGAACTTTAATGCCAATTGATTTAGAAAATATTTTAAAATCAATAATGAAAACAAACAAAGTTTTGATTTTACATGAAGATAATGTGACTGGTGGTATAGGTGCAGAGATTTCATCTATGATTTCAGAAAATGCCTTTGAATATCTTGATGCTCCAATTATTAGGTTAGGTTCATTAAATACGCCTGTTCCATTTTCAGATAATATTGAAAAAGAAATATATTTTCCAATTTTAAAAATTGATGAAAAAATAAAATTTCTAATGAATTATTAATGTAAATTATAGTATTATATTTTGGAGAATTTATGAAGCTTGATTGTTTAGATTTTTTGGGAATTTCTGAACATTTCTCTGATGAAGAGATAATGGTTCAGAAAATGGCAAATAAATTTGTAGTAAATGAGGTAATGCCTACTATCGAAGAGCATTATAAAAATGGAACTTTTCCAAAGGATTTAATTGGAAAATTTGCAGAACTAGGTTTTTTAGGCTGCAACCTTCCTCAAGAGTATGGCTGTTCTGGGATGTCTAATATTGCCTATGGATTAATATGCCAAGAATTAGAAAGAGCTGACTCAGGTGTTAGATCTTTTGTTTCAGTACATGGTTCTTTAGTTATGTATCCTATATATGCTTATGGGAGTGAAGAACAAAAGAAATATTGGCTTCCTAAAATGGCTAAAGGTGAAAAGATTGGTTGCTTTGGTTTGACTGAGCCTAATTTTGGATCTAATCCATCAGGTATGATTACAAGAGCTAAGAAATCTGATGGAGGATACATTTTAAATGGCTCTAAAATGTGGATTACAAATGGAAGTATAGCAGATGTGGCTATTGTTTGGGCTAAAGATGATAATGGTAGAATAAAAGGATTTATAGTTGAAAAAGACTCTAAGGGTTTCTCTGCTCCTATAATGAAAGGTAAGTGGTCTTTAAGAGCTTCTATAACATCTGAGCTAGTTTTGGAAGATGTTTTTGTGCCAGATTCACATGTTTTGGAAGGTGTTGATGGCCTTAAAGGTCCACTTGGCTGTTTAAATCAAGCCCGTTACGGAATTGGATGGGGAGCTATTGGTGCAGCAATGAATTTATATGATACGGCTTTGCAATATTCTAAAGATAGAATTCAGTTTGATAAGCCTATTGCTTCTTTTCAGCTAATACAAGATAAGCTTGTTTGGATGTTGAATGAAATCACAAAGGGACAATTAATAGCGCTTCAAGTTGGCCGAAATAAAGACAATGGCTCATTAAAGCATTATCAAGTATCAATGATTAAAAGAAATAACGTTTTAATTGCTAGAGAATCTGCTAAACTAGCTCGTGAAATTTTAGGCGCTAATGGTGTTACAGATGACTACCCGATTATGCGTCATATGATGAATATTGAGAGCGTTTATACATATGAAGGAACTCATGAAATGCACACGCTTGTTTTAGGTCATGAAATTACTGGAATCCAAGCTTTTAGATAATCTTAATTAATATTAATTAGATTATCCCTTTCTTTTATTTCAGTTGTTTCATTGCTATCCTCGATTTTATGATAGTAATTTAAACTATCCCAAGCCTTAACTATAGTATATAGCATTGTTAGGATTGAAGGAATATACCCAACAAAAAAAATAATAAATAATTTATCCATGCTTAGATAGTAAGAGCTTGAAATAAATATAATAATAAAAAATAGCTCAAGCTTCATCCAATACGATTGAATGTTTATTAAATAAGAATTTTTAGA
>CAJWAW010000004.1 GCA_913020255.1 uncultured Fidelibacterota bacterium | reverse complement strand
CCTACAAAAGCATATGTATTTGGATTACCATCTGCTCTTTTAGCAAAGTTTCTATTAAATGAATGAACAATAGTATTTGCATTCTCTTTATCAGAATCTTTTCTAGACCATTGTCCAATGCATGGACCACAAGCATTAGCAAAAACCTTGCCTCCCATTTTATTAAAAATTTCTATCAATCCATCCCTATCGATAGTATATCTAACCTGCTCAGAACCAGGAGTGATAGTAAAATCAGATTTCACTTTTAGATTTTTATCTATAGCCTGTTTTGCAATTGAAGCTGATCTAGAAATATCTTCATAAGAAGAATTTGTGCATGAACCTATAAGTCCTACTTCAATTTTCATAGGCCACCCATTCTTTTTAGCTTCTTCAGACATTTTTGATATTGGAGTTGCTTTGTCTGGTGTAAATGGTCCATTTAAATGTGGCTCTAGTTTATCTAAATCTATTGTTATTACCTGATCAAAATATTCTCCAGGATTATTATAGACTTCATCATCACCAGTTAAATGATTTTTATAAATATCTGCTAATTTTGCAACTTCTTCTCTTCCAGTTGCATTTAAGTATGCCGCCATTGAATTATCATAACCAAATATTGATGTAGTCGCACCAATCTCTGCACCCATATTACATATCGTTCCTTTTCCAGTGCATGATATATTTTTTGCCCCTTCTCCAAAATATTCTACGATACACCCAGTACCACCCTTTACTGTTAAAATTCCTGCTAATTTTAAAATAATATCTTTAGGGGATGCCCAACCATTTAACTTACCTTTCAATTCAACCCCTATTAATTTTGGAAATTTTAATTCCCACGGTAATCCAACCATAACATCCACTGCATCCGCACCACCTACCCCAATGGCGATCATACCTAATCCACCTGCATTCACTGTATGTGAATCAGTTCCTACCATCATTCCACCAGGAAAAGCATAATTTTCAAGTATAACTTGATGTATAATTCCTGCACCTGGTTTCCAAAAACCTATTCCATATTTTTCTGAAACAGAAGAAAGAAATTCATAAACCTCTGAATTAATATCTAAAGCATTTTTTAAATCTATTCCACCATCAACTTTAGCTTGGATTAAGTGGTCAGCATGAACTGTCGAAGGAATTAAAACTCTAGATTTATTTGCAACCATAAACTGCAAAAGTGCCATTTGAGCTGTCGCATCCTGCATTGCAACTCTATCAAGTTTAAAATCTACATAATCAACACCTCTTTTGAATTCCTTTATTTTATCATAAGAATGTACATATAATATTTTTTCAGATAATGTTAATGGTCTGCTAAGACTTTCTTGAATATTTACTATTTTTTCACTTAGACTATTGTAAAAAGTTTCTATTATATTTAAATCAAACATATTTACCTTAAGTTATTAAACAAAAAAACCACTTAAATTTATTAATTTATGTCTATAAATTCAATTGATAAGATATGATTAAAATAATAACATTATTAGCATTTTTTACATTTATTTATACTCTTAATTGGAATGATGATGATGTACAATACTTAATTTATACAGATTCTAGGCTTGAAGAATCTGCAATAAATTTATCTAATCTTTATGAATTTGATTTACCTGAAAACGAAAAATTAAAAACAAAAATTGTAATTAAAGATACTTTATCTAAACCAATAAATGAATTCCTAGTAAACCAAAATTTTAATGATTTAATTTACTTATGTATAATTGGAGATGAATCAATAATAGATCCAATAATATATAATGGGATTCCATGTGATGCATGTTTATCTAGCTTTAATTTAGCTCCTAATCCAAGTCTTATAACTGGAAGAATTTTAGCTTCTAATAATAATCAAGCAAATGTTATAATAAATAATTCTAGACAATACATGCTATCTCCTTATCCTGGTGACTGGAAAAGTGAGCTCCTCTTGTTTTGCGATGATCAATATAAAATTGGCAAAACAATAATAGAGGAAAGACAGCATACAACAAATTCAAATATCATATATGATGAACTAAAAAATAATATGAATATTAAATGTTTATATGGTCCTATGTTTAATCGTATAAATTCTTCCAACTGGTATATTCAACCTGATTTCAATCAATCTCTTATTCAAAATATAAACAAAGGAGTTGGATTAATAAATTATATTGGACATGGTACAAGTGAGTTTTTAGCTGATGAAAACATACTAACTTATTCAGATATAGATTTCATATCTATAGAAAACAATAAATTACCCATATGGATAGCAGGCACATGTTCTTTTGGTAATTATTTAAATGAACGATGTTTTGCAGAAAAAATTTTAAATAAAGGAAATGCAGGAATAGCTGTGATATCTACGACTGGAAATCTTTCATATGAATCAACATATTACTTTATTGAAAAAATTTTATCAGATAAGTTGAAAAAAATTTTAACTGGTGAATCTAATCATTCAACAATTGGAGAATTATTTTATTCTGCAATCCAAGAATTATCATTAAACTATAATAAGGCTAGCCTTCATTTGTTTGGCGATCCAGCTCTAAAGCTAAATTTACCAAAAACCGTTAATGAAAATATAATTAATCCAATTAATTCAATAACTGTAGGAATACAAAATAGTATTAATACCAATAATAATAATTTATATTCAATTAGAATTATAGGTGAAGATATAATATCACAAATAATATATGATAATACAGAAAATAATTTTCAATTTAATTATAATGGTGAAACTCTATTTTATGGTGATAATACAACAGTAACAACATATAATGATTATATTAATTTCATTCTTCCTCTAGATGCTTATCCAAATAATGTAGACATAAAAATATACCAAGAAGAAAGTAATTCAATTCAATGCATTAATAATATAATCTTACAACCTCCAAGCTCAGATGATATACTTGATGATAATTCTGGTCCTATTATCACAGTTTATCAAAATAACAGTCAACTCAACACAGATTCTTCAATTTATGAACCGTATAATTTAACATTGCAATTTGAAGATATTTCGCCAATAAACATAAGCAATACATTTTCAAGAAACATCAAATTATGGATTGATGACAATTATCAAATATTAGAAGGATTTATCCCAACATATTATGGTGGATATATTAACTGCTATATAGATGCAAATCATATATCAAAACTATCGCACACATTAGAAGTTGAAGCTTGGGATGTTTTAAATAATAGAGGCTTTATTTCTTATAAATTAAATTTCATCAATAATAATGAATCAATCTATAATGTATATAATTTCCCTAATCCATTCAAAGATAAAACCTACTTTACTTTTGGATATAAAAATTCAGAACCAATAACAGCAAAAATAAAAATCTTTACATTAAATGGAAAAGAAATTTACTCAAACTCTATTTATTTAGATTCTAATAATGAACACTTTTACAAATTCAGCTGGGATGGAAATGATAACTTTAATAATAAAATTCCTAACGGTATTTATTTATATCATTTAGAAATTACTAAAAATGATAATAGTATACATAAAGGTATTTATAAAATAGCAAAAATATAATTATGGAAATAGTTTTAGCATCAGCCAGTCCTAGAAGAAAAGAAATTTTAAGTAAGATAACAAAAGATTTTAAAGTGTATCCTTCAAATTTTGATGAAAGCTCTATTCCAATTAATAATAATCCTGAAGAATATTGCAGAGATTTAGCTATTTACAAAGCCCAAGATATATCTAATAAATTTCCAAATAAATTTATAATAGGATCAGATACCATAGTTTACTGTAATAAAAAAATTTTAGGAAAACCTAAAAACATGCTAGAGGCTAAAAAACATCTCCTTTTATTAAGCAATAATGAGCATATTGTATATACTGCAATAGCTTTAATTAATAAATCCAAAAATTTTCAAAAATCATTTATAGATAAAACTAACGTTTTATTTCATGAATTAAATACAAGTGACATAAATTATTATATAAAAAATTACAAGCCTCTTGATAAAGCAGGGTCTTATGCCATTCAAGATTGGAGCAGTATTTTTGTTAAAAAAATTAATGGATGTTTTTATAATGTTGTTGGCTTTCCACTATCAAAATTTCATAAATTATTTAGTAAAGATTTAAATTTATAAAGTAATTATGAGTAACAATAACGATAAAATTCCATTTTATAAAAATTTAAAAGATGCTCGAGAATCTAAGCAAATAGATTTACAAACTATATCTGATGCAACCAAAATCAATATAAGTTACCTTGAATCTATTGAAAAAGGGGATTTAGATATTGTCGCACCTACTTTTTTAAGATTATTTATAAAGTCTTATGCACAGTTTTTAAAACTTGATTCGAACCAAGTTTTAAAAGAATATGAAGAAGAAGCAAATATCAATAAAAAAAATATTTTTAAAAATCTAGAACCATCTACTGCAAGCAATACAATTAATGAAACAAGAAAGCTTTCAAACAAAGAAAAAAACAATAAATTAAATGATATAATATTAAAAAATGAAAATACTAAATCTATAAATAATGATATCGTTAAATTAAATTCCATCTCTGAAAAAAAAGATGACAAATCAGATCTTATTATAGAAAATAAATTAATTTTTGAAGATTTTAAAAAATCAAAAAATGTTAACTTTAACATCAAAGATGTATATTTTTTAAAACCAAAAAAAATATTTAATGCTATATTTACATTATTATCAATAATACTCATTTATATTTTAATTAGTTTTTTAAATAGAGCTCAAAAGGAAACAATATCTAATATTAACATTGAAGAAGTTGTGAATAGCGATAGAAAAATCAATATTAATCAAGATATCAATGAAGAATTGTTAAATTCTTCAAATTTTGACAAAGACAAATTGATAAATGAAACTAGCCATAAATTAAAATTTGATATAAACAGACCTTATGTATTTAAGGTAGTAACAAATAAAAAAACAAAAATTAATATAAGCTATGATAATGATAATGAAAAGCAAATAGAAGAATGTAATATTATAGCCGAACAAGACACTTTATTGAAATATAAAAAAAATAATAATATTTATTTTGATTTATGGAGCGCAGCAGATGTGCAAATTGATATTAATAATAATTCTATATCTAAATACTTAGGTAAAGAAGATTTTAGTGTTAGAGGATCATTTAACCCTAATAATAAAATATTATACTTAAAATTCTACTCTAGATAAGTCAATTTTTCTTATCCATTGTTTAATTAAATCCAAACCTTCTTTATGAACAATAGATCTGCCTATTTCAGGCATCATAATGCCTGGATCAGTTGAATTAAACCTATAAACCATTATTGATTTATCAGGAAAACCTGGATAAATATCATATTTTAAATGTCCAGAACCTCTACCTGCTGCAACAGGAGTTTTAAAAATTCCAAGTGATTTAGCATCTGTTTGATAGTAATCTAAAAATAAACCCGTATTATTAGCTGGGCCATCTATATTATGACAATGAGCACAATTTATATCTAACCAAGCTCTTGCTCTTTTATCTAATGATCCAGATTTAGGATCATCCCACTTTGCAATTTTAGGAACTGTTTTCATATCTTTAATAAGCTTATAAAACAGTCCTAAATCATTCCATTTTTCAATTTGATTTTTAATTCCATCTTTATAGTTATAATTACTATTTAACTGCCTAGCTGTTGGCCCTATAGGTAAAAACACATTGTTATTTCTATGATGGCAAGATTTGCATTGATTCATATTCGGAATAATATAATCAATTATTTGTTTATTATTATTAACATCTATCCATTCAGCATTTTTAATACCTCCAACTGGTTCTAAGTATGCATCAGTTTCATCTTCATTCCAAATATAAGGCAATCCAATCCAACCATTTTTTTCATGAATCATGACTCGCGTTTCTTTTAAACTAATTCCTTTTTGTAAATCATTAAAATCATGAGGATAGTAAAATGTTTTTGTTATAATTGTTCCTATTGGAAATTCAAATACTTTTTCATCATAATATTTGATCTTAGTATTAGTTGGAATATATATAGCTCTATGCTTATGAGCATAATCTGTAAATAATGGAGTAATTAATTCATAAGGAATAAATTGATCAGTTGTAATTAGATTATGAGGATCTCCTTCATAAAGATTATAATCTGATAATTTATTTTTTACTTCTTCAGAAAATGTATATGAAAGTATTACAAAAAAAAATATTTTAACTTTATTTTTCATTATTATTTAATGATAATTTCACATTTGGCAAACGTTTGTGAGAGCAAGAATGATTTAAAATATTTTGAGACATATTTTCAAAATTATTTGCCGCATCTAAATTAACAAATTTAGCATTTATATTATTTTCAATGCATATTTTATATTCATCCAATAAAATGCCTTCTTTTATTTTAGAGCTATCAATAATTCCATCATAAATAATATCTGGCACATCACGCCAAAAATTATATGCTAATAAAAAGCCAATTGGCTGATCAAATGAAAGTGAAGGAAACTGCTTGTCTCTTTTATATTTATTATCATGTAAATATATTGAAGTTGGATAAGGATAATATAAGGAATCTGTTATGGGTTCTTCAATTATAAAATAACTAACAATTGATGTATTAGCTGTTTTATTATTTGATATTTCATTATTAAAAATTTCTACTTCAGATGCTGCCAAGACCATAACACCTGTACCAGCAGGTACCTTTCCAACAATATTACCAGGTGGAGCAAAATTTGAAATATTATTATTTATTACAATATTATTAAAAACTCTAATCTGCCTACCCTTTTTAATTAATAAATCTGGTAAATCAAAAATTAATATGCCTCCAGTATTATTATGAGTATAATTATTAAAAACGTCAGCGCTTGTGGAATTTTCTATTTCAATGCCTGCAACATTATAATATGCCTCAGAATTTTTAACTATTATATTTTTGGATTGACCAACATAAATACCTGCATCAGATGCACCTATAGCAATACATGAATCAATATATACATTTTGTGACTTAACAGGATATAGCGCATAACTTCCATTTGAACTCTTTGGTCCACCGGTCCATTGAGCTTTAATATTAATAAATTTAATCCCATCTGTATCTTCTACTTTAATTAGATCGCCCTTACTATTTTCAATAGTAAAATTTTGTAATATTATATTATCACTATTTATAATTTTGATTCCCTCAGCACCTTCTATTTGATTTTCAAAATTTAAAATAGTTTTATCAATACCATGTCCATAAAAAGTTACATTTTTTAGACCAGAAGCTAAAAGACTTCTATCAATATCAATTTTCCCCTCAGGCAAATAAATAGTGTCTCCAATTGAAGCAAAAATTATTTTTTTTTGAATTTTTGCATAAAAGTCATTTTCATTTGCTCTTAATAAGCAAAATATAAATGATAAAATAAATAAGCTAATTTTCAAGATATCTCCTTTTGATTCATATTTTCAGATATTTCTTCTATCTCTTTTAAAGGTCTTTCCAAAGCAGTCTTCCTAGTACCAACTAAATTATCATAATCATTCTGAACTGTATTTATACTTCTTCCAAACTTTAATAATAATTCAGAATATTTTTGCCATTGAACTTTAAATTTATTCATCAAAGACATAACTTCAGACGCTTTCTGTTCAATAACAAAGTTTCTTGTTGCTTGATTTATTAATCCTAAGATTGCATATAAAGTCATAGGAGAGCATAATAATACTTTATTGTTTAATGCAAAATCAATTATAGACTGATCTTCTTTATTAATAAATGAGTAAATTGATTCATTAGGAATAAACATTAACACATAATCTAAAGTACCATCTGAAATATCAATATATTCTTTATTAGATATAGACTTAATATGATTTTTAACATCTGATAAAAAATCTTTTCTTTCACTAGAAATCACAACCTGATCATTAGCATTTATATAATTTTCATAATGTTCTAGTGGGAATTTAACATCCATGTTAATTTTCTTTTGCTTAGGTAATAAAAATGTAAAATCTGGTCTTTCTCCTGATTTTATTACAACTTGTTTTTTATAATTTACATTTTCCACAAAACCTAGAATTTGTAAAATATCTTCAACCATTCTTTCTCCCCATTGACCTCTTTTTTGAGAAGAAGAAAGAACTTTATTAAGCTTAACAGTTGTATCTCTTAACTTACTAGTTTCTTCTCTATTCTGATTTAATGAAGAATTTAATTCATTAGATTGTTTGTTTATTGACTCTAATTTTTTTGACATTTCATTTAAACTATGATCAATAAGTTCTTTTTTTTGATTTAGGGTTGATTCAGACTTCTTAGATAAGTCCGAGAATTTTTCATTAGCTAATTTTAAGAATTCAGTAGAATTAGACTGCGTTACGTCCATTGCAATCGATTTAAATGAGTTTTCTAATTCTTTTTTTATTTTCAAATATCCTTCCTCTTGCTTACCTAACTCATGATTTATATTTTTTTTATAACCATAATAAGCATAAAAATAACCTAACAAGAGGCCTAAAATAAAACCTAATAATACTAAAATAGCTATTAACATAAAATTTCCCATTCAATAATTAAATAATACTAAATATTAATTTAATTATAATATAAGATTATAAAAAAAATATATTATTATATTGCTTTACAATGGGGATTATTGTTAAAATATGGGTAAGTGTGGGGATTTTTCCCAAGCATTATAAAATAATATTTAAAATATAAAGGCTATTACAATAATATGTCATTTACTGGCGAATATATTAATCTAGTTGATCAAAAGAATAGACTTAGTATTCCTGCGAAATTTAGAAATGCTTTAGATTCTGATAATGATAAAACGTTTGTTCTAAGCAAGGGATTTGATGAATGTTTACTTCTATATCCTTTAAATGAATGGAAAATTGTTGAAGAGCAATTATCATCTTTAAGTAGCATAAAAAATAAAAATAGAAACTTTATACGAAAAATTACCAGGCATGCAAATTATGTCAAATATGATTCTCAAGGCAGGGTAGCTATTCCTGAATTATTATTAGAATATGCTAATATAGATAAAGAAGTAATTGTAATTGGTGTCGTGAAAAAGATAGAGCTATGGAATAAAACAACACTTGACAATTATGAAAAACAAAAACAATTTTTATCGGATGAAGACTTTGAAGATCTTGCAGATAAAATCAATTTTTAATCTATACACATGATTCATCACATCCCCGTTTTATTGGATGAGGTGATTGAATTATTAGATGTTAATCCTAAGGGGATATATATGGACTGCACAATTGGATTTGGTGGACATTCAGAACTAATACTAAATAAATTAAATTCTAATGGTCAATTAATTGGCCTTGATTTAGACCCCTATGCGTTGAAGAAAACAAAAAGAAAATTAAATCATCATAATAAGAATATTTCTCTGCACAATTGTTGTTACAGTGTGTTTCCTCAAATATTAGAGAAAATGGGTATTAAAAAAGTTGATGGTTTTCTTTTTGATCTTGGTATCTCCTCCTACCAAATAGATTCAGCGCATAGGGGTTTTTCATATATGAAAGAAGCTAATCTTGATATGAGGTTTAATAACATTGATAAAAATACTGCAACCGCTAAAGAAATAATAAACACAATATCTGAAAACGAGTTATCAAATGCATTGAAAATTTATGGAGATATCAATCATTCTAGTAAAATTGCTAAGAATATTGTTAATTATAGAAAGAAAAAAATAATAGAAACAACATTTGACTTAAAAAAAGCTATATATAATGCAATATCTAATGAGAATTATAGAAAACTATCTCAAGTATTTCAGGTTATGAGAATTCTAGTTAATAATGAAATTGAAAATTTCAAAAAAGCACTGCAATCAACTATTGATTATTTATCAATAGGAGGAAAAATTTCAGTAATAACATTTCATTCAATTGAAGATAGAATAATAAAACATTTTTTAAAAGATGGGGTTATTTATAAGGATTATTCATATGACATTGATTGCAGCTACACCAATATTGAATTTAAAATATTAACAAAAAAACCTATCTTAGAATCATCTATAAATAGAAAAAAAAATCCGAGATCAAGAAGTGCTAAACTTAGAGTGGCCGAAAGGATAAGATGAAAAGAATTAAAAATAATAATTCTCTAGACTTCATTTTTTACACTTCAACCATAATATTATTATTCATAATACTTATATTAAAAATTTCAATGAAGAATGAGTTTATTAAAACTCAAGGAGAAATAGAGTCATTAAACAATACTTATATAAATAATTCTGGTATAGTTAAAGAATTGCAAAGCTCAAGAGATTATCTTATGAGTCATGATTATATATCAAATTACTTATCAGATAAAATGGTTGTAGCAGTTCCTGAAACTTTAATAATAAATATAGATAAAAATAGATGAGAAAATTTTTCCAATTTTATTCAAATAGAATTAATATTTTGTCAATAGTGATAGTAAGTATTAGCTTCATCATTATTCTATCATTTTTTCAAATACAAATTTTAGACTATCAAGAAATCAAAAATAAAGTTAATAAAATAGCGTTTAAATCTCAAAAAATTAAAGGCAATAGAGGTGCAATACTAGATAGAAATAATAAGCAGCTATCTTTAACAATAAATAAATATGATTTTTGGGTTAATACTAACAAATCTTTCGATAAAACTAAAATCATTGATATTTTCTCAAAAAACTTTAATAAACCTGATAGCATATATATAAAACTTTTAAACAAAAAATCTAACTATGTTAAAATAGAAAAAAATATACTATTCACCGATTGTAAAAAAATTATTGATAATCTTCAAACAATAAATGGACTCAATATAGAAAAAAAGAATAAAAGATTTTATCCATATAATAATTTAGCATGCCAAACTATAGGATATGTTGATTTAGAAGGCAGTGGAAAGTCAGGAATAGAAAAAAGCTTAAATACAATACTTTCTGGTGATACAACGATGATTAAATTAAAAAAAGGTGCGAAAGGAAAATTTCACAAGGGGTATCATCACCTTGAAATGGATATTGATGGTAAAGATATAACATTAACAATTGATATAGAAATACAAAATATTCTACAGGAGGAGTTGAAAAATGCAGTAAATATGACTCATGCAGAATCAGCTAATGGAATTATCATAGACCCTAGTACAGGGGATATCTTAGCTATTGCATCAATACCTGATTTTAATCCTAATAATTACTATAATTATAATTTAAATAGCTATAAAAATAGGACTATATCTGATTCATATGAACCTGGCTCAACTTTAAAAATAATTCCATTGATATCTTCTATGAAATATAATTATGATATTGAAAATAAGAAATATTTCTGTGAAAATGGAAGTTATAATTTAACTCATATAAATAAATTAAATGATCATGAAGCTCATGATTCTTTATCTATTAAAGATATCTTTATACATTCAAGCAATATAGGAATATCAAAGATTGTAAATGAAATGAATCGCAAAGATATATATCAACTATGTTTAAATTTTGGATTTGGAACAAAAACGGGGTTACCATTTAAAAGCGAATCAGGTGGAAAATTAAGAAGCCTACCAAACTGGTCTAAAACATCAAAAACTTACATTTCTATTGGCCAAGAAATTGGAGTAACAAACGTACAATTAGCTCTTGCATACTCCGCAATAGCAAACGGTGGTTTTTTACTTAAGCCGCATATAATAAAATCAATAAATAATAATCACAAAAATATTTATAGTAGAAAAGTTACTCCAATAAGGCAAGTATTTAACAGTAGTCTATCTGATACTATTCTAAATATATTAAAAGATGTCGTTGATAATGGAACTGCAAAAAATTTAAATCTTAATGGTTATAATGTTGGTGGAAAAACTGGTACTGCTCAAAAATTTATTAATAGAGAATATTCTTCCCAAAAATTCATTTCTTCTTTCGCTTCAATATTCCCAATTGATAGCCCTGAATTTGTAATCATTATTTCTATAGACTCCCCTATTTACGGCAAGCATTGGTCAAATGAATCTGCAGTACCTGTATCAAAAAATATCATAAATAGATTAATTATTATGGATAAAGAATATAATCCGATGAAAAATCAAAAACTATTATTACAAAAAAATAACTCAAAGCATAATATTAAAAGAGATTCAATAACTGTTCCAATCTTTGAAAAAAAAAATTCACCAACTATGCCTGACTTAATAGGAAAGACGCTAAGAAATGCTCTTTATACAGCGAATTTATCTGGAGTAAGATTAGAACCTTTAGGGCTTAGCGGAAAAATTGTTTGGCAATCAATTAAGCCTGGTAAAAAAATTGAAAAAAATTCAAACTGTAAAGTGAAACTTTCATTATAATGAAACTATCAAAATTATTAAAAAACATTGAATATAAAGGTCAGCATAATGATCAAGAAATATCTTCAATAACATATGATTCTAGAAAAGTCAAAAATAATTGTCTATTTATTGCAGTGTCTGGTGAAAATTATGATGGTCACGACTATATAAATGAAGCTATCAATAATGGTGCTTCTGCGATTCTGGCAAATGGAAGAGCTCCCATTTCAAATAGAGTTCCAATAATGCAAGTTCAAAATCCAAGAAAAGTAATGTCAAAAATAGCTGCCAACTTTTATGATAACCCTTCAAAAAAATTAAATGTAATTGGTATAACTGGTACTAATGGAAAAACTACTACTACACAAATAATTGATCATATTATAAGATTTAGCATGAGGCCTAGTAGCTCTCTTGGTACACTGGGTTTTAATACTCCAACTGGAATGATTTCAATAGGCTTTACGACACCTGAGTCAGTTGAATTGCATCAAATATTAAAAACAATTAAAGATGGAGGTGGAAAATATGTTCCAATGGAGATTTCATCTCACGCAATTGAATTATATAGAACTCACAACATAGATGTTAATATTGCAATTTTTACTAACTTGGGTCTTGATCATTTAGATTTCCATAAAACTCAAAAAAAATATTTTAATAGTAAATTAAAATTATTTACAAAATTAAATAAAAAATCTATCGCTATTCTAAATAATGATGACATTAGAACAAAAGATATTATTAAAAAAATAAAATGTAATCACTTTACGTTTGGATTTAAAGAAAATTCTGATTTACAAATAATTGACTATTCATTAAATCGCAATTATTCTAAAGTCAAAATACTATTTTGTAAGAAAAAATATTCATTTAAAACAAAACTTATTGGAAAATTTAATTTATTAAATTTATCCGCATCTATTTTGTGTGCAATTAAACTTAATATTCCAATCGAAATTATTATAGAATCAATAAAACATTTCAAAAATGTTCCTGGTAGACTAGAAAAATATTTACATAATAATAATACAATAATAATTGATTATGCTCACTCACCTGATGCATTTAGCAATATATATGAGAATGTTTATCAATTAAAGAAAAATAGTGAAAAAATTATATCAATTTTTGGCTGTGGTGGAGATAGAGATAAAACAAAAAGATCCAAGATGGCTGAGATTTCTGAAAAATACTCAGATTATATTTATATAACTAACGATAACCCAAGAAATGAAAATGAAGATTTAATTATAAATGATATTTGCTTAGGATTTAAAAAATCATCTTATCAAATAATCAAGAACCGTAAGCATGCTATAGAATATGCGCTATCAACCCATAATAATTCTATAATACTTATTCTAGGAAAAGGAATTGAAAAGTATCAAATAATAAAAAATAATAAAATACCTCACTCCGATATAGATATAGTGAGAAAAATAATTGATGAGAATTAATATAAAAAACAAAAATACATTTATCAATCTATTTAATAGATTATATGGAAATAATAAAATAAATACTATTAATGGATTAACTATTGATTCAAGAAAAATTAGAGAAGGTGACATTTATTTCCCAATAAGAGGTAAAAATTTTGATGGTCATGATTTTATAAATATATCTTTAAAATATGGAGCTATTATTGCTTTTAGCGAATTAAAAAACAAAAATAAAAAAATCATTAATACTAAATCGATAAAAAACGAAATTTATAAGTTATGCATCGAGTGGCAAAAATTATCAAAATCTAAAGTTATCGGTATAACTGGGTCAAATGGAAAAACAACATTAAAGAATTTAATTTATAACATATTTCTAAATCAATTCAATTGTTCTAAAACTTCAGGTAACTATAATAGTACAATTGGATTACCATTAACGTTTTTATCAACATCTTTAAATGATGACTATTGTATATTAGAATATGGCGCTAGCAAACCTAATGAAATTAAAAAATTATGTGAAATTGTAAAGCCATACTATTCATTTATCACAAACATATCTAATGCTCATATAGAAAACTACAATTCCTTTAATGAAATTTATGATACAAAAATTGCAATTTATAAAAATACTCATACTGATGGAATTGCCTTTATCAATAATGATTACGTGCTTTTATCAGATAAGCAAATTAATTGTAATTCTATATTTTTTAATTTCAGCAAAAATTTAAATAATACAATCATAAAAGAAATAAAAATACCGAACCATTTAATCTATCTTAAATATTTAATAAAATCTGCTGCCATTATATCTAAAACTCTTAAAATTTCAGATAATATAATCAATGACTCCATCAAATGCTTCAATCTACCAAATGGTAGAGGTAATATAATAAAATATAAAAATTATAGTATAATTAATGATTCTTATAATTCAAATCCAAAATCTATGCAACTAGCTATTGATAGATTTGACAGCATGCAGGCAAAAGGTAAAAAAATTATAATTATTGGAGATATGCTTGAATTAGGAAAAGATCAATTTATAGAGCATAAAAAACTATCAAAGTTAATTAACAAATCAAATATCGATATTGTTTTAACGATTGGATATTTATCAAAGCATACAAATAAAGACATTAATGAATCAAAATATTCGAAGCACTTTTCAAATATAAATAATTTGAGAATTGAATTGAATAATCTCGCTTGCAATGATGATTTAGTTTATTTAAAAGGATCAAGAAGTATGCAACTAGAAAGGATATATCAATTATAAATCATGATTTATTATTTATTAAATGAAAATTTAAACATTATACAATATATCTCATTTAGAGCAATTGGAGCAGCAATAACAGCATTATTTATAAGTTTCCTCATCGGGCCTAAAATCATCCGCACACTTAAAAATCACCAATTTGGTGAAAAAATCCGAAAAACTGGGCCTGATTCTCACCTTCATAAAGAAGGTACACCGTCGATGGGAGGGGTAATAATATTACTATCTATTATCCTTCCCACGATCCTCTGGGCAAAATTAAATAATTACTTTATTATTATTGTCATATTAGCGATATCATGGATGGGTATCATTGGTTTTATTGATGATTATTTAAAAATTAAAAAAAATTATTCAAAAGGATTAATTGCAAGATATAAACTAATTGGCCAAATTTTAATTGGTATAATTATTTCATATATAATTATATATAATAATTTGATTGATTACAATATCATTTCATCTCAAAATACACTAACTTCAATAACTTCCTCAAGTATTTCATTGCCATTTATTGCTAATGGTTTCTTTGATGTTGGGATATATTTATATATTATACTAGTTATATTAATAATTACCGGAACATCAAATGCAATAAACTTAACTGATGGATTAGATGGTCTAGCAACCGGATTAGTTGCAATTTCAACACTTGTTTTTGCTGCAATAGCTTATGCTAGTGGAAGAATTGATTATAGTAATTATTTAAATATTATTTACATACCAAATAGTGGAGAACTATTTATATTTTGTTTATCTATGATAGGCGCATGTATTGGGTTCCTTTGGTATAATGCTTACCCCGCTAAAATATTTATGGGAGATATTGGCTCATTAGCACTAGGTACTGCTCTTGGAACTCTTGCAGTATTACTAAAAAAAGAATTATTATTAATTATAATTGGAGGTGTTTTTGTCATTGAGTCACTTTCAGTTATCATTCAAGTTCTATACTTCAAAATAACAAAATTTAAATATGGGAGAGGTATAAGATTTTTCAACATGGCTCCTCTACACCACCATTTTGAACTTAAGGGCTGGAGTGAAAATCACGTTGTTGTAAGATTTTGGATTATTGGTATTATTTTAGCACTTATTTCATTAACTACATTTAAAACACAATGATTAATATAGAAGAAATAAAAAATAATATTTATAATAAAAAAATTACTGTAATAGGTGCAGGCATTAGTGGTCAAGGAGCTTCGAACCTAGCAAATCATTTAGGTGCAAAAGTATTATTAAGCACAAATAAAAAGCAAACAGAAATTAATCTTTTAAGTGATAAAATTAAAATAGAATTTTCTCATTCCAATAAATGTTTGGATTGTGATTTAGCTATAATTAGTCCAGGTATAGATCCAAGTAAATCTGAAATAATTCAAAAAATAGCAAACACAAATATACCCATAATTAGCGAAATTGAATTTGGTTCTTGGTTTTCAAAATCTCCAATAATTTCTGTTACTGGATCAAATGGAAAATCAACTGTTGTTAAAATGTTAAGTGATATTTTTAAAAATAAATATGAAGAAGTTTTTTTAGGTGGGAATATAGGGAAATCATTTTGCATGAATGTAATTAAAGAATTAGAAACTACAAAAACATCATTGATACATATTCTAGAACTAAGTAGCTTTCAATTACAAAAGATTGTAAAATTCAAGCCAAAATTATCCTGCATTTTAAATATTCAAAATGATCATCTAGATAGACATGGTAATTTTAAAAATTACTTTAATGATAAAATGAATATAATAAAAAACCTTGATGAAAAATCACATATTGTTTACAACCAAGATGACATTAATCTATCAAAATATTTTATGCAAAATAAAATTGCAAAGCCGTATTCAACAATAAATAAAAATAATTTATTTGTAGATTCAAATTCAATTTATTCCAAAAAATCTAAAAAAATAATTATAAAGCAAAATGAAACAAAATTAATTGGTATGCATAATCTTTCAAATATGCTTGCAGTCATACAAATAGCAAAACTATTTAATATCGAAAACAATCATATAAAGGAATCATTAACTAATTTTAAACCTTTAAGTCATCGAATGGAAAAAGTTGAAATAAACAAAAAGATTTTATTTATTAATGACTCTAAAGCTACAAATTTAAACTCAACTAAATCTGCCCTAGAAAGTTTTAAAAATAAAATTATCTTAATACTAGGAGGCTATACATCTAATAAAATTGATAATAAGTCTATCGAGGATCTTATAAAAAAAAATAATATTAACAAAGTTGTATGTTATGGAGAAGTTGGAGAAAAATTAGCAAATATAATATCAAGATATAAAGATTGCTTTTATTGTAAAAAATTTTCTGAAGCTATATCTATAGCATTAAAACATGCTAAACCAACACATACGGTACTACTATCTCCTGGATTTAAAAGTTTTGATCAATTTAAAAACTATGAAGAACGTGGAAATAAGTTTAAAGAAATTATATATAAGTACTATGCGTAAATATGAAAAATAACCAATACATATATGAAAAACCTATTATATATATAATTATATTTATAATATTTTTAGGTTCAGTAATTTTATATAATGCAAGTAGTACATTAGCAATTAATAGATTTGGCGATTATTCTTTTTATATAGATAAGCATTTAATTAGAGTTTTAATTGGAATCATTGCTTTTTTATTTATTTATTATCTAGTTAATTTTTCATTAATTAAAAAAAATGCACTTTTAATTTTAATTATATCTTGGATATGTATGCTTGCAGCTTACTATCTAAATAAAGATAATACAACAAGTCGTTGGCTTATAATTAATGGTAGAAATTTATTTACAACATCAGATTTTGCTAAATTAGCACTAATTATTTTTACTGCCAAATTTATTGAAGACAATAAAAATAAAATAAATAACATTAATGTACTTTTATACAAATTCATTCCATATTTTTTAATAACTATATTACTTATATTTTTCCAACCTGATTTAAGCACATCCTTTTCTATTACTCTAATAATAGTTTCATTATTAGTTATATCAGGCTTAAAAATAAAGTATCTTCTTGTACCATTTACTATTACTTGCATTAGTGTATTTATAAAAATATATAGTACGGCTTTTCAAAAAGAAAGATTTGAAAATTGGTGGTATGGTGGGAATGCAAACATTCAAACTGAAAACTCAATTAATGCCTTAGGTAATGGTGGATTATTTGGTGTAGGTTTTGGCAATAGCTTGATTAAAGAAGGTTTTCTACCTGAAGTTCATACTGACTTTATTCTACCAATAATTGGAGAAGAATTTGGTTTTATTGGAATATTAATTCTATTCATTTTATTTTTAAGTTTTTATTTTTATGGATTAAATATTTGTAAATCAGCGCCAGATATATTTAGCTCAATGCTTTCATTGGGAATAATATTAAATATATTATACTATTTTTTAATTAATGCAAGTTATGTTGTTGGATTATTTCCTACAACAGGACTACCAATACCATTTTTTAGTTATGGGGGCTCACATACATTATTCAATATGATATCAATCGGGATTTTAATGAATATATCAAATTATACAAATATTTATAAATACAAATATATCAATTATGAATAAAACTATATTTATAGCTGGAGGAGGAACTGGTGGGCATTTATTCCCAGCAATTTCAATTGGTCAAGAATTAATTAAAAACAATTATTCTGTAATTTTTATTGGTTCAAAATTTGGTGTTGAAAAAGTTTTTTTCAAGAACCAATCATTTAAATATTATTTATTTAATATAAGAGGATTGCAAAGAGACTTATCAATCAAATCAATACTTAAAAATTTACTCTTCCCTGTAAGATTTATATTTTCATATTTATTATCTATAATTCTGATACTAAAATATAAACCATGTGCAATTATTGGTACGGGTGGATATGCTTCAGGATTGCCTTTAATTGCTGGAATTAATTTAAAAATTCCTATTTTTATTCAGGATCAAAATTCCATTCCAGGGATAATCACAAAAAGACTTCATATATATGCAAGAAATATATTTTCGGGTTATCCCAAGACATATCATTTGAAAAATAAAAATTATATATTTACTGGTAACCCTTTAAGAAATGATTTAAAAATAATTGATAGAAAAGCAGCTAAAAATAAATTGAAATTTGATATTAATAAAAAACTAATATTAATTGTTGGAGGAAGTCAAGGAGCACAAGCAATTAATATGCATATAAGTAGAAATATAAAATTTTATATTAAAAATAATTTACAAATTCTATGGCAATGTGGTTCGTGTGATATAAATAAAATACAAAATAACATAAATAATAAATCAATCCTAATATCAGATTTCATCAAAGACATGTCGACTGCTTATTCGGCAGCAGACATAGTCATTTCTAGGGCAGGAGCAATAGCTATTAGTGAGCTTGCCTATTTTAAAAAAGCTATGATTTTAATTCCTTTACCATCTTCAGCTGAGAATCATCAAGAAATAAATGCGAATCATGTAGAATCCAAAAAAGCTTGTAAAAAAATATTACAGAAAGAGCTTAAAAATGGCAATCTAGAATCATATATAAAGATGTTAATAAATAATAATCAAAAAATTGAAGAATTAGAAAATAATACTGTAAGCATTGTAAAACCTAATGCTACAAAAACAATAATAAATCATATTATTAAAAATATATAATGAATAATTTTATTACACAAAAACAACATATACATTTTGTCGGAATTGGTGGAATTGGTATGAGCGGTATGGCAGAATTACTATACAACCATGGTTTTAAAATTTCCGGCTCAGATTTAAACAAATCAAAGATTACAATTCATCTAGATAAAATTGGAATTAAAATATTCTATAATCATAAAAAAGAAAATATTTCAAATTGTAACTTAATTGTCTATTCTTCAGCTGTAAACAAAAATAACAATGAGCTTCAATATGGTCTAAACAAATGCATACCTATAATAAAAAGATCTGAATTACTAGGTGAAATAATAAAGATAAAAGATATAAGCATTGGCGTTGCTGGTACACATGGAAAAACTACTACATCATCAATTTTAGGTTCTATTCTATATGAGAACAAACTTAATCCAACTTTAATTATTGGTGGAATTGTAAATAAATTTAATAGTAATAATATTTCAGGTGATGGTAATATTATTGTAGTTGAAGCAGATGAATTTGATAGAAGTTTTCTTCACTTAAATCCCACATATTCTATTATAAATAATTTAGACCTTGAACATTTAGATTGCTATGAAAATTTAGATGATTTAAAAACTACATTCTCTAAATATGCAAATTCTGTTCCTTTTTATGGTAAAATTGCAATAAATAATGATTCTAAACATTTAAAAACAATAGATAATAAAATTAATAGACCAAAAATCACGTATGGAATTAAAAATAAATCTGATGTAAATGCTGAAATAATATCTTTTAATGAAAATACATCTAATTTCAAAATTAAATCTAGTATTTATAATGCTAACTTTAAAGTAACATTAAATTATCCAGGCATTCATAATATATATAATGCCCTTGCAGCAACAACAATAGCTCTTGAGCTTGGAATAAAAAGCAATATTATTTCAAAATCACTAAACTCTTATTCTGGGGTACAACGTCGTTTTGAATTAGTATATAATAATAAAAAAAATAATATTTATGTTATTGATGACTATGCACATCACCCTATTGAAATTGAACATACTATAAATGCTGCTAAGTTAGGTTGGGAAAATAGAATTATTTCAATTTTTGAACCACATTTATTTTCAAGAACCAAAGAATTTTTCAAAGAATTTTCAAAAGCCTTATCTCTTTCAGATATAATAATTATTACAGATATATACGGAGCACGTGAAAAAAAAATTCCTGGAATTTCAAGTATGTTAATTAAAGATGAGTTAGATAAAAAAAATTATAAAAATATTTATTACGTAAAAGATAAGAATGATATTCCAAATAAAATTATAAATCTTATAAATCCAAATGACTTTATAATATGCATGGGAGCTGGTAAAATAAATTCTATACTTAATAATTTGATTAATTTAATTAAGGATAAATATGAAAAAAGCTAAGAAAATTAAAATAGATAAAATTATAAATTATATTTCATCATTATTTTTATTAATTCTAGTAATATATTCTTTTCAGTATGTAAAAATATCAAATAAATATTCTATCTGTAATATTGAAATTTCAGGAAATAAATTTGTTAATAATTCTTTCATAAAGAATGTAGTTCAAAAAAACATAGATAATAAAAATATATTTAACGTAGATATTGATTTAATAAATAAAGAAATAATTAAAAATGATTATATATCAGCATCAAAAATTTATACAACATTTCCTTCAACTATATTAATAGTAGTTAAAGAGATTACCCCAATAGCTTTATTCTCTAATAATAATCAAAATTATTTAATAGATGAAAATTTAACTAAAATACATGCAAATATTAATTCAATCAATCACTATTCTGTTCCTATAATATCATTTGAAAATTATAGTGAACAAGATGTTATTAAAACAACTAACATTTTAAAATTTATAATTAATAAAGATTTAAAATTATACGAATCAATTCAAGAAATAAATATCAAATCCGAATTTTCATACATGACTATAGATAATAATACATATATAAAATTAAACAAAAATAATATTGAAAATGATACATACAAACTAATCCAATTTATAAATAATATTAAAGATAAAAAAAATATAAACGCCTATAAATATGTTAATGTTTCAATCCCTAATCAAATTATTGTTAAAGAAAGAAAGATATAATTATGAAAGATTCTAAGATCATTACAGGTATTGATATTGGAACAACTAAAATAGCTGTAATAATTGCTGAAAAGAAAGATGGAATACTAAATATTCTTGGGTTTGGTAAAAGCAATTCAAATGGATTAAATAAAGGTATAGTTGTAGATATTGAAAAAACTACTATCTCAATAAATAAAGCTATTAAGGAAGCTGAAAAGCAAGCAGGTATTGAAGTTGAATCAGCTTATGTTGGGCTAACGGGTGAACACATTAAAGGAATTAACTGCTCAGGAGCTATTTCAATATCATCTAATGAATATAAAAATCCAGCTGGAGAACAAATAGGCCAAAAAGATATCGATAAAGTACTTGAACACTCGCAAGCAATAAATTTATCACCAGATAGAAAAATACTACATATTTTATCTAGAGAATTTAAAGTAGATGAAAAAAGAGGTATCAAAAATCCTTTAGGGTTATCTGGACATAGATTAGAAGCAAATGTTCATTTAGTGACAATCCAAAGAAATATCGAAAAAGATTTAGAAACGTGTATTGAACAATGCGGTATAGATGTTGATGGTTTTATACTTGAACCACTAGCTTCTTCCTCTTCTGTCCTAGATGATAATGAAAAAAAATTAGGATCTATATTAATTGATATTGGTGGAGGAACAAGTGACATAATTATACATTATAATGATTCTATAATGCACACAGGTGCTATTCCCTTAGGTGGAGAAAATATCACTAAAGATATTGCATTTGGTTTACAAACATCTATGGAACAAGCTGAAATATTAAAATGTAAATATGGAATAGCCAAAGAATCATTAGCTAATTCTGATAATAAAATAAAAATATTAGGAACTAATGGACGAGACGATCAGGAAATATCAGAAAAAGATTTAGCAACTATTATACAACCAAGATTAATTGAAATCTTTACTCTTTCTAAAAATGAAATAAATAAAAGTGAATTTAAAGGAGATTTTACATTTGGAATTATTTTAACAGGAGGTGGATCAGCAATGAAAAATATATCTGATTTAGCTTCAGAAATATTTAAAATGCCAATTAAAACTGGTATTCCAGATTCAATTAACGGGAAAATTGAAATTATAAATAATCCAAGATTTTCAACAGCAATAGGAATAGTTCAATATGTCATAAATAATAGAAACAGTCTGTATGAAAAAATAAATTTAAAAAAGGATAAAACGATTTATTCTTTAATTAAGAAAAAATTTAATGAAATTATAAAATACTTTAACTAATAAGGAGAAAAATCATGTTATTTGAACCAGCTAATCTATCAGATCAAAAAGCAAAAATTATTGTAGTAGGAGTTGGTGGCGGTGGTGGAAATGCACTCAATAGAATGATACAAGATGGAATGAATTCTGTTGATTTTATTGCAATAAATACAGATGCACAAGACTTAGAAAACAATAATTCTCAAATTAAGCTACAAATTGGAAAAGAATTAACTAAGGGTTTAGGAGCAGGAGCAAATTCAGAAATTGGCAAAGATGCAGTTGAAGAAAACAAAGAAGTTATTGTAAAAGAATTAAATCATGCTGATATGATTTTTATAACAGCTGGTATGGGAGGTGGTACTGGAACAGGTGCTGCTCCTGCAATAGCAAAAATTGCTAAGGAGTTAGGAGCCTTAACTGTAGGAATAGTTACTCAGCCATTTGCATTTGAAGGACCTATAAGAAAAAAGAGAGCAGTAGAAGGTATTAAAGAAATGAAAAAAAACTGTGATACTTTACTTGTAATACCAAATGAGACACTATTAGAAATTGCATCTGAAGATACTACAGTTACTGAATCATTTAAATTAGCTGATAGCATATTAAATCAAGCTACAAAAGGAATATCTGATTTAATAAATAAACCTGGTTTAATCAATCTGGATTTTGCAGATGTTAGAACTATAATGAAGAATATGGGTGATGCAATAATGGGAACTGGAATTGCAATGGGCGAAGAAAAAGCAATTTTAGCTGCACAGCAAGCTATTAATTCACCTCTATTACAAAATGCTAGCATACAAGGTGCAAAAGGTTTACTTGTTAATGTTTCTGGTCCAAAAAACATGACTATGAGAGAACTAAATGATGCTTCAAATATAATCTATCAAGAATCTGGAGAAAATGCTAATGTTATACTTGGTTGTGTTATTGACCCTAATTTAAATGATGAAATAAGGATAACTGTAATAGCAACGGGACTCAACAATGATGATAATCCTGAATTTTACAATCCAGATACTGAAGTTGATATACAAAAAAAATATTTTGAACATTCAACTAAAATAGATGATCAAATTGAAGAGACAACATTATCAAAGAAAATAATTGAAGATAATGATGATACAAAAAAAGAAACTGATAAAATAAAATTTGGTGAAGATTTAGATATACCTACATTTTTAAGAAACAGAAAGATTTAAAATAATTTCAAAAATAGTTTTGTTATTATTTGATTTTAATAATTTCAAAGAGCCTCTATGAATATGTTCAATAATTCTTTTTGATAAATTGAGACCTATACCCCACCCTTTTGATTTTGTACTAAAGCCTGGCTTAAATATATTTTTCTTATTTTTTCTACTGATACCTAAACCATTATCAATAAATGCAACTCTAACCTTATCATTAATTATGTCTAATTCAACATTAATATATCCCTCACTTTTTTTGATTGAATCAATTGAATTTTTAATTATATTTTCAAAGGCCCAATATAATAAAATCCTATCCCCCTTTATTTTTATATCATCATTATAATCAGAAAAATAATTAATTTTAATTTTTTTAGTTTTTGGTAATTTAATCTTATAATAATTAATGACATCATCAATTAAATCCTTTAAATCTATATCAATTAATTTAGGTTTAGAACCAATTTTATTAAATTTAGCTGATATATTATCTAGTTTCTGTAAATCGTTTTTCATTGATGAATATATTTTTTCTTTATTATTAGAATCATTTTCCAGTAGCTTAAGCCAACCCATTAATGAAGATATTGGTGTTCCTAATTGATGAGCAGTTTCTTTTGCCATCCCAACATAAACATGATTTTTCTCATTTGACCATATTAAATTAAATCCAATAATCATTAATAATAATACTATTACAGCAAAACAAATTTCAATAAAAGGTATCCATCTAATATTCTCAATTAATACAGAATCACCATAGTGAATCTGTATTATTGGTATATTATTTAATTCTATAACTGTTAAGGGCTTGTTAATCTTATCCATTTGATAAACAATTTTTTTTAAATTAGATTGAATTTCTTCATTTATATAAATATCTTCATCAAGGACATTAATATGTTGATAATTATATGTGCCATCAGATTTTTGTGTAGATATAATCATTGGAACATCTAATTGATTGATAAGTGGTAATAAAGTTTCTAACAAGTACTGTGAATCAACATCTTCATTAATTAATTTTTCATAGTATATATTTGCGATAGTTTTAACTTGTTTATTTAATTCATTTCTCAGTTGATTTATAAGTAATGAGTTAATTAAAAAAAAAGCAACAGCTAAAACTATTACAGTACCAAAAATTGTTATTCTTATATTATTATATCTTTTCATTTACTTTTATAATGTGTTTTTTATAATGTAATAAAATTAGTAGTAAAATTAATAGATACCCAATTATTGAAATATACTTACCAAGTTTAATATCATTAGGTTTAAATATCATAATAAATTCATTTTCTCCCTTAGGAATGAATAAACCTCTAACTAAATTATTAACTTCATATATTTTATTTTTAACTCCATTATTATAAACTTCCCACCCATTTGGATAAAATATTTCACTCATAATAAGAAATTGATCAAAGCTAGAACTTGTTTTAAATCTTATTTTATCAGCTTCCCAATGAAGTATCTCCACAGTACGATCTGATGAATCAAATGACTGATTAATCATATGATTTTTACCATTTAAATTTTCAGATTCTATATATGCTATCTCATAAGGGTCATAATTATCTGATAGCACCTTATTATATATATTAATTTTATCCAAAACTTGAATCTGATTAGTGAAAAATAATCGCTTTGCAAAACTATTATATTTATATAAACTCACATCAACAAGCTTACCATTAAATTCTTTATAATTTCCAAAAAAATACATTTCCTTATAACCAAGATTATTAAATAAACTATTATCTATTACAGGACCAGGTAAAACAAAGTATTTAATATTAAGTAATTTTAAAACTCCTTCAGGCCATATTTGATAACCTTTTGAATTGATATTATTTAAAAACATCTGATAATTATTAAGTTTAGCAGGATAATATCCACTTATATTATCAATATTATGAATAGCCCATCTATTTTGATCTCCAACAAAATCAAGTATTCTATATTTACTTGCATCATTTAGTAAATAATCAGTTAACTCATCTTTTAATAAATAATTATTAATATAATCACTGGACTGAATAATTTTTTTATGAGGGATATGATTTTGAGGGTTAATTATCTCAGAGTTAATTCTATAATAATCAATAAAAGTAATAACTGTTACAAAAATGCAAAAAATATTAGGATTATATTTTTTATAATTAAATAAAATAAAAATAATTAGTATTAAAAATGAAATTATACATAAAAAATAACCATCCTGTTTAATTTGATTAATTAAAATATCATAATTCAAATATGAATCAGGAATTAATAATTTATAATTTATAATATATAAAATTGATACAAGTAATGGTAAAAGTAAAATTAAATAAATATTTTTATTCTTTGAAAATTGATTGTTAATAGATTTTAATATAAATGATAAGCCAAAAGAACTTAAAATTATTAATGAGAAATTTGTTAAAATCAATATATATGATGGGACCCTAAATTTATTGAAATGTGGAAAGTAATTATAAAAAAAATTATAAAATTGAATGAAATTACTTCCTAAAGAGATTAAAATTGAAAAGACTACTATTAATAAAAAATAGATTTTATAATGTTGCTTTAATTTAGATTTTAATAAGCCTATAAAAGAAAATATGATAATTAATATACCGATATAATTTGGAAAATCTGTAAAAGGTAAATCACCAAAATATAATTTTCCGCCAAATCCCATTGAATAAGGAAAAATTAATGTAAATAATTCTTTAAAACTCATTGACCATTGAGTTGCATAATCAATTCCTACACCACCTGAAGAACTCCCTCTTGTTGAAAAGCTACTATAATTCAAAACTGGAAGATATATAGATAATGATAATAATACTCCTAAAAACAAGGAAAATAATACAAGAACATTTTTCTTAAATATTCTAATTAGACTGATATTTTTATTATTAAATAAACTTAATACAAAAAATAATCCAATCATCATCCAAGTATAATAAGAGATTTGTATATGACCTCTTAATAATTGCAAGCCAATTAAAAGTGAAAACAATGCATAGTCAATTAATTTATTTTTATCATAAATTTTAAATAAAAATAAAATAATCCATGGTATATATGAAGCTGTCATCATTTGACTTCCATGGCCATATGCAGTCATTGTTATCATATAAGGCATAAAAGTAAATAATAATGAACCAAATAGTGATATATATTGATGCTGTTTTAAATATCTTAGTAAAGAATACATACCTAAACCACCAAATGAAAGATGAAAAATAAAATACCAAAACCAAGGAATACCTAAATCATGTAATAATAACATTATATGATGCGGCAAATAATAATTAGAAATACTCATTAATGAATGAATCATGGGCATTCCACCTAATATCCAGGGGAACCAAAGTGGCAAGTAACTATATTTTGATGAGTAATTTAATAATGCATTTTTAACAGCAATTGGAGAAAGAGTATCACCACTAGTAAAAATAAAACTACCACCTATCAATTCGTTAAATAAAAAAGCAACTAAAAATATTAGCATTAAAGCTGCAAAAATATATTCTTTATAGAATTTCATTTTAATAAAATTGTTATTATTTTATAAAATAAGAAAAATGGTAATAATAAAATATTAATTAATAAATATAAAATTGATTTAAAAAATGAATTATTAGAAAAAATAAATTTAATTTTAGAGACTGTTTTTAGATAGAATTTTAAAATGCTATACCTACCACCCATAGAATGAGAAATTTTATGTTTCACTAAACTATTATTTACAAAAAAAGAATTAACATTTAATGATTTAGCCCTTAAACATAAATCAACATCTTCATAATAAAATCTATAAATTTTATTAAATCCACCTATTTTATTTAAAATATCTTTTTTAATAAATAATGAACAACCTGATACAAAATCAGTTTTTCCTGTTTTGTATTCCGTCATTATATCAATTTTATTAATGCCAATATTATTTGCACTAAATGTATAAGGATTTAATGCTCCTCCTGCATACCAAATAGTTCCATCAAAAAAATTTATAATTTTAGGGCCAAAAATATTATTATCACCATATTTGTTCAAAGCTAAAATTAATTGAGATAATGTATTTGATTCAATTACAGTATCATTATTTAATATAAAATAAAAATCATCTTTATTATTGATTATTTTTTCAAATGCATAGTTATAAGCTTTAGCATAACCTACATTTTGATTTATTTTAATAAAGTTGATAATATCTGAATTTAAAGCAGTAATTGATTCTAATGATGAATCAGTAGAGCCATTATCAATAATTGTAATACAATATTTTTTATAGTCACTTTGTAAGATAGATTGCACACAATCAAATAAAACTTTTTGACCATTCCAATTTAATATTAATATATTTATAAACGGAGATATCATAATCTAAATAAAGAATCATAATCAGCTAAAATTTTCTGATCAGAATATCTTGTTTTATAATTTTTAATGTATGATTCAGATAATTTGAAATCATGGTTTTTATAAATATGTTTAATTGTATTTGATAAAGATTGCACATCATTTTTATTAAATAAATAACCAGTTTTAGAATCATCTATATGTTCTTTAAAGCTATCTAAATTACTCGCTAAAATTAATTTATTAAAGTGATATGATAATGGGATAGTACCACTTTGAGAAATATTTTTGTGTGATAAAATTACTGCATCTGTTGCTGAAAAATATAAATTCACTTTAGATTCAGGAATATAATTATCATGCCAAATAACCATATTATTTAAATTATTATCCTTAATAATTTTAATATATTTATTTTTACTACTATAACATTTACCAGCAATTAATAATTTAATATCATATTCTTTTAAATATTTTAATGAGTTTAACACTACATCTAATCCTTTATAATCACGTACTAAACCAAACATAAGTAATAATAATTTTGGTTTTTTAATATTTAAAACTTTTAATGCTTCATCTTTCAATATATTTTCTTGATATTTATTTTTTAATGGCAAAAAACTTTTTATAATTAACTTTCTATTATTTATCATGCCCATTAATAAATTCAATGAAATATTAGACATAACGATATATCCATTAAACTTTCTAAAAAAATATTGAATTAAATACTTATCAAAGATTATTCTTTCATGTGGTAGAATATTATCACAGATACAATATATTTTTATTTTATTATTATACCCTCTAATTTTTTTTATTAGATATAAATAAAATGGAATAAAAAAGGGATTCCAAAATCTAATTATAAAATGGGAACAGTTAGTTTTAAGTATTTTATTAGTGCTTTTTTTCCATGAAAAAGGATTAAATGAATTTAATAAAAAGTTGATATTTGTCTTTTTTATATTTTTAATAGAATGGTCATACTGAGAATCATCAGGGTAAAGAAATGTTGGGTACATTTTATTATAACTGATAATTTCAATATCATATTTAGTACTTAATATATGATATATTGCTTCAGTTTCTGATGCTATGCCTCCCTTTATTGGAGGATATGGACTTATTATTCCTAACTTCATTCATCAAAGTTATAATAACTACATGGATTATTATTGTTTTTATTATTCAATTTAACAATTAATTCTCCAATAAGTCCTATAGAAAAAAATTGAACACCAATTATTAACAATAAAATACCTAAAAAGAAAAGAGGATTTTTATAGGGTGTTATCCAAAGACCATTAAACCAATTTATTGTTATATATATATTAATTAATAATCCAGATAGGAAAAGTAAAAAACCTATAATTCCAAAAAAATGCAAAGGTCTCATTAAATATTTATTAAAAAATAATAATGTTATAAAATCAAAGAAACCATGAAATATTCTTGAAGTACTATACTTCGATTTCCCATGTTCTCTTTCACGATGATTAACAGTAATTTCACCTATTTTGAAGCCATTATTTTTTATAATAATAGGCATAAATCTATGTAAGCCACCATAAATAGACACACCTTTTATAGCAGAGCGAGTATATGCTTTAAATCCACAATTAAAATCATGAATTTTAATTTTAGAAATAAGTCTTAATATAAAATTAAATATTTTAGAAGGAAATCGTTTAGAAATAGGATCTAGTCTATTTTTTTTCCATCCAGAAACTAAGCCATATCCTTCTTTAACTTTAGATATAAATCTATTTATTTCCTTTGGATCATCTTGTAGATCTGCATCTAAAGTAATTATAATCTCTCCACTAGATAGCTTAAATCCTGAATTTAAGGCTTCAGATTTTCCATGATTTCTGTAAAAATCAATTAATCTTATATTTTTATTTTCTTCAATCAATTCAAAAATTATTTTTTTAGAATTATCACTACTACCATCATTAATAAAAATTAACTCCCAATTATAATTTGAATTAATATTATTTTTAATTTCTTCAAATAAAGTTTTCAATGAATCCTGTTCATTATAAACAGGAACAATAATTGATATGTCTATATTTTTACTCATAATTTATTTTTTAAAAAAAAAGAGGGTAGAACAGTACCCTCTTTAATTCAATCATAATAATAATAGTCTATTATTTAGATGCAATGAATTCTTTTATAACAGAATCAGGTGTTTTCCCTTCACGAACATCTAGCATATCTTCAGCAAATCTAACCGAACCAGTCGATTTAGAAATAAAAGATCTTATTAATTTTATTTTATTACCTTTTGAAGACTTTTTATTAGCCTTATCAGTAAATGTTTGTTTCTTTGCCATAATTAATCTCTATAAATTTATTTATTAAAAATCAGGTCGTAATATAATACTTTTTTACTTTTCATTTCCAAGTAATAAAATTGGATTTTCATCATATTCATTTTTTAATGAATCCAAATCATCCATAGCAATAGAGCTTTCGTAATTATTTTCTAATGTATAATTAGAATAATCAGAAACCTTAAATAAAGAAAAACAAACAATAACTACTATAGATACTACGCCTAATAATGGAGCATAATCAAATTGAGATTTATTAAATTTAAACCAATTCAACCAAGACTTATTATATTTAGATTCATGTTCATCAATTCTTTTATTTAAACTTACCATAAAATCAGATGAAGCTTTATATTCAGGTAAATTTTTAATTAATTTACTTTGATACTTAATATCTTGAACAATATCCTGAAACTGTTTATTGTTTTTTAAATGATTTTCAAAATCATTTTTATCCAATTCATTTAAATTATTATCTAAATAATCGATAATTTTATCAGTGTAATCACAGTTCATTTATATTCTTTTAACTCCTTTATTTATCAATATTTCTCTTAATTTTAATTTTCCTCTATTAATCCTAGATTTAACTGTTCCTAGAGGAAGCTCTAGTATTTTACTAATAATATCATATGAAAGTTCCTGAATTTCTCTTAAAATTATAATTGTGCGAAAATCCTCTTCTAATAAATTAATTGATTCATGTAATATTTTATTTTCATTATTGTCTAATATTTTATCATTTTCATCACCTTTATCTACGAAATAATTATGTTCTCTATCTGATTTAGACAATGAACTGATAGAAAAAGTATTTCTTCTTTTTATTTTTCTTAATTCAGTCTTTGCTAGATTTGATGCGATTGTATACATCCAAGTTGAAAATTTAGAAATTTCCTTATATGAGTCTTTCTTAAGATAAACCTTTAAAAAAGTTTCTTGAGCTAAATCCTGAGAAGCATCAACATCATTCATAAATCTGTAAAGAAAATTCACGATTTTATCCTTATATCTATGAACTAACTCATTATAAGCTTGGCGATCTCCATCCTGGAATTTCTTAATTAGCTGTTCATCTGTAATTTTATTTATCATTATAATAGCTATTACATATTTTAATCATTGTAGAAGAAAAAAGAACCTGTTCATTAATAGAAGTAGTTTTAATCTTTACATCTAAATTTCTCAATTCTATAAATATTCGCACTAATTCATCAATTCTATAATTATTTTTATATAAATTCATATTGCCCTGTAATGTTCTATTTAAACTACTGTAGCTATTTCTAACTCCATTTAATGCAGAATATAATTCAAAATAAAAGTTATTAAGCAAAATTAATAAAAAAACCAAAGATGATCCGTTTACATATAAATTATTATAATAGGAAATAGAATTATCAATATCTTTCCGGCCTAAAGCATCTAATAAATTCCATGCTTTAATATGCTTGCTATAATATATATTTTCATCATTTAAATTAAAATTAATATGCTTATCATTGCTAAATAGATAATGCTTTTCAATTTCATTAATAATTGTTGTTATGTCATCTGAATAATTATCAATAAAACACTTCAATACATTATCATCGATCGATATACCTTCATTTTTATAATAAAATTTTATCCAATTTTTAATTTTTATTTTTTTTGGAGTTTGAGTATTAACGATTACAGATTTTTCAGATATTTTTTGAGAAAATTTATTGTTAATTTTAAAATCATCAAGGATAAATATAATAGTATTATTAGTAGATAAATTATTCATATAATTCATTAGTACATCTTGGTGATCTTTTGAAATTCTATTGAAGTTTTTTATAATAAATAAATCATTATTATTAAACAAAGACAATGATGTTATTTCATTAAAAAATAAATCCAAGTCATTATCCTCATTTAAATAAAAATATTTACAAATAATCGAATCAGAATTTTCACTTTTATCTCTGATCTTATTAATAAAAAATTTCTGCATAAATAAATCATCCCCCAACAAAAAATATGATGATTCAAGGCCATTTTTATTAATACTATTAATTACATTTTTTATACTATTAGACATAAAATAATCCTAAACTTAGAATAAGGCAATAAAATGAAAAATACCAGAACTTATTATTCATAAGAATTTTTTGTAATAGTATTAGTATAAAATATCCAGATATAAACGAAGAAATAATTCCACATAATAATAAAAAATTAATATTCATTGAATCAAAAATGCTATAATTGAAAATCAAACTAAATGATGCAAAAATCAGTATTGGTATTGCAAGCATAAATGAAAATTTTAATGATGTTTTAAAATTTAATCCGACTAATAATCCCATAACAATAGTTAAACCAGATCTTGATAAACCAGGCATAATAGCAAATGCCTGAACAATCCCAATTAATAATGCATACTTATAGGGTATCTTAATACTTGAGCCATTCATAAAAAATTTTGATGAAAATATAATGATTGCCAAAACTAAATAATTAAATGACAAATAAGAAATAGAATCAATATTGAAAAAATTTTCATCAATATATGTCTTAAATATTAAGCCTGTAATAGCTGCTGGAAGTGTTCCAATAATAATAGAATAAAAGTATGTTCTATTTCCTGAAATGAAGTTATTAAATTCATATTTAATATCTTTGTACCAAAATGCAATAATAGATAACAGTGTTCCTAAATGTAAAAAAATCTCTATAATTATTCCGTGCTCTTTGATATTAAATAACTTCATACCAATTAATAAATGTCCTGAACTACTTACAGGAAAAAATTCTGTTATACCTTGTAAAATACCTAATAATATAAACTCAATATATTCCATCATATGGTTGTTATAAATGAATACATCCTACCATTTCCTTTATCCTTCCTATAACTATAATACTTATCATCATCATACGTACATGAAGAGTTTATATTTATATTTTTAATTCCTAATACTTTTAAATCTGAAACAATACACTTAATAAGATCTAAATAATATTTATTATTAATAGTAGTAATAAACTTTTTATTAAATATTTTTTTCATTTCTGCTCCAACCTCATAACAGCAAGGTTTTATTGAAGGTCCAATTATAATATTTATATTTTTAATATTTGAACCAATACTTAAAAATTTATCAACTGCATTTAAATGGATTTTATTTTGAATACCGCGCCATCCAGCATGAATAGCTCCATAATTATTTTCTATTTTATCAAAAAAAAATATTGGAACACAATCAGCAGTTTTAACAACTAAAATTAATTTAGAATCGCTATTTGTAATAAGACCATCAATATTATCATAAGTTCCTGGTTTATTTACAAATGAAACTATATTTGAATGTATTTGATTCGCATCAGTAATATATTTTTTGTTAATATTTCTCTTATCTAAGACTGATAGAAAACTATCCTTATCTGAGGCATGATCATTTTTAAATGTTGTACCTATAAAAAATTGATTTGAAGAAAAATTACAAAAGCTACTCATAGGACTCTGTTTTAATCAGATCTCCTTTGTCATTAAAATAATTCCATTTACCTACAACTTTATCTTCACTATAATCACCTTGGCTCTTTAAAACTCTATTTGGATAATATTCAAGCCATGTGCCAGTTTTTTTATTAAAAGAAAAATTTCCATTTAAATAAATAATTCCATTATCATAATATTCAATATATTTTCCATCCCATATAACATTATTATTATATAAAACTAAATAACCTTCTATTCTTTTATAGCCATTTTGATACCAATTACTACACAATTTATTTGGATTAATTTTATCATTTAAATAAAATAAAATCCACTCAACACCACCATCCGGATAATAAGTAATCCACTTACCATCTTTTAAATAATTTTTATATGATCCAGTAGATGAAATCTCACCAGACTTTAAAAAAGACTCATACTTACCATTGCCTATATCATCAAATACAACTTGACTTTTAAGATTTTCATCATCATAATACTCTTTCCAATAACTAAATTTTACTCCATTTTTATAAATACCTGTAGATCTAATATTATTATCAATATAATATTCCTCATACGCTCCATCAAAAATATAATTTCCTGGTAATCCTTTGCAGTAAAAACTCTTTTTAACTAAAGGATTATCTATATCATAAACATAATTTGAGCCATCTTGATTGATTAAAGATATATCATCAGATGTATAATAAATTTTCATTGGCTTATTAACATCAAGTAAATCATTACGATAATAATAACTTCGCAATAATTCACCTTCTGGATTGTAATCACGCCACAAGCCATTTTTAGACTCATCTGTATAAAATCCAAGCTTCTTAATAAGTGTGTTTTTCATATCATAAAATGATGTATATGAACCACTTCCTTCTATATAATCAATATTATATAAAATTTTTCCTGACTTATAGTAGCCATTCCACCAACCATCTTTCACATTATTATAATACTCACCTTTTTCTTTTAATGCACCATTTTTATAAAAAGAAATAAACAATCCATTTTTAATTTCTTTAGTATGCTGCGATCCATCATATACTGTGCACTCATCTAAATAATCACAATTAATATAATAAAAAGCTGAATATCGAGAATTTATTTTTCCTGAATCATAATAAGAAATAACTCTCGACATTATAAAATCAGTATCTTCATCCATGGTTTCTAAATCATATAGTACATCTTTTGTTTTTTGAGAATTATTATCATACATAAACCATTCACCATATCTATAGCCATCTTTCAACTGTCCCATCTCATAAATCGATTCATTTAAATGGTATGAAATATAGTCACCATGTTTTAAAAAATTATTATTTTCATCAAACATTTCCTGATACATACTTTTAAGCATTCCAAGCTCATCATACTCATATGTCCTTGCATCAATTTTTCCTTTAGAAAAAGATCTTACAATATTTTTCTTACCGCTTTTATAATATAATGTTGAAATGCCTTCTAATAAATTGTCTTTATAAAATTCTACTAAATACTTACCTGAATCAAAATAGGTTATATACTCTCCATTTTTAAGTTCTAGATTTATCTTATCAATCTCAATGGTTATATCTGCCTCAGATAAATTTTCAACTTTCAAATCTGATTTTAATTCTACTTTTTTCTTAGGCTTTGGAGGAATATCTATTTCTGTTTCAAACTGTAATACACCCATAGAATACAATGAGTGTATCCTTTCATTTCCTTCGGTATCAAACCGAATCCAAAGACCATCTTTAACGTCATTAATCAATAAACCAAATAGCTTAATCTCTCCAGATTCAAAAAAGGATGTATATGCAGCTTGATTATTGTTATGTATAGTCTCAGATTTTAATTTACCTGAATTATAAAATTCAAGCCATACGCCATCTTTAATACCATTTGCATAATGACCCTCTAATTTTTTAATGCCATTATCATAATAATCGATTATTCTTCCTGAATAAGGATTATAGCTATTTGCTATATAATATTTATTCTCAAATTTAATTAAATCGTAAGGAGTTATATTGTCCTGAGCATATAATGTAAAAATTAATATAGGAAATATATACTTTAGCATTACAATAATTTAATAAATGAACTTGGAGTTTTGAAGCAAAAAGGATAAATAAAAATTAAACAATATCTTTCCAACCAGGAATCCACTTTTTTCTATCTTTTATCTCATTCATATCAATATTAAAAGAAATTTTCTTGTCACAAACTGCAAATAATTCTAATTGTTTTTTCTTCTTTAAAACATTGCGAACCTGATAGTGACGCCAGCCTTTGCGTTTTTTAACAGAAGTCCATTTTGAATTCAGGTATTTACTATTCACACCCAGAAGTATCTTGTGTACCCATATAACCTTCTATACATGAAGGATATGGTGGACAGAATGAATTATTATGAAACATACCATTTTCATAATTAAGCCAGGTTGAAGTAAAATCTGTATTACATATAGACTCTGGTATTACCCCAGACATTTGATTATTGGGTACCATAAACATGTTTAACTGAGTCAAATTACCTACAGACTCTGGAATTGGACCTGTAAAATTATTATTTTGAGCAAACAGAGTAGTTAAATTTGGAAAATTCCCAATCCAAGATGGAAAATCTCCTGAGAACTGATTTCCATGATGCAAATATAGCTGTTCTAAATTAACAAGGTTACCAAGCTCAGATGGTAATTCTCCTGAAAAGTTATTATAATGTAAATATAAATGAGTTAAGTTAACAAGATATCCAATTTCAGGTGGTACTGGACCTGTATAGCCACCATTTGACAAGCTTACTGTAGTTGTTGTTTCTATATCATAACAATTTCCAAAAACTTCAACTGAGCAATTTCCACAAGAATCATTTGGATCATCATAAAGATAATCGCCTCCACAAACACCCAAACAATCAGTATCATTTGCAAAACAATTTGGTTCAGAATCAGTACATAAGCCTGCTGATACCCAGCCTTCGCCAGGATAACATACATTATTTTGATAAGTTGAAGGATCACCTAATCCATCACCATCCTCATCATAACACCAATTAGATGTACTCCCATCACCATTACATACACCACATTCATCTTCAACAGCTGTTCCATTTATAACTCCAGAACAATCAGTACATGTTGAATTATCACCACTACACACTCCACATTCATCTGCAACTGCTGTAGAACCACATGTATTATCACATCCACCAATAACTGAATCACCTCCACATACACCTGCGCAATCTTCTA
>CAJWAW010000003.1 GCA_913020255.1 uncultured Fidelibacterota bacterium | reverse complement strand
AAGTTCACAACCATCGGTTGGAACAGTGCCACCATCTGTTTCACCACCATCATCTACAGAACCATCATCGCCACTATCAACATAATAGCTTACCTCAATTTGACTTGAAGATGCATCTGAAAATACAATACCACTTAAGCCCGTAGCCTCACCACTTAATGCTAAATTAAGCAATAAGCCACAATCAGTTGTAATGGCTGTATTTGAGAATGAAAAGCCCAATACAGTAGAACCAGCTGCATTTAATATCCAACCAGCAGCACCTGCTTCACCACCTGAAGCTGAGCTTGCCGTCGCTCCATCTACATCAAATTGGATTCCTGCAAAATCTGTTGGAACATTATAAATAACATCTCCAGCATCTGTTAAAAATACTGTGTTCTCAGGAAGTTCACAACCATCCGTTGGATTTGCGAAAACTAAATTAAATAAAAATAAAATTGAAAATGAAAAATAATAAAACCTTCTTTGGATTATACTCATAGAATCTCCTAAATATATAAAATATTAAAATTAACTAACTAAATATTAAAATAACCGCACCCAATAATATACAATACTGTAATATTAATTTTATAACCTTTGTGAATTTAATTCGTAAGAAGTTTTATATCCATCTATTACTCGTAACAAAATGTAACTTTATAGTTTATTTAGACATTCGAAAATAGCAGTTTTAGATTCATCTAAGCCTATTTTAGATAAAGACGATATATGGATTGTTTCATTAATTCCATCTGGTGATTTATTTTGCATATCATTACACAAATCAATTTTACTAATAAGAATTAATCGAGGTTTTTTTAAAAGTGATTTATTATAAGATTTTAATTCATTGCATAAAGTATCATATTCCAAATCAATATCTTTTGATGTTGAATCTATAATAAAAACTAAAACTTTAGTTCTTTCAATATGTTTTAAAAATTGAATACCTAAACCTCTTCCTAATGAAGCACCCTTAATTAAACCAGGTATATCTGCTATAACAAAAGTTTTATAGTCATAAGATTTAACTATACCTAAATTAGGTGTTAAAGTAGTAAAAGGATAATCTGCAATTTTTGGTTTGGCGTTAGAAATTGATGAAACGTAAGTAGATTTACCCGCATTAGGAAAGCCAACTAATCCAACATCAGCTAATATTTTCAATTCTAATTCTAAATTAATTCCTATTCCATCTTGACCATCATTAGCTATTCTAGGAGTAGTATTTTTTTTTGTCTTAAATCTCGCATTGCCAAATCCACCATTTCCACCTTTAGCAATAATAATTTCCATATTATCATTATCAAAATCTGCAACAATTAAATTATTATCAATATTTTTAATTATTGTTCCAACAGGAACTTTCAAAATAATATCACTACCATTTTTTCCATGCATATTTTTACCTTTGCCATTTTCACCTGATGACGCAATATATTTCTTTTGGTATGAATAATCCTGTAAAGTTGAAAGTTTGGAATGAGATTTGAATATTATATGACCGCCCCTACCCCCATCGCCACCAGAAGGGCCGCCTTTTGGTCTAAATTTTTCTCTTAAAAAAGCTATACAACCACTACCTCCATGACCTGATTTAACAGAAATTTTAGCATGATCTATAAACTTCATAATTATAAATTTCTACATATTTTGAATTAAAGCATCACCAAATTCAGAGCACTTTAATAAAGTAGCTCCTTCCATTTGCCTTTCAAAATCATATGTAACTAATTTCTTTGAAAATGTACTATTTAATGAATTGATAATGTTATCAGCAGCTAAATTCCATCCAAGATATCTAAGCATCATTTCACCAGATAAAATAACAGAGCAAGGATTAACCTTGTCTTGATTGGCGTATTTAGGAGCTGTACCATGCGTTGCTTCAAACAATGCTTTTCCAGTCATGTAGTTAATATTTGCTCCAGGTGAAATCCCAATACCACCCACCTGAGCAGCTAAAGCATCCGATATATAATCTCCATTTAAGTTCATTGTTGCAATAACATCATAGTCTTCAGGGCGAGTTAAAATTTGTTGTAAAAAAGCATCAGCTATCACATCTTTTACAATGATTTTATCATTTTTCATAGCTTCATTCATTTTTTTATTTGCTACATCTTTACCAAATTCTTCTTCAATTTTATCATATTGAGCCCATGTAAAAACCTTATCGTGAAATTTTGTTTCGCTGATTTCATAACCCCAGTTTTTAAAGCTACCTTCTGTATATTTCATTATGTTACCCTTGTGAACTAACGTAACACTCTTTCTTTTATTTTCAATTGCATATTCAATTGCATCCCAAACTAGCCTTTGAGAGCCCTCCTTAGAAACTGGCTTTATTCCAATACCACAACTTTTAGGGAATCTTATTTTTTTAAATCTATCACTAAAATTCTCATCCATCAGTTTTAAAAATACAGCAACATCATCACTACCTTCTGGAAACTCTATGCCAGCATAAATATCTTCAGTATTTTCTCTAAAAATCACCATATCAATTCCTTTTGGATTTTTCACAGGCGAAGGAACATTATTAAACCATCGAACTGGCCTTAAACAAACATATAGATCCAAGCGCTGTCTAAGTGCAACATTTATAGATCTTATACCTCCTCCAATGGGGGTTGTCAATGGACCTTTAATTGCAACTAAATATTCATTGATACAATCAATTGTCTCATCAGGAAGCCATGTATTATCTCCATAAACTTCATTTGCTTTATCTCCTGCATAAATTTCCATCCAACTAATTTTTTTCTTACCATTATATGCTTTTTCAACTGCAGCATCCAATACTCTTACAGATGATTTCCATATATCAGGCCCTATACCATCACCCTCAATAAATGGTATGATAGGATTATTGGGAACATTTAAATCCCCATCTGAATTTAAGGTAATTTTACTTCCAAGCGACGGCTTTATAGTCTTATTCATATTCTCTTCTTTATCATTATTTATAATGATATAAATTACAAAGAATTTTATCTATTATAGATTAATTTTAATTATTTTATTTCTGTAATGCTGATATAGCACTAACATATATAATGTCATCTATATCGCATCCCCTAGATAGGTCATTAACAGGTTTATTTAAACCTAATAAAATAGGACCTAAAGCTTGATAATTACCTAAATATTGAGTTATTTTATAGGAAATATTTGCAGAGTCTAGATCAGGGAAAACAAATACATTAGCATTTCCATTTAATTTTGATTGTTTTATTTTTTCATTAGCTACGTTAGCATTAATTGCAGCATCAAATTGAATTTCACCTTCAGAATCTATTTTTGGAAATTTATTTTTAAATAAGTCAGTTGCATCTTGCACTTTTTTAACTTTATAATGTTTTGCACTTCCTTTTGTTGAAAAAGATAAAAATGCCACTTTTGATTTCTCATTAGATAATAATTCATGTATTTTTGAGGCTTCATATGCTATACCACATAATTGTTCAATTGAAGGATCAGGTATTACAGCGCAATCAGTAAAAGTAAAGAAATTAGCATTATTAGATGAAAGCATTATAAAAACACTCGAAATCCAATTAGCTGAATTTTTAATACCTATAATTCTAATTGAAGATCTTATTACATCTGAAGTTTTATATTTTGCACCAGCAATCACACAATCAACTTGACCGCTATCAAGAGCAAATAAAGATAAATTCAAAGGACAAGTTAGATAAGATTTAATCATTTCTTCTGTCCAATTATTTGTGAATGTTTTTTTATAAGCAAGATCTATAAATTTAGTTTTATTTATATCCATAGGATGAACTACAATAAACCCTAAAGCTTTAAGCTTTTTGATAGCAATGCTAACTCTTCTATCATCTATCTCAGGAAGAATTATTGTCGATTTATTTTCTAAAGCTCTATCTAAAATATTCTGTTTATATTTATTTTTCATTAATCTTATGATTAATTTTATTAATTACGTTTTTAGGAGCATAATCATCTATTTTTCCACCTAATGATACTACTTCTTTTAATAGTGATGAACTTATATGAGTATATTTTTCATGAGGCATCATAAATAGTGTTGTAATACTATCATTTAAGTTCCTATTCATAAGTGCCATCTTAAACTCATATTCAAAATCAGACAAAACCCTTAAACCTCTAATAATCACATTGCATTGTTCATTTTTTGCAAAATCAACAAGTAAAGAATTAAAAACTTTGACATGAATATTATCTAAATGAGATACTGATTCTTCTATCATTTTTTTTCTATCATTTGAACTAAATAACATTTTTTTATTTTTTGATGAATCAAGAACTCCAACAATAACATTATCATATATATTAGAACATCTTTCTATAATATCAATATGACCAAATGTAATTGGATCAAAAGATCCAGGATAAATTGCTTTATTCATTTTTTTCTCCAATATATTAATTGCGTACTTCCAAAATTTTTTATTTTTAAATTTGATTTATCTAAATTTTTTTTCTCTTTTGAGCTAGTTTCATAGCAAAACAAGCCTTCTTCATCTAAAATTTCACTAACATATGGAATTAAATCAAAAAAAGAAAATCTTTCATAAGGAGGATCAGCAAGAATTATATCAAATTTGGCATCATTAATACTTAAAAATTTAATAACATCTACATTCTGAATTGTATAGTTGTCAGTTATTGATAATAATGATAAGTTTTTTCTTAAAACACTTATAGCATTATAGCTATTATCAATAAAAGTGACAGATTTTGCACCTCGACTTAACGCTTCAATACCTAGGGTACCAACTCCACAAAACAAATCAAGAACATCTTTATTTTGAATATCTTTTAATGTATCAAATAATGATTTCTTAACTCTGGATTGAGTTGGACGAACATTATTGAATTTAAAATATTTTAATTTTCTATTTTTATATTTTCCACCTAAAATTCTTATCATAATCATATAACCAATTTATAAAACAACTTATTCCATTTATTTGTTATAAAATTTAATTCAAAATTAAAATTATGAAGATTTTTTTTCTCAAGTGATAAAAATAAATTCTTAATATTTTCGATTGTTCCAATTATAATGAGATTGTTATTAAAAATTTCCCATTCAACATTAAGATTATTATCTTGAATTAATAATAAAATAAAATCTAAATCAGATATGTTTTTAGATTTGAATTTTTCCTGTATCCAAATTTTATGTGAACGAGAGTTACTGCTGATTTTTAAATTTGGATAATCATTTTTCATATTATAAATATTATTAAACAGTACTCCTTCTGTCTCGCAAGATAATACAATATTAATTTTATTATTAGTATTTATAATTGAGCTAATGAACATATTATTATAATCATCGAGACCATCTATAACATTTGATATATTGATATCATTAGTATAATTATAATTGTATAAATAAACATAACTACTAAAAGCAATAAATGAAAATAATGCAACTAAAATCAAATAATAAAATTTATTAGTTTTTTCTTTAATGTTATCAAAATCAACATTATTAGAAATAATTTTATTATTTCTAATATCTAATTTAGTGCTATCAATACTATCTTGAATTCCAGGCTTATTTAAAAAATTCATAGTAAATCTAACCCTTTAAAACATATACCATTTTCAATATAATTTATATATTTTAAATTATTTTTAGATCGATTTTCAATCAATTTATTAAAGGATAAAACTTTAATAGAACTAATTCCTAAATTTAAAATATTTTTAAGATCTTCTGTCGATTCTTTAGTATGATAAATAAATATATTTTTTATATTTTCATCAGAAAATTTATGTATTAATATATTATCAGCTAACTTTGTCAAATCTTCAACGTAAGAATTATTTCCAATTCCAATAACTTGTTTACATTTTTTAGCATACTTTTTAATTACAACATATGCATAGATTAGCTTCTCCTTATATAAAACAATAGTGTGTTTATTGTTTTTATTTATTTTCCATAAAACATATTGATATTTTATATCTTTTTGATATTGGTGCTGAACAAAAACCGCAGCAGAGAATATATCCACTGATAAATAAATCAAATTAAGCTTTAAATCAATGGCTGACTTCATAATATTATTCTTAATATTTTTTGGAAATGAAACAATTAAAAACTTGTTATTTTTATTAGATTTCATGGGATAATAATAATTATGATATTTATCATACAAATCAGCGCCCATTAAATTAGATTCATACCACTTAATCATTTTTATATTTTCCTCATCTGAGCAGGTATCTATTGATGATATAAGAACATTATCACTTGATACAATTACAGATAATGAATTAGATTCATTATTAATTGAGGATTCATATTGTGATACTATATTTTTAAGTAGAGATTTATCTGTGAAATCATTATTGATTTTTAAATGTTTGGTAGTAATAATTTGAGGACCATTTTCAGTTGACAGCCATTCTAAACAAAAAAATCCTCTTGAAGTTTGTGATATAGAAAACAAAAAAACCTCTTATTTCTCTGCCCAGCTTTTAACTCCTCCTAAAATATACTCCTCTTTTCCTGGATTATATCTAAAAATACCATACCTCATTTCTTTATCATTTGAAGATAAAGGAGAAGCTATCTTAAAAACTGAATCATTATTTTTATCTGTTTCAATAGAAATTAAAAACTTTTTATGTTGATTACTTTCAGATATCGGGCAATTCATCAAACTATTATTAAGATGGAACTTCCTTCTTAAATAATTTGACTGTTTTTCAACTCTATCTTCAGTACTATAATTTATAACTTCTTGAAAATTTTCATTACTCTCATATCTTCTGAAAGATCTAGAGTTTACTAACATAGTATCAAGAAGATTTGTTTCAACATTAATCATACTAATAGTATATATTGTATCTACAACATCATATTTTAGAATTTCCAATGAACTAAAAGTGGTATCAACTTCAATATGAAAGCCTTGTTCTATGTTAACATTATAAACTTTATTATTTAAATTGATAATTTGTCTACCAGTGAATAAACTATCTGCAATAACAGAATCTGTTGCAGATTCTACTAAAGTAAATAACTCGCTTGTATCTAATGTATATTCACCCATTAATTGATAATAAAAATCTTCTGCTTTAGAAATAATATCCATCTTCTCTCTTCTAATATTTTTGTAATAATCTTCTTCTTCCCAAATAAATTGAGGTAAGAAAATCATTAATGACATAATAATAAATGATACAAATATACACCAATCCAAAAATCCTATATCTTTTAATATTTTTTTATTAATCACTCTTAACTCCTTTTAATTATCAAATCTTTTAAAGCTTGGTTCGTTATCTAAATTTAATTTCAATTCTTCTAAAATACTTTTAATTTTATTATTTACTTTTAAAGGCGTTTGTATATTCACTCTCACATATTGATCACCTGTTCTATGCCTATTCAACTCAGAAATCCCCTTATTTTTCAACCTAAGTAGTTGACCGTTCTTTATACCTCCTGGTATCTTCATCTTTACATTTCCTGACAATGTCGGTACTTTAGCCTCAGTGCCAATTACAGCGTCTGGATAGTCTATAAAGCAATCTAAATATATATCGTTATCAGACCTAACAAACAAATCATGACTTTTTTCTTCAAAATAAACTATCAAATTACCATTAGAACCACCTTTAATACTATGATCACCCTCACCCTCCATTGTCATATAATTTCCTTCACTTACACCTTTTGGAATATTAATTTTTAATTGAACAGTCTTTTGATCACGACCTCCAATATAGCCTATTCCTGAACAGGTCCTACATGGTTGTACATTAACAACTTGCCCTAAGAATGAACGTTGCACAAAACGCATTTCTCCGGTACCCGAGCATTTTGAACATTTTGTTGAATCACCCTTTTTTTCCCATCTCTTAATTTTTATTTTTTTACTAGTACCTTCAAAAATCTCTTCTAAACTAAGGCTAATAGTAATTTTTAGATCATTTCCATCATAATTTCTTCTCTGAGATCGTCCACCAAATATATCTCCAAATCCTCCACCTCCACCAAAAACACTATTAAAAATATCTTCGACATTGATACCTCCTGAAAATCCACCTTGACCACCAGAACCAAATTGCTGATACTGCTGATGGCCCATTTGATCATACCTACTTTTCTTTTCATTATCACTTAATACAGAATATGCTTCAGCAGCTTCTTTAAATTTTTCCTCAGCTCCCTTATCATCTGGATTCTTATCAGGATGATATTTCATTGCCACTTTTCTATAAGCTTTTTTTATTTCATTATCAGAAGCATTTTTATCAATGTTTAATATATCATAATAATCTCTCATATTATTCACTAACAACTACCTTTGAATGCCTTAAAACTCTGTTTTTATAATTATAGCCTTTTTCAAACTCCTCAATAACTATATTTGTTTTTTTCGAAGATTTTTTAACCATAACTGCTTCATGCAAATCAGGGTCAAAAGTTTGATTTATTGAATCATATGAAACTATCCCTTTTGAATCTAACAATGATTTAATTTTATTATTGATCATAGTAACCCCATCATAAATAGATTTATTATTTTTCACATCTTTTATTTCTAAAGTTCGGTTAATATCATCTAAAATAGATAAAAGGTCTTTAAAAAAATCAAAACCCTCATACTTAATCATATTATCTATTTCATTACTTTTACGTTTTTTATAATTATCAAATTCAGCTAATAGACGTAAATATTTTTGATCATTATTATTAATGACTTCTTCTAATTCTTTTATTTTAACAGTTTGTTTATTAAGTGACTTCTTTTTACTTGTTTTCTTTTTATTTGATTTAACTGGCATTGTAATCCCTTTAAATATTAATTATTTCTAACAAAATTTGTTAATGCCCTAGAGCTACTTATCAGTCCTAACATTATTCCGAAAATAAAGTTAAATAGTAAAATTAATCTAAAATCAATTGCATTTAAATCATAATAGGGCAAAATCATATAAATTGATATTTTATATAAAATTATAAGAGTTAATACTGATAAAATTGATCCAATTGTTCCTAGTACGATTCCACTGATTATAAAAGGCAGCTTAATAAAAATATCAGAAGCTCCTAATAACTGCATTGTTTTAATCTCATTCTTTTTAGAATGCATTACAATTAAAATTGTATTAGATACAAAAAAGTAAGCTACAACCACAATAAATACACCAATAATAAATGCAAAACTTAATAAATTTCTAATTACTCTATCAAACTTCACTACAGATTGCTCTGGGAAAATTGCATCATCAACAGTTTGTAAATAATTAATTTCTTTAGCTAAAGCTGACATCAAAGCAAATGATTTATAATCTTTAGACACACCAAAAATAGCACCCATAGGAAGTGGATTTTCTCCAATAATATTGTTAATATCTTCATTAAATTCTTTTTTAAATATTGCAGCTGCAGATTCCTTATCTACAAAGACCCCTTCTTCTATACCATCAAGTAATAATATCTTATTAAATGTATCTAAACCTTCACTCAAACTTAAATTATTGTTAAAAAAAACTTCAATTTTATACTCATTTTTAAAATCACTTGTATAATTATATAAATTGATATAAAAAAAATATGAAATAGACAAAATAACCAAACTAATTGAGATAGTAATAGATGAAACAAATGATGGTAGAATTGATCTGAAAATCGTCTTAAATCCTTCTAATAACAAATAAATAATTTGATTAATTAGCATTATACCATTCTTCCTTTACTTAATTCAATAAATTTTCTTTTTCTTGGCTTAATTAATGGGAAATTATGGGTTGACATTAAAACAGTTGATCCATCTTTAGTACAAATATCTAGCAAATCTAGAATATCATCAGATATATTAGGGTCTAAATTACCAGTAGGTTCATCAGCAAGAATTATTTTAGGCTTTTTAACTAGAGCTCTTGCTATGCAAACTCTTTGTTGCTCCCCACCACTTAATTGAAGTGGATATTTTTTTTCAGATCCTCGCAACCTCACTTTATGCAATGCTTCATCAACAAGCTGAATGATTTGTTTTCGTGAATAGCCTTCAATATGCAATGGCAATGCAATATTTTCAAATACAGTTCTATTTTCTAATAATTTAAAATCTTGAAAAATCATTCCTATATTTTTTCTTAAATTAGAGGTATGAACGCTACTATTAATAGCAGTTATATCATCACTATCAATTAAAATCTTACCAGAATCTATGAGCATATCCTTATAAATCGTTTTTAATATAGTAGATTTCCCAGCTCCTGTTGGCCCCATTATAAAAACCATATCACCTGCGTTAACCTTAAAAGAGATATTGAAAATACCAATATTCTTTTTGTATGTAGCTGTCACATTATCAAATTGAATCATAATTTTTAAATTTCATATTTAATTACCATAAAAATTTAGATATATAAAAATAAAATATATACTAATAAATAATAAACCATAAACGCTACGAGTATTTTTTAATATATAAATCATAAATACAAAAATCATTGTCAATAATAACATTAAATAATTATAAATCATTAAATCATTATAATCAAAATAAATCGTCTGAATTAATCCAGATATTCCTGCGGCGAATACTATATTTGCAATATTAGAACCAATTATATTACCCACAACTAACATATGTTCATTTCTCTTCATTGCATTTATAGAAGCAATAAGCTCCGGTGCTGAAGTTCCAAAAGCAACAATTGTCATTCCAATTGCTAAATCATATACACCCCACATTTTTGAAATTCCAATAGCCCCATCAACAAAAAAATTTGAACCAAAATAAATTAAAATGATTCCAGAAAATAATTTTAAAAAAATAACAGTATTGCTAATATCACTATTTTCAATTGAAATATCTTCATTATTTCTAAAATATTTAAACATTAAATAAAATAATAAGAAATATAGTAGAATGAATAAAATACTGTATTTGTAATTAATATTCCCAGTTTGAATCAATAAAAAAAATAGAAAGGTAAATAAAAGTAATGAATAAATATTAAAATTAATTTTTTTATCATTATTTTTGATTTTTATATTTCTAAATAGAATAGATACTCCAAAAACTAAGCCAACATTGGCAATATTCGATCCTATTATGTTTCCAATAGCAATATTATTACTTTTTTTTATATTAGCTAGAATACTTACTACAATCTCTGGCAAACTTGTTCCAAGCGCAATAATTGTACCACCAATTACTATCCGTGGAATATTAAATTTTTTGGATAATAATATTGAATTAGAAACTAAAATTTCTGAACTATAATAAAGAAATACTGATCCTAATAAAAATAACATATAAGGATTAAAATCAAGCATAAAGATTATTATCCTGAATATATTCAATTAGCTTAGGATTTATACTATTTTTAATCAAATGTAAATTATTACTTGACAATTGTGTTCTAATTTCTGTTGAAGAAATATTAACGTTGAATTCTTGAATATAATTTATTTTTCTTTTAAAGATGGAATCATCTAAAAGACTTTCTTTATTATTTCTTCTAAAACAAACAATATTTATAGTTTCAAGAATTGACTTATAGTTTTTCCAATTTTTAAAGTTTTCTAATTGATCATATCCAATAATCATACTAATCTCACTATTTATATATTTCTTTTTTAAATATTCTGCAGTTAAATATGTATAGTTTATGCTATCTGTTTTTAAATCAAAATCATCAATTTCAATTTTTTTATTATTAAATAATATTTTTAGCATATTTAACCTATGTTTGCTACTAGCTATTGGTTGAATGATTTTATCAGGAGAAGATCTCACCGGAAATAAAATTAATTTTTCACACATTGATAAAGATTTTTTTACTATTAATTCATGACCTATATGCGGTGGATCAAATGTCCCCCCGAAAAAAAATACTTTCATCTGAGTTGGTTGATATAATATTCTACTTTTTGCTTCGACTTTAAATTGCTAATAAATGCAATAGCTTCCTCATAATCACTATTAGAACTAAAATTTCTTTTTTGATTTTCTAAATATGAAATTGATTTTTGCTTGCTTTCTAAAAAATATATTACAGCTACATTAATTAATGAATCATCAACAAATTCTGTATCATAATATTCTTTTATAACAGCATTATAATAAATTGTAGCAGAATTGAACTCTTCTAATCTCACATATAATTTAGCAGTGTTGAAATTTTTCTTCGCTAATTTAGTCCTTAATTTTAAAATCATATCTTCAATTTCATTGATATTTTCACTCATTGATTCTTTTTCAATAAAGTACTGTAATTTTTCTATTGCTATGTAAGTACTAGATGGGTCTTTATTATAATCTAAAGTCACGTTATAATAACATTTACAGAGATATAATTGTGTTTTTTTTAACAAATCATTTGATAGGGATCTTCTTGATAAATATTTTTCAAATTCTATTATAGCCTTATCATAATTTTCTAAATTATAATACGATTCAGCAAGAAAATATTGAGCATTACTTGAATATTCTGATAGTGGATCTATTAATAATAAAAATTCTAATTCATCAATTGCCTTAGAATACTTACTATTTTCAATATACTTCATAGCATTTTCAAATTTAACTAATGAAGAATCATCTTTTATTAAAGAAGTAGAACAACTAAAAAACATTAAGATAGCTATCAATCTAATTACCATAATATTGATAAATTTATCCCTTTAAATATATTTTTATTATTGTAATCATAAATTGGCGTTGTATAATAATTAAATGTTGAATCTCTATTTTTCACAAAATCATTAATAAAAGAGTCAAAGAAACTAAATGCATGGTTTATAAAAATTATAGAAAGTGCATTCTCTGCGTAATCAAAATTTTTATTTGCCTTGTCTCTAAGTTGATATTGATAATAGTACTTGTTTGACGACATCGCTACAATATCATTATTACTACTAAAAACCCAACTACAATTTTCTTCTTGATTAGAATCATCACATTCTTCCGTGTCATCCCAACCAGCAAAAAACATATCATACTTGCTAATACCTTCGTAAAAATGATGATCATTCAAAACAACCGCATCATCAAAATAGTCAGTTTCACAAGCAACTACTTGACTAGGCAATACATTGGGATTATTATATGCAGCAGGACATTTTTCTGCATATAGCTGTCCAAAAACCCAATTATTTTCACTTAATCTTTCATCTGTTCTATAAGTATTTCCATTTAACATATATTCAATATGATGAGAATTTTCCCATGGATATTTAAAAACTCCTTCATTATTTAGCATAGCTAAATATACTGGATGTGTATTTGAAGAAAAAATAGTAGCGTCTCTAACCCATTTATCAAAACTCCAATGCTCATTAGCAAAGCTTTTATACTGTTTAACATAATTATTAGCTATATTATTATATTTTTTCCTCTGTTCTAATGCAATCAACTCTATACTTAAAAAAATTGCACCACGTTTATATCTTCCTGAATATATTTGACCAACACCTGGAATAAGTCCAGATAATATGCTTGATAATAATTGACTATTTTTTTGAGAATTATCAATTATTTTTTGATCTGAATTATTCATAAAATATGAAAAATTATTTACAATAGCAGATTGATTTAAATGAGACTCACCAAATAAAAATATTGATATTGGAATTAAAAAAATATAAAATTTAATTGTATTCAAAATAAACCTTAATTAAAATCAAATAATATTCTAAGATATTGTTTTCCAACAGTATTCCAAGGGTCAGATATTGGAAAATAATACTCATAAGTTACTGCTGTTGGATAGGAATAAAAAGAAAATCCTAATAGCTTTAACTCCAAACCAATTGAATGTTTATAGCTGTTATATCTTTCCTTTAAATCTTTAATACTTTTGCCTAATTCAATAAAATCTGAATCATTATATTTTGAATAAATGTCTGGATATAAATATGCTTCTATTTCATCTGATATTATATTGCTATTATCCAAGGCATCAATATTAGAATTTAAATCCAAATAACTTTGAAGACTTTCATAATCACTATCATTAAATGAAAATGAATTATTTGAAAAATCGCAATTCAAAACATCTGGACATATTTGATCTAAATCATATCCAACATTACTTACAAAAATTTTACCATTAAATGATTTACCTACTTGATGCGATAGACCAAGGCTTAAACTATTTAAATAAACAAAACCAAGTTTTATAGCTTTTTCAGTAAATAATGGGAATGTCACCGTATTAGAAACCATAAATTGCCTAGGACCTTGTAATGTAGGCTCATAAAAAGTATAACCTTTTATTCCAGGTAATCCACCACCAAAAAAATATAAAAAATCATCTGATTCAAGATTTGATAAATGGAAATATTTAAATTTATTTGTTAAAACAGGCGTATATTTTAGTTTATTAAAAACAAGCTTAAAATGATTATCAATCTCTAGCTTATACCTCCATGTATTATGAGGTTCTAAGCTCTCTAAAAAGCCACCATAATCCTCATTAACTTTAAATTCTTCAAATATTGAATTATTCTCATAGGAAATGGATGATTTGATTTTAAATCCATTTTTTGGAAGCATATTATATAAATAGTGAGGGGATCTACCCTCATACTCATATTCAAGCGCCATAACATGACCTCTAAAGTAATCATATGAAGCTTTTCCATAAACAATATCTTCCTGCGATTCATTGTTATATATATAATTTTCAACCATTTTAAGATTATAATTCTGCCTATATTTTGAATAAGTATACTTGAGCCAAAATTTATGATCTTTAATAATAAACCTATTACCAATATCAGTTGAAAATAATTCATAATTATAATCAACGTAATAATTTATTGATGGAGCTACTTCACCACTACTATCAATATACGGATGAGCTCTTGATATATTCCTAGTAACCCAATAAAAATTAAAAAAATAACTATTTTTATATTGATTATTATCAAACAATAGAAAGAAATCTAAATCTTTCTGTGAATTATAACTTAATCCACCTAAAATAGATAATTTATTAATGAAATCATTATCATAAAAATATAAACCCGGTTTAAAAGTATTGTAATCATATGTTAATCTAGGTAATATAAATGGACCTGACATTTCAATTTCATATGGCTTAATATTAAAATCATATGAAGTTGAATCTGCAGTTTCAAACTTAATTTTCTCAGATTCATATCTATAATAATGTTCTTCACTGTCCTGTTCTGAAAATTGATGATAATCTGTTCGATTTTCTAAATAATCACTATAACCTAAATCTAATTCATTAATCATATTTTTAGAATTAATTATTGCCAATTTATAAGCCCCTTGATCATAAAGACTAAATGCAATTGATTCACTGTCTGATTGATCAGGCATAAAAGCTCCACCATTAACATTTGTGATATAACCACTATTTATCCCGTCGTCTAAATACAAATTAAAAATTCCATGCTTATCATCAGAATATAAGAAATTATTATATCCTATATTAGGATCCCTGTTATCCCAATAATTATCTTTAATTAACTTTATCTCTTTAGTATTAATATTTAAAGAATAGATTTTTCTGCCATGATTTTCAACAGCATCAAAAATAATTAAAGAATCATCAATAGATAAAGAAAATATTTGAATTCCATTATCAAAATCACTTATTTGTTCATACTGACTAAAATCACTATTTCCTTGAACAATATTTGAAGTACCATCAAATGTATTAATAGCATAAATCTTATTATTTTTAACAATTGGAGAATATAATCTTAGGCCATGAGTTAATCTCTCTTGTTTTTTTTCAGAAATATTATATGTATATAAATCAAAGAATTTTGATCCATTATGATTAGGTTTACTAATTTTAGAATAAACTAATAAAGAGTCATTAATCCAAGATGGAGCAGTTTTTACACCTGGCTTAATTTTTTTACTAGTTGAATCGCTAATATCATAGAGAAATAAATCTGTTTGACTAAAATAATCGTTATCTTTGTTTGATAAATACGCAATCTTTTTTCCATTAGGTGACCACACAGGATGACTATTATTTGTCCCCTTGTCCTCAATTATAGTATAATTCCTATTATCCTCAACGCTAGATAATTGCTTAGTATATCTATTTTTCAAATCTTTTTTCCAATCATCATAGAGTTCATATCCAGATATACCTAATGATTTCTCAATTGCCTTATTTATAGAATAAATAAAAGGATTAGATAGATTAATAGAAATTTCATTTAAACAATCTTCTCCATATTTATTTACCATATATTTAACTAATGAAAAACCTTGATTATAAACTGACTCATTTCCAATACCTTTCTTACCAAAAGTATTCATTTCATCAAATGTTAATAAATTGTCATTTAAAATTCTATCTCTAACTATCATATCACGAATAGAATCCCAGTAATCATAATTAGCACCATGATACATATATTGAGCCGCACCTTCAGCAAACCAAGGTGAAACTGAAGTACCTGGGACTGGATAACTTCCAATTTGATTAGGAAATCCATATAAAACATCTTCTCTTTTTTCATCTTCATAGCCTAATATTTGAAAATATACACCTGGTAATTTCCTTGAATATTTCATTGAGGCTCCAAGCTGCACAATATGAGTAAATTCATGTGTTATTACATCTTGCATCCATCTATGAGAGCCTCTTAAATCATAATCTAATGGTTTTGCCCAAATTATAATTTTATTATCATAATAATAAGCCGCTCCGTTTGAATAATCATGAACATCTTTAATAATAATCCTTGTTTTAGAGTCTGGTTCAAAATTATATAGCTTAGTAATATCATCATACACTGTCTCTGCTACTAAAGCTGCTTCACTAGCGCTTCTTTTTGTTTGCTCATGATAGCTAATAATAAAATGTTCAGTTTCTATGTTTTTCCAAGTTAATTCAGGATAGTTATACCATTGTAATTGGGAGAATAAAAAGTTAGAAAATAATATAATAATTAAATAGTAACTCATTTAATAACCACAACTTTTATTAATTTTGATTCTTTAAGATTTGATTGTAGCTCAGCTAAGTATAATCCTGAATCTACATTGCTAGCATCCCAATACAATTCATTATATTCATAAGGAGTTAATGTACTAGATTCTATAGTCTTAACTAAAAATCCTAAAGAGTCATATATTTTAGCAGATACGCTAGTTGCATTATAAACAAAAAATCTAAATTTAGTATAACCCTTTTCTATGGGATTAGGGTAATTATAAGCTCTATCAACATCTATCCCCAAACTATTAATCTCAGTTAAATCAATTCTTTGATCAATATTTACTAATGGAAAATTATATGATGTTGAATAATAATTGTACCAATATGAATTATTTTCATTAAAATCATTGAAAATTATCAATCTATTACCATTTACTAGAGCTGCATTATTGCTATTACCCCAATTTGGAATAATTTGCAATTCACTATTATCATTATAATTTAAAATATCATGTAATACTTCTCCCTTATTTGATATTATAGATATATAATCACCATTTTTAACAATTATCTCAGGATCATCTCCATTTAATAAATCAACAATTAATGGAATTTCTGAAAATAAACCGTAAACAGGGAAACCTAAACAGTTAGTATCATTATTATTAAAACAATGTAATGTGCCATTTGAATCAATAGTAAGCTTTTCATCATACTCATCAACGCTATCAATATCACCAATAGATAATGCATTGATGACTTCTTCTGTATTAATTAAATCATTGTAATAACCTATTGGATTTACGGGCATGCTTTCAAAGCTTATAATATTATTAGAATCATCAATGTAATAATTAAAATTTTCAACTAAATAATAACCATTATTTTTAACAAGAACTCTTGTGCTTTCATTAATTAAATTAAAATCAATATTACTATCTATAAAATCATTGATAGACAATACGAACTCTGATCCATCTGAGCATAGTTTAACTATATCATTACTATCATTATAAAATAAACAACTCTCATCTGGGCTATTTCCAATAATGAAAATATCATCTTTAATGTATTCCATTGTATAAATATTATTATATTCAAACTTAGCTATAAAATCCATGCTTGTACTTGGGCTATCATTAATTTTAAAATATAAGTGAGAATCCAAATTATCTACAGTTCTTGTATTTGGCTGGCTATTATAATTAAATAATATAGGTTTATATATATCTTCATCTTCAGAATAATTCATAAATTCATATTGCTCGTTACCATCATACCAAAAATCAAACTGTCTTCCTTGAGTATAATCAATTCCTGGGAACCACTCATAATCAGGACCTCCAACTTGCTGTATGCCATCTGCCTCTTCCAAAACAATAGCTCTATCTTCAGCGCTATTATTAATTCCAGTTTTATAATTATTAAAATGAGGTTCTTTAATATGCCAAATCAGAATCCCTGAACCAGGTAAGCCATAATCATAATTATCAACATTAGTAATGACATTATATTCAGATTGTATCTGAAATAAATCATCTTCAGGTGTTAATAATTCATTAGAATTAGCATAAAATGTTCCATACTGATTTATAACATCGTATAAATGCTTGAAATTATCATTTTCTTCATCATACTCAGAGATGCCGCCAGATTCTATTATGGGATCGATAGGACAATAAGATGGATAATCTCTATAATAATCTATAATACAATCAATTGATTTATTATTATATACTGAATTGTCATTTAATAATAATTTATTATATCTATTCTCAATTAAATAATACTCATCTTCATCTATATCAAATTGATAGACCGAATCATCGGTATTAACCGTAACCTCTATTTGAGCATTTAAGAATAGATCTTTTGTTTTATTATCGCGAACCTTCCATCCACCTATTAAGTCATTAGACCTTGTCCATGGATTAGGCTTTGCAGGTATAATACCTTGTTGATTAAAACATCCTTGATCCATCAAACCAAAATCGCCAATACCATATCTACCTTCATTATTAGTCATTAGTGGAAAATCAAAATAATAGCCAAGTAAATGAGCAAACAGTCCTGTCATGCCTAGTTGCTGCCCACATAGTAAATCATCTAATTCATCCTCAACAACAAAAGTAAGAGAAAATATATCTTCAATAACATTATAAAAAATCCAATTTAAAGTCTCAGGCATTACAATCCCTTGATTAATACCATGCTGATTAATCCAATGGCTATCATTCTGTATACCTTCAAGCATATCATCATCAACATATGCGCTTTTTATATCATAAATTGTAGGATCAAATCTTTGCGAAGCTTCCTGTCCAAGTCCTGCATGAAATATGACAAACAAAACATCTTCATAGTTAAGATTATTACTATTTAAATAATTATCTATATCTCCTTGTTCATTAGCTTTATCTAGAGATTCAGCAAATAATAATCCAATTTTTTGATCAGAAGTTGCATAATAAGACATTTTCTTATCTATCTGATATGTGTTTTCTAGCATTCCATATGAAATATCTTTATTTGAAACACTGAGATAATAATTTCTTACTGCTTCTAATTGAAGTGAAAAATAAGTTGAATTATGGGGTGGCAAGTCTATCACAAGATTTTCTTGAGGGTTACATCTCATTCTATTTGGATAATCTATATAATTAAGGTTTGAATTAACCTCAGTTAGGAACTTGCCGCTTCCAGATGTTTGAGAATCATTATCTTCATCAAATTCAACCATTACACCTACTAAATGAACAGGATAAATGAACTGAAACAAAAGTAATATATAAAAACAAAATGATAGTTTCAATGTTTAAAGACCTAAAGATAAAGAGAAGAACATTGTATTTTCTCTTGGATGACCTTTATCACCAGCCGTATATCCAAAATCAAAACCATATTTATCAAAATTAATACCTGCTCCAAAAGTTGGATTTTTTATGTCACCTTCAAGATCATAAATAAAGCCAGCTCTCATGATAAAATTTTCTGTATATGACCACTCAAAACCAAAGTTATATATCATTTCTTCAAGTTCATTTTTAAACTCTCTTTGATCTCCAGTGCCCTTTTCAAGATTACTTTGAGCATTATACTTCCCATATCTAGGATCTTCAAACTCTTTCTCTCCAAAATAATTATATAAATTTGGACCATATAAATCCTCAATAGTATCTTCATCAATCTCTATATCATAATAAAATTGACCATTAGTTGAATAACTATTATCAACTAGAGTTAATTCATCATTATCGATTCCATTATCTCCTGGTCCGCAGAAAATACCATCATTATTCGTATCAGAAGTACAATCTCCTTCAGTATTATCTGCAATCACCTGACCTTTATAATATGCATTACAATTACCTGAGTCTATATCGCATACATAATCAAATTTATCAAATTCACCCATTCCATCATGAGGTAGATCTAAAAATTTTAATTCACTCATATTAAAATCATCATTTTCAATTCTAATCCATTCAGGAGAAGAGTAAGATCCTATATTATTATATGAATAATATGGTTGACCTTCATCATTTTCATCCAAAGAATAACACATAGAATGTCCATAAACATTTCCCTGAGCCGAATTAATTAAATTACCATTTTCATAATAATATCCACCTGCTGAAGTATATACTTCTTCACAGAATCCTTTATAATTTGGAAGGTAAACAATTTCATCTGTTACTACATCTAATTTAGATTCAACTATAGCAGGAAAATGCTTAATTAAAAAATCTAAAGAATTTAAATATCCGGCAGTTGAATTTCCTCCCTCAAGCGAGTAAATTTTAGTATAAGAAGGATACACATACTCAGAATTTATCCAATCTTCAACACCATCAGTATTTTGATCATCAGTCGGATTTAAATCATAATCTTCATGCCATTCTGCAGAAAAATAATTAGGAAGACCAGCATCATTATTTTCTGAATGATTTTCATTTGTATTATATAATTCATTATTATCATAATAACCTAAATATGGACTCTCACGATCCCTTAATTGTTGATATTGCTTATAAAGCTTATCATTATTAATGTAAGAATAATTAGGTAGTGCAAAGTATCCACCAATTCTTGAATCACGAGTTACTCCATAAGAATGAATTATATCATCATCTAATGTTGATTGGCCGCATGGATCTTCACATAAATCATAATCACCTCCATAATACCAGTCATCAAGCCAAGCTGTAAATACACCCTTATACCATGGATCTGAATGTGCTTCCTCTTTTGAACCACTAATAATTCCATCACCATTCCAATCCATACTTGGATAAGAAGCAACTAATAACTTATTAGCATCAAATAAAAAATTTAATTTATTTTGCTCATCTTTGTACAGCTCAGCATATACACCTAGTCTCATATTAGTAGGAGCAGGATCTGCTTGTTGCGCATCAATAAAATCAATAGGTGGACCTATATTTTGTATAGAAAATCCAAACTGATGCTGATTCCTTTTTCCAAATTTTTGCAAATAACCTATGTCAAAACCAAAGTCAGTCGAAAATGGATCACCAGTTTCGCCCGCCTGAGCTCTATCAGATAATTTTTGATGAAAAACTTTTACATTCATACCGATTGATTTATTTTCTGAAAGCTGTGTGCCATAGCTCAAATTAATAGCTGCCATATAACTTTTAAACTCACCAGTATAATTGTTCCATTCGTCCATACCTTGCTGAGTTCCTAAATTAAGAAATATAATATGGCCGCCAAAAGTTCCTAGGCCTGATACAGATTTTCTATAAGCTAAAAAATCATAAAAAATATCACTTGTTAAATTTGGCAACCAATTAACATGCTGCATTACAACCTCTTCACCTCTTAAAAACCCCAATCCTGCAGGATTATAGTATGAGGCGTAAGCATCATCAGCCTTTGCAACCTGAGCTTCGCCTGCACCAGCAGCCTTGGAACCAGGATTTATTAATAAAAAAACTGCTCCTGCTTCACCTACTGCAAATATTCTAGAGATTAAAACTACTAAAAGAAAAAGATTTATTTTATACTTCATAACTAGACTCCTTATATTTAAAAAAAAACCGGGTAATTCCTTAACCCGGTTCTGGTTACAGAATTGCCAATATGGTAACTATAATAAAAAAACTTTCTATTTTTAATACAGACCTATTAACAATTAACTATAACGATACTCCTTTTTAAATACTTTTTTAATTTATATAATTATCTATATAAATGCAAACTCTATTATTTTTTATTTATTATATTAAAATTTGTTCCCTATTTCTTTTTAGCTTCAAACCAAGCACGTAAATATTTTGCGGGATTTTCTTTAACATCACCTAGCAAAGACCTTGCATCTAATACTAGTCCATTAATATTATCATATAGATCTGCTCTATTTAATAATTTTGATAAAGATCCATCACCTGAATTAATATTTTTTATAATTTCAGATAAATCAGATATTAGAATATCTACTTCTTCAGACATTGATGGAACTTTTGTCATAAATTCATTAAAACTTTGTACAGACTTTTTAAGATTTTCAGATTCATCATTAATAATTTCATTTAAGCTAAACGAAATAGAATTTATATTTGATAATAATTCATGCAAATTATCTTTATCTTTGTCAGTTATTAAATCTTTATTAATACTAATGAATTCCTCAATTTGGCTAGAGGTAGATTCTATATTAGAAATTGTATTTACTATTTGCTGTTTTTGTTCTCCACTAAATGTTTCATTTAATCTTTTAGCTAAATCACCAATATCTTTAGTTAAAGAAGCAACCTCTGCATTTTTACCCGCAATTGTTTCATTATCTAATATAAATTTATTATTATCTTTGCCAGGATATATTGAAATGTACTTACTACCCATAATATCAGTTTGAGTGATTTCAATTTCAGAATCAATTGGAATTTTAAAAGCAAAAGAATTATCAATAGTTAATTCTGCTGCAATTTTTTGACCAATAATTTTTGTTCCAGTTACTCTTCCAATACGCTTACCAAGCATTTTAACATCATCACTAACATCTAAACCTTGCAAATCATTAAAAACTACATTAAATGTAAAGTTGGATTGCTGAAATGTTTCATTCTGTAAAAATTTAATACCATAAAAAAAACATAGTACTGAAAAAAATACTGAAAATCCAATCCAAGTTAATTTATTTATATTCATTTTAGCTTTCTAATCTAAATTCTTACCTAATATAAAATATTTTATATATTTATCTTTAGAAGAATTTAATTCTTCTGGAGAACCATCAAATATAATTTTTCCATCATATAACATAATCACCTGATTCGAAAACTCATTAATAATTTTCATTTCATGTGTAACAACAATCGATGTTATACTTTTATTTCTTCTTACTTTTTTCATCAAATTAAGCATTTTATCAGTATTAATAGGATCTAATCCAGTTGTTGGCTCATCATATAGAATATATTTAGGCTTAATAGCAATTGCTCTTGCAATACCTACTCTCTTTTTCATACCTCCAGATAAATCGTTTGGAAATAAATCTTCAACATTAGATAAATTGACTTCACTTAAAGATTCACTGATTCTATTTTTTTTATCCTCATTTGATAAATTTGTCAAATGATCTAAGGCTAATAATATATTTTGATGAATAGTCAAGGAATCAAATAATGCTCCAAATTGAAAAACCATTGACATATTTTTTCTTATTTGCTGCAATTCATGAAATGATAATTTATTAATAATCTGATTATTAATTTTAACTTCACCAAAATCCGGTATCATTAAACCATTAAAATGCTTTAATAAAACACTTTTACCAACACCACTTTGGCCAATAATTGCTACCGATTGACCCATTTTAATTTGAAATGAAATATCATCTAATATTTTTTTAGATAAAAAACTTTTTGATATATTTTTAACAGAAATCATAATAATAAAGAAGCTAAGACATAATCCAATATCATTATAGCTATACATGAAGAAACTACGCTAGAGGTGGTAGATTTACCTACTCCAGCAGCTCCTCCTTTAGTATAGTATCCAAAATAGCATGATATAGAAGTTATAGCTAATCCAAAAGAAAGTCCTTTTATTATACCATACCACGCATCCCAAGGCTTAAACCACGTCTTCAATCCCTTCAAAAACAAATAAGGATCAAGATCTAGAGATGTCATAGCTGCAATAATCCCACCAGAAATTCCAAAAATATTTGCAATAATTGTTAATACAGGAAACATAACTAGCGCTGCCAACATCCTTGGCAGAACCAAATAGGCAATAGGGTCTAATGACAATGACTCTAATGCATCAATTTGCTCTGTTACTCTCATCGTACCTAATTCAGCTGCTATTGTAGCACCTATTTTTCCAGCCAAAACTAAAGATGTTATAACAGGTGCTAATTCCAATAACATTGTTTCACCAACTAAGCTTCCAATTATCCATTTTGGAGTCAATGAAGATTCCATTTGATATCCTGCCTGAACTGATGATACCATTCCAGTAAAAAAACTAGTAAGAATAACAATTGGTATAGACTTAGTTCCAATTAATATCATTTGATCTATAGCATTATTAATATATAGTCCCCATGAATTATATGATCTAAATATATTTGAAATTAAAAGGACATATCTTCCAAAATTTTCAAATAAAGATATAATTCTATTTATAGGATATTTTAAGATTTTATACATGATGAAATAATATTAATAAATAAGTATAAAAACAATATATGATATATTATTACAAATGAGGATACAATTTAAAATTATTGCATAAATCTTCAACCGAAGATTTAACTTGTTTAATTACATCATCATTATCAATATTTGATAATACTAAATCAATTAACCTAGCTATTTCCTTCATCTCTGATTCTTTCATGCCTCGAGTAGTTAATGCTGGAGTTCCAATTCTTATACCACTTGTAACCATAGGTGATTGTTTATCAAATGGAACCATGTTTTTATTTGTAGTAATTCCTGCTTCTTCCAATCTTTCCTCAGCAACTTTACCAGTTATATCTCTACTTGAAAGATCAATTAACACTAAATGAGTATCAGTTCCATTTGAAACTAAAGTATAATTTTTATTTATCAATTCGTATGCTAATGTTTTTGCATTAGATACAATTTGAAGGCAGTATTGTTTAAAGGATGGTTTTAACGCCTCCTTAAATGCAATAGCTTTACCAGCTATAGAATGCATTAAGGGGCCCCCTTGTATTCCAGGCATAACTGAGCTATCCAATAATTCTGACATATTCTTGATTCTTCCTGATTTTGGAGCAACAACTCCCCAAGTGTTTTTAAAATCTTTACCCATCATAATTATCCCCCCCCTAGGTCCTCTTAAAGTTTTATGAGTAGTAGAGGTTAAAATATCACAAAATGGCCAAGGAGATGGATGAACTCCAGATGCAATCAATCCCGATGGATGAGCAACATCTGCCATAAGATAAGAGTTAATATCTAAAGCAATTTCTTTAAATTTTTCAAATTCAATATATCTAGGGTAAGCACTTCCACCACAAATAATTAATTTTGGTTTATACTTCTTACTAATTTTATAAACATTATCAAAATCAACTCTTCCTGATTCTTTGTCCAAACCGTAGGAAACAAAATTATATAATTTTCCTGAAAAATTAACAGGGCTACCATGAGTCAAATGGCCACCATGAGCCAAATCTAATCCCATAACAGTATCTCCTGGTTTAAGCATAGTAAGAAAAACAGCCATATTAGCTTGAGAGCCTGAATGAGGCTGAACATTTGCATATTCAGCATTGAATAATTTTTTCAACCTATCTCTTGCTATATTTTCAACTTCATCAACAGCTTCACAACCACCATAATATCGTCTACCAGGATAACCTTCAGCATATTTATTTGTTAAAATACTTCCAACTACATCCAACACATACTCACTTGTAAAATTTTCCGATGCAATTAATTCTAAAGTATTTCTCTCTCTATTTAACTCTTTCTCTATTGCTTCATACAATTCAGAATCATATTTTTTTAATTTTTCCATTATATTTCAATCATATTTATTCGATTTAAATGTCTTCCACCTTCAAACTTTGAATTTAACCAAACATTAGTTATTTTTTCTAAAAGATCATACTCTGTCATTCGTGCTCCTAGGGCTAAAATATTTGCATTATTATGTTTTTTGCTCATTTCAGCATGTTCAACTGAAGTACACAGAGCAGCTCTTATACCTTTAATCTTATTAGCTGCTATTGAGATACCTATACCACTACCACAAATAACAATACCTTGATCAGCAATGTTTTCTGAAACCATTTTTGCAACGCTATGACCGTATTTAGGGTAATCAACAGATTCCTTTGAATTTGTACCAACATCTAATACTTCATAACCACTCTGTCTTAAAAAATATTTTAATTTTTCTTTTTCTTCAAATGCGGCATGATCACAGCCAATTGCAATTTTAATCATATTTCACCTCTTAGAGCTAACTTTTCTATCAATCCATGAGTAGCAATCTGAACCCTTTAACTTACTACATTCCTGACTAGATGGTGTAATTTCATTATTCTTGTCTGCATTCAAGAACCAATCTCCTTTAGTAGTAATAAAGTCATCTAATTGATCTCTATAGACTTTTGCATTTAAATATCCACTTTCATAAGACAAGTTATAATCTTGCCATGCTAAATCATATACTAGACGATCACAAAAATCAATATCATCACTCATATTTGTCTCAACTAAAGCAACTAATAAATCAGCTCTTTTAAAATAGCTCTTACCTAATGATTTGGATTGCGAAATTGCTTTATTCACCCAGTTGTATCCCTTTTTAAATTGACCTATACTTATACATACATCAGCAATATCCAAAAATGTATTTAAATTATTATCAATAGCACCTAATTTTTCTAAATATTGCAAAGCTTTATTTTCTTCATATAAGTTAATGTATGCAGTTGATATAACTTTCAATAATCTTAAATTTTCAGAATCATAAACTAATAATTCATTACATACCTCAATTGCTAATTCATTTAAATCCTTTTCTATAAGACCCTCTGCATAATCTAAGCCATATTGTAAATTAGTTTTATCAGTATTCCATCTTTCTCTATTTACATCATTTTCATCTTTTCCAAGTTTATTGTATGCATTTTTTTTATCAGAAATAGCCTTTTTATTTTCCGGGTCAATTTTAAGCCAAAGTTCAAGAATAGCCAATTGTTCATCATATAATTCATTTTTTTTATATGTATCATTCATCCTTTCAATAGCTCTGACATTATCTGGATTAATTTCTAACATTCTATCTATATAATACATTTGATTTTCAATATTATTCATTTTTCCAGCATTCCATGCTGCATATTCTAAAAGACTTTCATCATCTGGACTATACCTTAAACCCTGATCAAAAGACCAATAAGCACTATCTAATTTTCCAATTTCCATAAATGATCGTCCTAAAAATTTATATATGTTATAATCTTCTTTCATTATACAGCCACAATATATTGCTGTTTTATATTGTTCAATACATCCCAAATAATCTTTATCATGCCAATTAGTAGATGCAAAACTTAAAAATTTATCACAATCATCTTCCCCATCAAAATCTAAATCACATTGAGGTTCATAAATATCATCATAATCATAGTCTTGCATTAGAGAAATACTAAAAAATGCCATTAAAATAAGAAGCGAAACTCTACTTATCATTTATTTTTCCTTTCATTAATAAACCACTTTTCTCCTCCAGATATTGTTAATATCACGGAGTAATACCTTTCATTTTCAAATTCACTATATTGAGTTGTTTTAGAACCAACTTTGAATGAAATATCAACAAAATTTTTATTATCAAAATAATTAAATCCATATCCAAATGTTAATCCTCTATCATAAATATCCATACTATTAAATTTATTTAATCTATTAAATAATCCAAATTTAAGAATAGATTGATTTATGATTGCATTAATATCATTATTAAAAATATAATATACTCCTAAATGATGCGATTCTACATTTGGATTCTCTGATTTAAAAATGTTAACAAATTCATATGAATTGAATGTATCTAAACTATTATATTCAAATACCATACCTAATTGATTATTTATAATATACTTAAGACCAAATCCCAATTCTTTAAGCTTATTAATTGAATTATAATTTTCTGTAGATATTAGGTTATTATATATATTATAATAATTCTCGCAATCACTATCTGATAAACCTCCACAATAATACGGGGTATGATCAATATCAAGCAATGTAGATCTTCCATATGATAAAACCGTACTAATTTTATCATACTCAAACCTAAATTCTAATAAATATTTATCTGAAGAATATTTATTTTTATCAATAAATGAATCAGTCGAGCTAAATGTATATGATGGATTAGGGTCTCCATCTAAATCAGGCTGAGTAAGCATGTCATATAAATTTAAATAATATTTATTTTCACTAGTGCCGAATAATTTACTCCATCTAATACCAAATGATATATTGTTTGAAATTTTCGATGAAATTAAAATAAAAAATTCTGAAATACCTCCATTAAAACTGTAATCTGTATTAAAAGCTAATGCTTGACCAGTAGGAGATTCATTAGCTCCTACGGTTGTATAATTCATTTCAGATATTGAAAACTCACTCCTAACAACAGGATTCATTCCAAAGGCACATATTCTATTTTCATTGATTGGAAATGTAAATGAAAACATTCTAAAATTATTTTCTAATAAATCTTTGCTTGCAAATTCATTGACGTTAGTTGAAATTGACATCATCAGATTCGATAAAGAAGATTTCCAATATGAAGATGGTGAAGAGTAATTTATTCTATTATCATATCCATTAAAATATTTACTATCTCCAAGTGCAATTGATGATGCATCAAAAGAATGAACATATTCTCCCATTCCGTACATACTTAATGATGATGTTTGAGAAAATAGATAAGTAATAAAAATAATATGAATTATCAATTTCATTCTGAATAAAATATTTCTAACCGTGGATTATTACTTGAATCAAGATCATTATAAATAATTGGAAGATTGGAAAAATTATAACTGTTATTTTTAGAACTTATAATTATGTTATTATAATCTATATTATTATTTATATAATCTTGAATTAAAGGACTTATATTAATTTTCAAGGAATCTTGATCAGCTGTAATTGTCTTACTTCCAATATTGCTATAAACTAAAAACTCATTGCTCTCTTGATCAAAATATTCAATATTAATTTGAATTGACTCTTCCTGATTAAACAACAAATTATCTTCGGGTCTATCAAAATAAACAATTAAATTAGTATATTCATAAGATATATTGGCATTAGAATTGTTATCAATAAAATCATCTAAATTTAATTCATCATCATCTGAAGAAATAAAATCAAAGGATGATTTGATTCCAAATCCATTCATTACATTTAATTCATCAGAACAGCCTTTAACACATAACCCCAAACATTCTTCTTGACAAAGACTTAGATCATTTAAATTATAAACACTATTATGATTATAATCACTACAAAAATAATTTAAATTCTCATCTTGACATATCCCTAAAGTTGAATCATAGATTGTTGTATCTAAAATATATTTATTACCTGATTCAGATGAATTAATTTCATAATTATTATAAACACCATTATTAATATAATAATCACCAAAAAGATATAATGATTTATTATTAATAGACTCTATTTCATGTTGATATTTCCAATGATTTATTTTAAACTGAAATGCAACCAAATCGATCAAAGTATGTAGACTTATAGTTAAACGATAATTATTATCAATTTGTTCAATTGATGAAACCCAAAGTCCAACCTGTTTGTTATTTGAAAGAGTCGGTTCATCAAAAAAAACACTTTGCTCATCTAATTTAATCTGATAGTTGTTACCTGAAGAAACAATATAATTAGCAATATTTGCATAATAATTATCTTCTTCAATATCTTGTTTTTGATCATAACCATAATCATACCATCTTTCACCTTCTCCTTCATCCCAAATTCCATTACCAATAGATGGATCCCAATTAACATCTCCATCACAAATTGTCAAATCATCATTACAATCATTCCAATCTAAAATACTATTATTTTCAGTTTCATCATTATTAGGATCTATATTATAATTATCATTATTAGGATCTTCTAAATCACCTACATTAAGACTATCGCAATCAACCCCTTCTTCGCAACAATTAGAATCACCTATTTCATTTAAATTTTGACATTGATCTAAGCCATAATCTTGGAACGACTCTTCAAAATCACCATCTTTATCATATTTTTTATTATTTTCTTGACCTTCATTAAAATTAAATTCATCAATTGTTTGAATTTGATCTAGTCCATAATCAAAAAATGGCTCATTTTCATCTCTAAAATTATTTCCCTCAGATCCATTCGGATTAGTATTTAAATCATAATTATCATTAAATGAATTATTACTATAATTTTCATACGCATCAGGAATACCATCTATACCAATATCATTAAAATACTCATATCTATCACAATCTTCCTGAAGGTCAAAATAATTTGTACATAAATCTAATTTTCCATTATCATTAGTATCTTCCCAATCCCATTGATCATTACCTTCAAAGTTTTCACCTTCATTCCAAATACCGTTTCCCATAGTTTCACTGTCCCAGCCATCTTGATCTGCACAAATAGATTGATTTTCATTACAATCAATCCAATTATCATTACTTGGGTCATCATTATAATTATCACCATTTGGATCTGATTGTGAGCAAACTATACAATCTTCAAGATTCCAATGTAGCTGGCCGCAAATATACTGTTCATTACAAATTTCTACATCCAATTCCTCAATGTCAAGTGAGCATTCATTTATAAGTTGATTATAAGTATACCCATCTAATTTTCCTCCAAATAAATTATCTGTATCAAAGCACCCAGACTCATATTCATCTGTCACTTTATCGTATCCATAATCATCAAATAATTCACACTCATCAATTTGACAAATTCCATCTAAACCAACTCCATTACCTGAATCATCCCATTCTAAATTATTTTCAAAACCATTATTATTATATAAGTTATTATTTTCATCACCACATTCATTAAGATCAGTATTTATGCCTGTCTCATATATGTTTGGACAATTATCAATACCATAATCATCAAACAATTCATGGGATTCTCCATTATCAACAATATCATTTTCTTGCGTTGAATCTGAATCAATTATTTCACAATCATTATCACTTCCGCAATCATTGAAATCCCAAATTCCATTTCCTTCAGTTTTATTATCATCTTCAGAGTCTATACTATAATTATCATTATTTGGATCCAAGTCCTTATAAATAAAATATATATCACTAAAATAAAAAGAAATTTCATCAAGAAAATCCACATTATCTTGATTCAAGTTTATATCAATTTGAAACAACTCTCCATTCCAATCAGCTGGAATAATTGAATTGGATTCAATCTGGAAAGGCTCACCATCAAAAGTACAGCTGGACTCTAAGTAAGAATTATCATTACAAATCCCATCATTTTCATGATAATCTGCTGCCTGACAATTATTATTTATCCAATAACAATTATTTACATTGCAATCTTCAAAGTTATTATTATTTTCACAATTTTGAGGATAATCATCATCACCTGGGCATAATCCATCATCACCACAATCATTAGGACATGTACATGATATATCACTCAAATTATTATATAAAGTTGTGAGAGTTTGATCAAATCCTAAGATCATACCATAACCATCAGAAGACTCATTCAAATTATATAGAAATTCATTACTACTTAGTTCATTTGATAAAATAGTATCAAATGTACATTTATTAATACTTTCTGTACTTACTCCATTTTCATCATAATCAATATCAAGGTATGGGCTAAATGTAATTGTTTCATTATCTGAAGAATATAATTCAATAATTTGATCATTTGTAGAATTTGGATTATTATATTCTAATATGATATTTAAATCTTCCAATTCATTACAAACAACATTTGAAAAAGTAGATTCATTATAACAATGATAACCACTAGTAAATGAAGAAAGTATAGAAGAAGCGTCATCATCTAATTGTCCATCATTATTCTGATCAAAATCAATAGAGGAAATATCCCAGTAACAATTTGTATTTAATTTGCAATTTTCATAATCAAATAAAGTACAATCTTCTGTATCATCTTTTAAATCATTACTGAAATTAGAATAAATATAATCATCTAATTGTACTCTTAAATTATTCGTTAATTTATCAATAATAACATGGGCGTAATCACTGCCTTGTAATAATAAGGGATCAATAAAAGATACAAAATTTTGAGATTCCATATCATAATCTAAAAAATGCATATTATCTTCACTGATAATATATGCTTTAATATAGTGGTTAAAGCGATCCTCATTATAATCATTTGTTGTACTTGGGTTAATACTATTAATATCAGGGTAAATATAATTATCTAGTTCATCTAATTTTTGGAATGATGTTACAGGAAGAATTAAATCAATGTTATTAAAATTGTTTATATTTTCAGCATTACAAAATGCGTTATTATTTAATAATTCTTTATCAATTTTTATATAAGAGTATAATTCTACATTATCATTAAAATCATCAGATACATTTAAATTCCCTAAGTATAATCTAGATGAAATACCTTGACTAAATTCGTCTTCATTAAAGGAATATGAATTTAAATTATTTAACTTGAAAGTTTTATACTGATATGATTCACCATTATTTGGGTTCAATATTAATGATTTATCTTCAATGCAGCTAAATAATAGTAAAAGTAAAATAAATAATATTTTACAATTATCAATTAGGGATCTAAAGTTCATATTTAAATAATTGATTGAATATCAATGCTCATTTTATTGAACAATTCTAATTTTTCAGAGGATTTTAAACTATTAATAGGATTTATTATTTTATATTTTTTATTTTTCAATATAGACTTAATTTTTTTATCATTAGAGTCATTATTAACTACATATATTAAATCAGCATGTTTGCAGGCCAATTGAATCATATCTTGATGAGATTTTTTTGCATCATATTTTAAATTAGTATCTTTAAATAATTCATTTGAAAAATTATAATTTGAGTCAATAGTATGTATATAAAATACAGTTTTAATATTTTGGAAAAATGAATCTTGCTTACTTTTCTGTTTAATCAAAATTGGTAAAATAGAAGTTTGCCAATCATTAAAAACAATAACGTCGGGAGACCAAAATAATTTTCTCAACGTTTGTAAGGCAACCTCTACAAAAAATGAATATTTTTCATCATTATTCTTATAATACCTACCATTTTTAGATTTATATAATAATTCAGATAGATCAAAATAATAATCATTGTACTCTAAAAAATAAATTTGAGTTCTCGTATTTGGAATAAATGCTGATTTAATGTTTATCAAATAATCTGCACCTTTAAAATTAATAACTAATTCTTTTAACCTAATCACTTCTCTCAAAACATATTTTCTCTCAGAAATAAAACCATATTTAGGCTGAATTAATCGTATTTCTATATCTTTTTGTTCATTTAAATAAGTTGAAAAATCTTTAGATAAATCTGACAAATTAGATGTATGAGCATAGGGCGAAAATTCGCTAGACAAATAATATATTTTACAGGGTTTCAAATCATTATAATTTAACAATTATTACACATATTATTCAATGAATCAATAATATTATTTAAATATGATTATTAATAATATTATTAATTAACCCTACTATGATAGAGCATGTTAGAAAAAAAGATCCGCCATAACTAATAAATGGCACTGGTAACCCTGTGACAGGAAGAAGACCTGATATCATCCCAAAATTAATAATTATATGCATAAATATAATTGATAGCAATCCAATCATGACTGTGCTAATATATTCATTTTCAACTCGCTGAGCAAAATCAAGTACCCAATAAACTAACCAACATAATACTAAAAGTAAAAAAAATATTGTTACAAAACCCATCTCTTCTGAAACTACAGATATAACAAAATCAGTATCTCTAACAGGTAAAAACCTTAATTGAGTTTGAGTTCCATTGCCAAGACCTTTACCCCACAAACCTCCAGATCCAATAGTAATTATAGATTGAATTACTTGATATCCTTTTCCTAAGGGGTCACTAAAAGGATCTATAAATGTTTCTATTCTTTGTCTTTGATGAGGCTTTAGAATTTCAAACCAAATATATGGAGAGATTATACTAGCAGATAAATTTAAAATGAAATTAATTACTTTGTAATATATCTTATCATTAATTAAAATGATAAATATTATTAAAAAAATCATCCACATGTAATAAAAAAATAAGTTAGAAACTGCAATCATACTAATTAATGGAGCAATTAAAAAAATAATAATTTTAACATTAAAATTTGACCAAAAAAGCATTGGTATTATAATAGAAAAATAAATCATTGCTGTACCTAAATCTGGCTGAATAAATACTAACATAGGTGGTATTAGTGAAAGTATTATAATAATAAAGAAAAAATAACTTAATTCATTTTTTTTCTTTATATCATTAAATAATCTTGCTATTCCAAATACATATATAATTTTACCTAACTCACTTGGTTGAAAATAAAAAGGACCTATTGGTATCCATCTTCTTGCTCCTTCAATTTTAGGAAAAAACATAGTTGAAAATATTAAAATAAATAAAAATAAATAAAATACATATGAATAATCATACAAAAACTGAAATCTTATATATTGAGTAAAAATGAATACAATTGCACCTAGTAAAATCCATATAATCTGTTTATAAAAAGTAGAAGACAATAAGTTATCTATATTACTAGTACTATTAATTCCATATAATGCACACAATCCAATGAAAATATAAATTAATACAGGAACAACTATAATCCATCTAATTAGAATAGATTGATTTTTAAAATCAAATAAACCTTTAAACATCTGCATTACCTAAAATATATTTAAATATTTTTTTTGCCATAATCGTTGGTTTATTTGAACCCTTTCCACCATTTTCAATGATTATTACTATAGAAAACTTTTTATCTTGATTGAATTCAATAAATCCTCCAAACCATGCATGAGGTAATAAATCGCAATTTGAACATATTTGTGCTGTACCTGTTTTACCATAAACTTTAACATTATCTAAATCAATTTTTGTTTTATATGCTGTACCTCCAGATTCATTTACGGCATCATACATAGATTGCTTGATAATTCCCCATGTTGATTGATTATAATCAATTTTTTTCTTTATAATATTATCAGATTCTAAATTTAAATGTGGAGTTAAATACCAACCTTCATTAGCAATTATATTTATTAAATTAATAGTTTGTATAGGAGTAACCATTGTTTCGCCTTGCCCAATAGATAAATTTAATAAATGACCAGTAGACCAGCCACCCCTATTTTTGTAAGTTTGGCTCATATATTTCCTATTTGGAACAAGACCCTTCTTTTCCGAAGGAAGGTCAATCCCTAAGGTATTTCCAAATCCAAAGTTTAATACCTCATTAGACCATAAATCAAAATCAATTTTTTGAATTAAATTATAAAAATAAATGTTACACGAACCTTTTATAGCGTCATTAAGATTTACTATACCATGTCCATCTTCTTTCCAACAATGAAACACTTTGTCATAAAATTCATATTTACCATTGCAATTAATTTTCCAATCTTTTGAAATAATTTTTTTATCTAAAACAATTGCAGCTAAAATAAGTTTGAAAATTGAACCTGGAGGATAAGAGCTTTGAATAGCTCTATTATTAAATGGCTTATCTTTATTTTTAATCAATTTATTCCATGTTTTAATTGGAATTTCGCCTGCAAATGAGTTTAATTCATAAGTAGGAGTACTAAGCATTGTTAAAATCTCTCCAGATTCTGGATCCATAACAATTATAGATCCAATATTGTCGCCCATTATTTCCTCACTGAATGATTGTAATTTAGAATCAATAGATAAATAAACACCTTTACCCTGTTCAGGTCGCTTTATATTATCATCTACAAATAATCCTTGATCAATCCCAAACCTATCAACTAAATGATACTCTAATCCATCAGATCCTTTTAATATTTCTTCATAATATTTTTCTATTCCACTATACCCTTCAATCTCATTAATATTTCTTAAATATCCTAAAACATGTGCAAGATTACAACTACTAGTATAAGTTCTGATGGGTGAATTAGTAAAATATAGACCTTTAATATCTAATTTACTTTCTTCTAAAATTGATTTTTTTACAAAATCAATATTTGATTTAATTAAATATGGCTTAAATTGTTTAATTGAAGTATTATTTGAATACACAATGGAATCAACAGTTGCTTTACTTACATTAATTGTACGATCTATTAGATTATAATTAAAACTATTTGAATTAAAATCTTTAGGGATAATATTTATATTATAAATTAATTTATTATCAACAATAGGATTCTCATTCCTATCATATATAATACCACGGGGTGCTTTAAGAACAATCTTTCTTAAGCTATTATTTCCAGCTTTAATATTATATTTTTTATAATTTAATATCTGAAGATTAAAATAATTACATATTATAATTAAAATAAAAATAGAATATATAATAAAAACGAAATTCTTATTGTTAGATTGCTTAGTAAATTTATAAGACATATAAAAATTATATAATATTAATTGAAGAAAATTTTATCACAAATAATAAAAATAATTAAATTAAAAACAGATTCCAAAAATATATAGACCAAAAAAATACTTGTAAATTCATTGATAAATACATAATGATATAGAAAATAATGGGAAAAATAAACAATAAATAAATAAAGCAGTTTAATTAATTCATTCCATAAACTTGCAACTTTTTTTAAATAGTTAATAAAATATACTGATATTACTTTTATAAATGAATACAACCCTACTGTTTCTGGCTGGATTACTAAATCTTGAAACATACCAATAAAAAAAGCAAATACTATTATTTGATATAATTTTTTATTTAGTGCCAACCAAGTTAAATAAATAAGGAATAAATCACAAGTTACTACTAATCCATCAGCCAATATTACTGTAGGAAGAAAGCCTTGTAAAAGAATCAAAAAAAACGATATAAATATCGGAAATATCAAACTATTTTTATTGAATAACAAAAACATAATTTAAATTTTTAATATCAGCTAATATTTCAACAATAACATCTTGAGATAATTTATCAGGATCATTTTTAAATGATATTATTTTAGCTACAGGTAAATCTGATGGATAAATTTCCGAAACACCAGATGTATATACAATATCTCCCTCATTTAACTCCAAACTTTTCAACACACCTTCTAAATATCCATATTTACCATGAAGAGGTTTAAAGGTTGATAAAAGCATTTCTTTACCAACTTTAACAGATACTGCAAAATTTTTATCAGTTATAAGTTGAACTTTTGAAGCATTTTCTCCAATGGATATTGTCTTCCCAACTAATCCACTCATATCTATTACAGCTTGATTTTTATTTATATCGTCATTGAAGCCAACATTAATTATCATTGAATAAATAGAAGAAAAATTATGATTAACCTTATTTGCAGGCTTTAAGCTAAGATTTAAATATGATTCCTTAAAATCTAACATTTTTCTTAATTCAATATTTTCCTTTTTATAATTTTCTAATTTTGAATTCAATAAATTAAGTTGTACAACTTTTTGGTTTAAAAATTCATTCTCAGTTTTAACTAACAATATATTTTGATACCATATCTTAGGATAATATATATACCCAACGAAATCGATAACTTCTTTTTCGATTTTTTCTACATAAATTGATTTGTTTGAAAAAAAAATTGCTAAAGAGATAATTATTGCTAATAATAAAAAAATTATATCTTTCTTGAAAAAATATAATTTATTTGAAACCATCTATGGATGAATTAAAACTTCTGTATATTTTTTTATATCTTCTAAAACCATTCCTGTTCCTTTAACAACTGAAAACAAAGGGTCCTCAGCTATATGAACAGGAAGGCCAGTCTTATTTCTAATGTGCACATCTAAATCTTTAAGCAAAGCACCACCGCCTGTCAAAACAATTCCATAATCAATAATATCCGAGGCATGTTCAGGAGGAGTCCTATCTAATGCATTTTTAATAGCTGTTGTTATTTGAAATACGGTTTCTGCCAACGCTTGCCTAATTTCATCAGATGAGATCTCTATTGTTTTTGGTATACCGGTTATAAGGTCTCTACCCTTAACCGAAATATTTACTCCTTTAGATCTTACGGCTGTACCTGCTTTATGCTTAATATCTTCTGCCGTTCTTTCACCAATTTCTAATTTATGTTGAGATTTAAACCACTCAACTATAGCTATTGTTTGTTCATCTCCTGCTATTCTAATTGTTTCTAATGCACCAATCCCATTTAAAGAGATAACTGCTATCTCTGTTGTACCACCTCCAATATCAACAATCATATTACCAATAGGCTTACTAACGTCAATACCAATACCTATAGCAGCTGCCATAGGCTCCTCAATTAAATGAACTTCACTAGCATTAGCATGCTCAGCTGATTCTCTAACTGAGCGTTGTTCAACATCCGTAACACCAGATGGAATACATATTACTATCCTTGGCCTTGAAATTCTACTTCTAGATATTTTTCTCATAAAGCCTTGAATCATTGCATCAGTCATTTTATAATCAGCTATCACACCATCTTTAAGCGGTCTTATCGTTTCAATCTGTGGATTTGTTCTTCCAATCATTTGCTTTGCCTCATCTCCAACAGCAATTATTTTATCATCAACAATATTCCTTGCAACTACTGATGGTTCATTTAATACAATACCTTCATCTTTAATCCAAATAATTGTATTAGCAGTACCTAAATCAATAGCAATATCACCCGAGAATATACCTGAAAAAAACCTTTTAAAATTATCTAACATATATATACCTATTTAATGAAGGAAGTGCCTTTCTTTAGTGAATATCATAAAAATATTCAATTTATTTGCCATCTTTATAACTTCTGAATCCTTAATTGATCCACCTGGTTGAATAACTCCGATAACACCCTCTTTAGCAGCAAGCTCTATTGAATCAGGAAAAGGAAAAAATGCATCAGATGCAATAATTGAACCATCTAAATTTAAGTTATTTTCTTTAGATTTTCTAATAGCAATTTTCACTGAATCAACTCTTGACATTTGGCCTGCTCCTATACCAAGTGTTTTTTCTTTATTACTTATAACAATTGCATTTGATTTTACTGATTTTACTATTTTCCAACCTATTAATAATGCTTTAAAATCATCTTCAGTTGGCTTTCTTTTAGTTACAACTTCGCAATCATTTATATTATTAAGAAAAGTGTCTTTATTTTGATATAGGAAACCATTAAAAACCGATTTAATTATCAAATTATTTGTGTTAGATAGCAATGCATCTTTAGAACATGATATTAATCGTAAATTCTTTTTATTGCCTAATATAGCAATCGCATCTGATGTAAAAGATGGTGCAACAATACATTCTAAAAAAACTTTTGACATTAATATTGCCTCATCTTGATCAACCTCTGTATTAAAAGCAACAATTCCACCAAAATAACTAACAGAATCCGTACTAACTGCATTTTCATATGCCTCTAAATTTGTCTCTCCAAACCCAAATCCACATGGATTAGAATGCTTTATTATTGCACAAGATATATTGTCAAATTCATATACTATACTGATAGCAGATTCCATATCAAAATAATTATTATATGATAATTCTTTTCCTTGTAATTTTTTCCAAAAGTTATTGGCATTATTAGGAATGTAAAAAGCAGATTTTTGATGAGGGTTTTCACCATATCTTAAATCTTGCTGCTTACTCATATTTAATAATAAATCATCAGATAACAAATCTTTAGTTTTATGATTTAAATTTTGCAAAAAATAATTGTTAATTAAATAATCGTATTTCATTGTTAATGTAAATACTTCTTTAGCAAATTCAATTCTCTTATCTACTGAAAATATGCCGTTATTTTTATTGTAAAAATTCATAAAATCTACATATTGTCTTGAAGCACATAAAGGAATTACATTTTTAAAATTTTTTGCTGCAGCTCTTAACATAGAAGGACCACCAATATCTATAAACTCTATTGCTTTTTCTAAATCCATTTTTTTATCTACAGCTTCAGATTTAAAGGGGTATAGATTAATAACTACCATATCAATTTCTAATGCATTTATAGATTTTAGATCTAAAATATGTTGGTTATTAGATCTATCAGCAAGAATACCTCCAAATAAATTTGGATGAAGAGTTTTAACTCTACCATCCATAATTTCTTTCTGTTCAATTATATCTGAAACTGATATAACTGGAACTCCTGATTTTTCTATTACTTTTTTAGTTCCACCTGTAGATATAATCTGAATATTATTTTTATATAAAAATTCAGCAAGTTCAACTATTCCATTTTTATCCCAAACACTTATTAATGCTCTTTTAATCTTATTCATTACTATTTAATCAACTTTCAATCTATTTAAATAAATCTTAATTGCCTCCGGATAGATTAAATGCTCTATCTTCAAAACTCTTTCAGCTAAATCAGTAGCTGATTCAGATTTAATGACTTTTATTTTTTTTTGAATAATTATTGACCCTTGATCATATTCATTATTAACAAAATGAACAGTTGCACCGCTATATTCTTCTTTTGCTTCTATTACCGCTTCATGTACATGCATACCATAAAAACCTTGACCTCCATATTGTGGCAACAAAGATGGGTGGATATTCATCATTTTATTTTTATATAAATCAACTATATTTTGAGGTACTTTTTTCATAAACCCAGCAAGTAAAATTAAATCAGTTTTATAATTTTTTAAAACTAATTCATATTCTTTATTTTTTTTTAATAAGTCAGGATATCTATAATCATTAATAATTTTTATATCAATATGATTACTTTTAGCAAATCTAATTGCACCACATTTAGGATTATTTGAAATTAATAATACAATTTTAGCATCAATATTATTTTTTTCTATAAATTTAAATATATTTATAAAATTAGTTCCGCTACCTGATGCAAATACAACAATATTTTTTTTCATTATGATAATTTATCTACAATATTTTTTTGTATTTCTAAGAATTTTTCATGATCTTTAAAAATATTAAAATTATTTGTATCTATTATTAAAACTCTATTTTGAGGAATTTTTGAAATCCACTGATTATAATAAATATTCAAACTATGAATATATTCAAGTGAAATTTCTTTTTCAAAATCTCTTTTTCTATTATTTATTCTAGATATAAGAGTATCAGTGCTTGCTTTTAAATAAATAATCAAATCAGGTTTTTTTAAAAATTTTGTTATTTCATTAAATAAATTTTTATATGTATCCCAATCTCTTGATGACATTAATTTCAAATCTTTTAAATTTCTAGCAAATATTTCTTTGTCCTCATATAACGATCTATCTTGTATAAAACCATTTTTAGATGATAATAATTCAATTTGATTTGAAAATCTTTTATATAAAAAAAATATTTGTAAATTAAAACTCCATCTTTTCATGTCATCATAAAAATCTACTAAATAAGGATTGTCATCTACAGATTCATAAATAGGTGATAATTTAAATACATCTGCTAATTTTTCTGTCATCGTTGTTTTACCTACACCAATATTACCTGCAATTGCGATTTGTTTTTTTTTAATCAATTAGCTCCCCATAAACATTTATATCATTTTTTACTAATTTTACATTTTTCAATGTATTAACTAATTTTTTATCACCTGGTACATATACTCTAATATAATTATCTGTTAGCCCATCGATAATTCCATTATGGTAATTTTCAAATAACACAGTCTTTGTAAGATTTAAATTTTTGTTTATATAATTATTAAACTTTTCTTTAGATAATTGTTGTAAAAGCTTTCTTCTTCTAACTATTGTATCTCTTGAAATTTTATTTTTAATATTATATGAAAAAGTATTCTTTCTATCTGAATAACTAAATACATGCAAATAACTAATATCAATTTTATTTAAAAAATTATATGTTT
>CAJWAW010000002.1 GCA_913020255.1 uncultured Fidelibacterota bacterium | reverse complement strand
TTATTGTAGGTGATATGTTTATAGATATTATCGATCCTAGTATTTTTGGTAGAAGATTAATTGCTCATGCTAAACAGCACCTCGCTCAAAAAATCAAGGATATTGAAAAGGAGTCTGTTTATAATGAATTTATCAGTAAGATTGATAATATATATTCTGGTTATGTTCACCAAATTCAAAGAGATAGAATATTTATAACAGATAATGATAAAATTGAGATAATAATTCCAAAAAGTGAACAAATATATAATGATCATTTTAAAAGAGGAGAGCAAATACGAGGTTTAATTAAAACAGTAGAGTTTAACCCTGGTAGATCACCCGAAATTATTATGTCAAGAACAGATAATAAGTTTTTAGAAAAACTATTCGAATTAGAAGTACCTGAAATTGAGGATGGTATAATAGAAATAAAGAAAATTTCAAGGGCTCCTGGTGATAGAAGCAAGGTTATAGTGTATTCTTCAGATAGAAGAATCGATGCTGTTGGTGCTTGCGTTGGTATGAAAGGGAGTAGAATACAATCAATAGTACGTGAATTAAATGGTGAGAAAATAGATATAATAAACTGGAGTGAACAACCAGCTATTATATTATCAAGGGCTCTTTCACCAGTTAAACCAATCGATTTGTATATTGATGAAAAAGACAAATATGCATTAGCGATATTTAATGACGATGATTTAGCTATGGCAATTGGACGTAATGGTTCAAATTTAAGATTATCGCAAGATGTAACTGGTTATACAATAACTGCTAAGAGTGAAACAGAACATATGAAAGAAAAAAAGGTAGATATTAAAGATATTCCTGATATAACTGATAAACTTAAATCTCTTTTAATAGATAATGATATAGTTGATTCAAATAAATTATTCGAAGCAGAAGATGAAGTCTTGTTAGAAATTAAAGGCTTAGGATTGAAAACATTAGATAAAATTAAAGATAAAGTAACAGAGTATTTAAAGAAAAATAATGAGTAATAAAAGAATATATCAAATTGCTAAAGAATTAAATATTGCTCACCATGATATTGTATCATTTCTTGAGAACAAGGGCATTAAAGTATCGAATCATATGATGCCAGTTGATAGCGCAACTTATTCTTCAATATTGATGGAATTTTCGAAAGAGAAGAAACAAGTAGAAAGAGTATTGAAAGAAAAAGCAAGAATTGCAATTGAAACAACAAAAAAAACTATCGAAACACAAAAAATAGATGAAGATATACCTGAGAAAAATGTTAAAAATGATATTTTAAGTAAAAGCGACGATATAAAAGAAGTAAATAAGTCAGAGATAAGAAAAGTTAATAAAAAAGATAATATTGAAACAAGTAAAGAACAATCAACTCCTAAACATAATCTTAAAAAAGTATCCTTGCCAGCATCTTCTGAAAAGTTAAGCAAAACAAATAAAATTAAAGGTTCAGATAAAAAGTTGAATATTGCAGCTTCTCTATCAAAGCTTAATAAAAAATCAAAAAAGAAAATTAAAAAGAAAGTTGATGATGATATTTTAGAAGGCAGTGAATCTAATGTTTCAAAAATTATAAAAGTACCAGAGTTTTTAACTGTTGATGAACTGTCTAAAATGATGAAAGTTTCTGCTCAGGAAATAATTATGCAGTGTATGAATTTAGGTTTAATGGTTACTATAAATCAAAGATTAGATATGGATACTATTATTATGGTATCAGGAGAGTTTGACTTTACTGTTGAAACCTTAGATATTTTCAAAGAAGAGGCAGAGGAAGAAATTGTAGATGAATCTTTGCTAATAACAAGGCCACCAGTTGTGACAGTAATGGGCCATGTTGATCATGGTAAAACTTCATTGCTAGATTATATTAGAGATACAAATGTTATTGCTGGTGAATCTGGTGGAATAACTCAACATATAGGCGCTTATGAAGTTCAGGTTCAAGATAAGAAGATTACATTTGTAGATACACCTGGTCACGAAGCATTTACAGCAATGAGAGCTAGAGGTGCGCAAGTTACAGATATTGTTATATTAATAGTTGCTGCTGATGATGGATTAATGCCACAGACATTAGAGGCAATCGACCATGCAAAAGCAGCATCTGTTCCAATTATTGTTGCTATAAATAAAATTGATAAACCTGCTGCTGATATTGATAAAATTAAAAAACAATTGTCAGAGAAAAGTATTTTAGTTGAAGATTGGGGAGGTAAATACCAGTGTTCATCTATTTCGGCTAAGACTGGTGAGGGGATAGAAGATTTGCTTGATAAAATTTTACTAGAAGCTGATGTTCTTGATCTTAAAGCTGTTCAAGATTGCCTTTGTAAATCTGTTGTCATTGAATCTAGGCTTGACAAGGGTATTGGTCCAGTTGCAACAGTTTTAATTGAAAAAGGTACGCTAAGAAAAGGTGAAGTTTTTGTGTGCGGTTCTCAATATTCGAGAGTAAGAGACTTATTGAACGAAAGAGGTGACTCAGTAGCAATAGCATATCCATCGGATCCAGTTCAAATACTTGGGTTCAATAAAGTCCCTACAGCGGGTGAGTCATTTATCGTATATAAAGATGAAAAAGAAGCTAAAAAGATATCTGAAGATAGATCTAGACTTGAACGTGAAGCAATCCATCAAATGCACTCCAAAATAACGCTAGATCAAATATCTGAAGAGATCAAAACTGGAAAAGTCAGTGAGTTGAATATTTTAATAAAAGGTGATGTTGATGGTTCAATTGAAGCCTTAAGTGACTCCTTAATGAGTATTTCAAGTACAGAAGTTAAGGTTAAAATTATACTAAAATCTGTTGGTATGTTGAGTCAAAATGATGTGAGGCTAGCTGCAGCATCAAAAGGTATAGTGATATGTTTTAATGTAAGCTCTTCAACTATGGCAAGAAAGTTAGCTAGGGAGCTTGGTGTTCAAATTAAGCACTATTCTATTATTTACGAAGCTATTGAAGAAATTAAATTGGCCCTTGAAGGATTACTAGCTCCAGATATTGTTGAAAATTCAATTGGAACTGCTCAAGTAAGAGATTTATTTAAAATTCCTAAAATTGGTATGATAGCAGGTTGTTTTATTGATAAAGGCAAAGTCATCAGAAACTCAAAACTTCGTCTTTTAAGAGATAATGAGATTATTTATGAAGGAAAGCTCACTTCACTTAAAAGATTTAAAGATGATGTTTCTGAGGTTAAAGAAGGCTACGAATGTGGTATTGGCATAGATAATTTTACCGAATTTCAAGAAAAAGATATTATTGAGGTATATGAATTAAAAGAAGTTAAAAGGAAATTGTCATAAGTATTAATTCCATAAGACCATTTAAAAGGTCTACACGCATAGAAATTCAAATTCAAAAAATTGTTAGTAATATCTTTTCAAAAGATAACATTATAATTGATAATTGTTTAGTTAGTGTAACAAAAGTTGAATTAACGAAAGATATAAGAGTTGCTAAAATTTTTATTAGTATTTATTCAAACAGACAAAATATTAATATGGACTCAATCTTTAAGACCATTGTAGAAAATAGAAAAATTATTAAGTATAAAATGGGTCTTAATTTGAAGTCAAAATATGTTCCAGATATAGAGTTCATTAGAGATAAAAGCTTGGAATCTTATGATACTATAAACAAATTATTAAAAAAATAATGGATAAAGTTTTTTCAGTATGGAAGCCTGTAGAAGCAACTTCTTATGACGTAATAAGAAAAATTAAATCTAATTTTAATAATATTAAAATTGGCCATTGTGGAACATTAGATCCATTTGCAGAAGGTATTCTTATTATTTGCACTGGAAGTTTTACAAAAAAAACTAGCAAATACATGGAGTTTTCTAAAACTTATGTTGCTGATATTAAAATTGGAGAAGAGACAGATACGCTAGATTTAACGGGTAAAGTTATAAAAAAAAATAAAAATACACCAAAGATAAATTCTTTAAATATAAGTAATGCTATAAAAAAATTTACTGGAGAAATCTTTCAGGTACCACCTTATTTTTCTGCAAAAAAAATCCACGGTGTAAAAATGTACTCATTAGCTAGAAATGATATATTTATTAGAACTAAACCGTTTAAAGTAAGAATAAATTATATAAAATTAATATCTTTTGACAACTCAGTAATAACTTTAAAAATTAATTGTAATAAAGGAACTTATATACGCTCGTTAGCAAGAGATATAGCCTATGAGCTTGGTACATATGGATACCTATCTAAATTAAAAAGAACCTCAATTGGAGACTTCAATAAAAAAAATTCAATTTCATTTAAAGATCTAGATTTATGCACATCAATAAATTAAATGATCATTTAAAGATTAGTAAATCAGTTTTAACTTTTGGTAATTTTGATGGGATTCATCTTGGTCATCAAAAAATCATATCTAAGGTAAAAGAGATATCTAAGTTAAAGTCAATGCCAAGTGTTGTCCTTTCATTTAATCCACATACAAATTACATTTTGGAAGGATGTCATTTTAAAACACTTATAACTCATCAAGATAAATTAAATATATTAAAATCTTTAAATATTGATTATTACTGTGAAATAGAATTTGATTTGAAGTTTTCTAAACTTAACGCTGAACAATTTATGTCAATTATAATAAAAAAATATAATCCATCATACATGATATTTGGTTATGATAATTATTTTGGATATAAAAAATCTGGTTCATTTAATTTTGTTAGTGAAAATATTAAATACAGAAATATAAAATGTATTAAAGTCGATGAATTGCAGCTTGAATCAAATCATATAAAATCAAGTGAATTAAAAATATTGTTAAAAAATAATAAAGTTAACGTTGCTAATAAATATCTATACCAAAACTATAAAATTTATGGAAATGTAATTCACGGACATAAAATAGGTAAGGATCTAGGCTATCCAACAGCAAATATATATCCACATAAAGAACAAATCATACCTAGTAATGGTGTTTATGATGTAAATTTTATAGTTGGTAGCAAGATTTATCGAAGTGTTTGCAATATTGGGTACGCTCCGACATTGCAAAATATTAAAGATATATCAATTGAAGTTTATGTTATTGATAAAAAATTAGAGTTATACGGTCTAGATGTTGAAATTGAATTTAACAGATATATTAGAAACGAACAAAAATTCAAAAACAAGCAAGATCTAATTGATCGTATTAAAAAAGATGTAGAAATAGTAAAGATGAAAGGATGATTTAAAGTGAGTAAAAAAAATACAAATGATACAGGTAGTGCAGAGGTTCAAATTGCATTATTTACTGAAAAAATTAATATCATTAATGAGCATTTAAAAGTAAACAAGAAAGATAATAGTTCAAGAAGAGGCCTTATGATTATGGTTTCTAAAAGAAGAAGATTATTAAAATATTTACAAAAATCAAGACTTGATGAATACTTAAGTCTAATTAAAAAATTAAAGATAAGGAAGTAGAATGAAATTAGTCAAAGAAATAGAATTTGGAAAAAGAAAGCTTGTACTAGAAACAGGTGTTTTAGCTAAACAAGCAAGTGGTTCATGTATATTGAGATATGGTGATACAGTAATGCTAGTAGCTGCAACATCATCTAAAGGAGTTGAGGAAGATAGGGGCTTTTTCCCACTATCTGTTGAATACAGAGAAAAATATTATGCTTCAGGAAAAATACCCGGCGGTTTCTTTAAACGTGAAGCTCGTCCATCTGAGAAAGAAATACTGGCATCAAGATTGACAGATAGACCGTTAAGACCTTTATTTGAGGATGGTTTTAATAATGAAACTAGAATTGACATAACAGTACTATCTTATGATGAAGTCAATGAACCTGATGTGCTTGCTGCATTAGGAGCTTCTTATGCCTTATCACTATCAGATATACCCTTTAATGGTCCAATTGCTTCTGTTAGAGTTGGAAGAATTAATGGTGAATTAATAATGAACCCAACTAAAGAGCAAATGGAAACATCTGATTTTGATTTAATACTTTCAGGAAATGAAAAGTCTATAGTAATGGTTGAAGGTAAATGTGACTTTGTATCAGAAGAGGATATTTTAACAGCTATTCAGTATGGACATGAAGGAATCAAGGAATTAATTAATTTCCAGAATGAATGTTTATCTAAGTTAAATGTGTCTAAGCGAAAAGTTGTTAAAAAAGAACAAGACATGGATTTGAATAATTCTATTGATAAATTAATTAATGATAAAATTGCTAAACTTAATGAACCAAAAAACAAACACGATAGATATGGTCAAATTGATGACTTTATTAATGATATTATATCTCAGTTAAGTGAAGAATACCCTGATAGTGAATCTAGTATCAAGAAATATATTGATGAAAAAGTAGCTGAAGATTTGAGATCTAAAACACTAAATGGTAAAAGAGCAGATGGAAGAGATTTGACCACTGTAAGAGATATTGTAATAGAAACATCTCTATTACCTCGTGCTCATGGTTCAGCAACTTTCACTAGAGGTGAAACTCAATCTCTAGTAACAGCAACACTTGGAGGAAAAAGAGATGAGCAAATGATTGATAATATTGAAGGCTTATCTTACAAAAGAGTTATGTTACACTATAATTTTCCATCATTTTGCGTAGGTGAAGCTCGTGGAAAATTCAGTTTATCTAGAAGAGAGGTTGGTCATGGAAACTTAGCAGAAAGAGCTATTTTACCAACATTGCCAGATTTTGAAGATTTTCCATATACTATAAGGTTAGTATCAGAAATCTTAGAGTCTAATGGTTCATCATCTATGGCATCTGTTTGCGGCAGCTCTCTTGCACTAATGGATGCTGGTGTCCCTGTTAAATATCCTATAGCTGGAGTAGCTATGGGATTAATAATGAACGATAAAGGAGAATATTCTATTTTAACAGATATTCTAGGCACAGAAGATCATATTGGTGATATGGATTTTAAAGTAGCTGGATCAGAACATGGTATAACCGCAATTCAAATGGATATAAAAATAGATGGCTTATCTTACGAAGTTCTTGGTGAGGCTTTAACACATGCAAAAAATGGACGTGTTCATATTTTAAATGAAATGAATAAAGCAATCAAAGAGAGCAGAACTAATTTATCAACATATGCTCCAAAAATAGGTCAATCATCAATGCCAGTAGACATGATTGGTGAATTTATTGGCCCTGGAGGTAAAAACATTAAAGGTTTAGCTGAAAAATTTGAAGTTGAGATTAATGTTGAGGAAGATGGATCATGTACAGTATTAGGTACTGATCAAGATAATATTGATTCTGTTTTAAATCATATCAAAGCAATGACTTATGTACCAAAAGTAGGTGATGTAATGAAGGGTGAAGTTGTTAGATTGATGGATTTTGGCGCATTTGTAAAAATAACTCCTAATAAAGATGGTCTTGTTCATATATCAGAAATCAAGAGGGAAAGAGTTGATAAAGTTACTGACTGTCTAAATATTGGAGATAAAGTTGATGTAAAAATTATAAAATATGACAGTGGTAAAATCAGCTTAAGTATGAAAGCATTACTTAAGGACTAAAGTTGATTGTTGGTATACCTAAAGAAATAAAAGATAACGAAAAGAGGGTATCTCTTACTCCCTATGGTGTAAATGAATTAGTGAAATCTGGTAACCAGGTTTTAATTGAAAAGAATGCAGGTGTAGGAAGTGGGTTTAGTGATGATCTATATATCATTAATGGTGCCAGAGTAGTTGAATCTGTAGATGAAGTGTTCTTAAAATCTGATATGATTGTCAAGGTTAAAGAACCGCAACCTGAAGAAATTTCTAAAATCAAAGAAAATCAAATAATATTTACATTTTTTCATTTTGCTGCTAGCCAAAAGTTGATGCAAGATGTATTAGAGACAGGTTGCACTTCAATAGCTTATGAAACGGTTCAAAATAATGATGGTTCACTTCCTATTTTAGTTCCAATGAGCGAAGTGGCTGGAAGAATGTCAGTACAAAATGGAGCGAAATGCCTTGAAGGTAATATGGGTGGAAAAGGCAAGCTATTAGGTGGTGTTCCAGGCGTTGATGCTTCAACTGTAACTATATTAGGTGGTGGAGTTGTTGGTAGCAATGCTGCTAAGCTTGCAGCTGGACTCGGTGCTAAAGTTTATATATTAGACATAAATATGGATAGACTACGATATCTTGATGATATAATGCCATCTAATGTACAGACTATGTACTCTAATGAACATAATATATCACATTTATTAGAGTATACTGATCTACTTATTGGTTCAGTTTTAGTTGTTGGTGGAAAAGCTCCAAATCTTGTTACTAAAGATATGTTAAATTTAATGAATTTTAGATCTGTTATTGTTGATGTTGCAGTTGATCAAGGTGGTTGTGTTGAAACCTGCAAACCTACAACTCATAAAAATCCTACTTATGAAGTTGACGATATTGTTCATTACTGTGTTTCAAATATGCCTGGTTCAGTTCCACATACTTCAACTCTAGCTTTAACTAATGTAACTTTGCCATATATAAAAGAGTTAACATCTAATTCATTAAAAGATATAATTAAATCAAATAATCCTCTTTCAAAAGGCTTGAATACATTAGATGGTAAAGTATGTCATGCAGCCGTTGCAAAAACCTTCGATTTGAATTTTACAGACGCTACCACTATTATATAAAATTAATTCTTTTATTATATTATTAAATTTTTTTATATTTAAAGTAATACTTTAAATAATGATACAATGGCTCTTAAAAAACTAAATAAATTATACTATTCAATAGGTGAAGTAAGTCAAATTACTAATTTAAAACAGTACGTATTAAGATATTGGGAAACTGAATTTCCTGTGCTTAGTCCAACTAAAAATACTGCTGGAAATCGAATATACAAGGATAATGATATTAAGCTTATTAAATATATTCAAGATTTATTGTATAATAAAAAATTTACCATAAAAGGCGCTAAGCAACACTTAGAGCAAGAGTATGGTAAAAATAATTTACCTAAAAAGGCTGAAACAGTTACTTTAAATGCAATATTAACTAGAGATGAGTTGAAAAATATTAGAAAAAGCCTTACCGATATTATTGCATTAATTGATGCTTACAAAAAATAAATCGGGACGTGGCGCAGCCAGGTAGCGCACTTGACTGGGGGTCAAGGGGTCGCAAGTTCAAATCTTGCCGTTCCGACACTCTCATAAAACATTAAAACCCTTCACAATGCTGAGGGGTTTCTTGTTTCTACGATGAATATCCATCTGTATCCATAATTACTATTAAATAAGCAATCGTAACCCCAATAATGTAACCTCAAGAGTGTTGTGGACTCTCCAAAAGTCCAAACAACACGACATCCTAATCTAACTTTCAACTAAAAACAGACCCCATAGAAGCTAACTTGGAGGGGGTAGGTCGATAATATAATAGGCACACACATTCTGAAAAATTTTCAAAGTTAGTATCAATAATAAGGGCGGTTAAACTACCGCTAAAATCGGTCATATTTACACACTTGATATAAATAAAAAACTAATATATATTATTCTAGTTGAATGATAATCTGAGAGCATCTGAAATCAGAATATTAAAAGGTCTAAACTTATTTCAAACTTAATTTCAAAGTTAATTAAAGGAGTGATAATGAAGAATATTATTATAATTATTATTGTTTTTAGTTTTGTTTTACCTAATGATAAATATGAATATTTAGTAACAGAATATTGGGGAAGTCCTAATACACAAATGGGCTTTCTTTTTAAAGTTCCCTCTGATGTTAATAGTAAGTATAATGTAGAATGGACTAATAAGGAGGAATCAAGAGGTTTAATTTTACAAAAAGCTCTAAACTCACTTGGAGAAGATGGATGGGATTACTTATTTAAAGAAAAAATAGCTGGTGAAGTTACAAGATATGTTTTTAAAAGAAAACTTAATGACAAATAAACTAGGAAATAATTAAATGTTAATAGTAAACAATTTAATTAAACATATATTTTTGATATATTAACATATGATATTAAATTCAAACATGAAATTTATTGTAATCATATTATTATCCTCTTTTTCATTAATGCAAAACTTGCCAACCTATGTACCAACAGAAGGTTTAATTTTATGGTATCCATTTAATGAAAATTCAAATGATGAAAGTGGGAATACTAATGATGGAGATGTTCAAGGGCCAGTTCTTACTCATGATAGATTTGGAGAAGACAATTCTGCATTTATGTATTCTCATGATACTCCTAATTCGGAAATCTATGTTCCATATAATTCAATGTTTAATTCTGATGAAATATCAGTTTCTGTTTGGATAAATCCTTCCGATTATAGTTTGTCTAGTAACCCTGGGCAATCAGTAATATTAAATAGATACCAATATGGATATTCTTCTCCTTCTGGAGAAACTTTTCAGTTAAAATTATACGATGGGGGAATTGTGGCAGTTTGTGTTGTTAATTCATTCCAAACAGAACAATACTTAGAATCCCCGGGAGTACCTTTAAATGAATGGAGTCATATAGCATTTACATATTCTTTAGATTCTTTTAAACTTTACTTAAATGGTCAATTAGTATCTGAATCATCAGAAAATATACAAATACATACAAATAGTATTTCAGGTATATCTATCGGTGTATCCAATCAAGCTAATGGTTATTGGTTTCCTTTTTCAGGAATTATTGATGATCTGGCAATGTGGAATAAAAGTTTATTAGATTCTGAAATACAGCAATTATATGAATCGAATCAAACATCTTCAGGAAACATATACATCCCTCAAGATTATTCAACTATACAAGAAGGAATTAATGCCTCAGCTAATGGTGATACTGTTATTGTTTCTGATGGTATATATTATGAGAATATTAATTTTGGAAATAATAATATAACACTTAAATCACTTAATGGACCTGAATCTACTATTATTGATGGTTTAAACAATTATCGTGTAATTCAAAATTTTGGAGAATCAATTGATTTCACTACTAGTATTGAAGGCTTTACCATTCAACGCGGTTTTAGCGGCGATGAAAACAATGATACTGGAAAAGGTGGAGCTATTTATACTGAGAAATCAATAACTATAAAAAATTGTATTTTTGTAAATAATACATGCAATAGCAATTATAGTAGTGGTGATGGTTGTGCTATTTATTCAAAAAATTCTTTACAAATTGACGACTGTATTTTTACTGATAACAATGGTTCAAGTGACATTTATATAAATAATATTAATGATAACGAAACTTATATTAAAAACTCTATTTTTAATGGTAATTTAAATAACTCAACTACTGCAATTAAGATTTACACACAAGGTAATATCCATAATATAAACATAGATAATTGTACTTTCTCTTATTTCCAGTATGGGATAGTACTCACAAAATCAAATTTAATTTTAAGTAATTCTATTTTCAATAATTTTAGGACTGCTGTTTTCCATGAAACAAATGATTCTAATCCTCAATATGATACTGTGATTGATAAATGTATTTTTTCGAACACTGCTAACGATTATTCCATTATATCATCATTTGGCAATACGCGAGTATATGATAGCATCTTTACTGATATTTATTGCAATAGATCTTATGGATGTATTTTAAATACTAGAAGAGAAAACACTAACCATCTATTTATTAATAATACAATTTATAACGTTGATGGTCCAGGTACTTTATTTGGTCTCGATGCTCCATATCAGGATCTGCAAATCACATCTTCAATTGTCTGGGTTCCTAGTTTAGACGAAAATGCTTATTTTAATAAAACTAATACTACTTGCAATATTGATGTTTGGTATTCAAATTTTGATATTGATTTGCCAATAGGAATAAATCTACTCGGAAATATATCTTCTGATCCATTGTTTGTAGATGTCAATAGTGATGATTTTAATTTACAACCAATTTCCCCATGTATAGATACTGGCGATCCTAATGCAGAGGTTGATCCAGATGGTAGCAGGGCAGATATGGGGGCTTTATATTTTAATCAATTAGATAACCCAATTTTCTATGGATGTATGGACGACATAGCATGCAATTATGACCCAGATGCTAATGTTGATGATAATAGTTGCTTATATGAACAGGAATATTATGATTGCGATGGAAATTGTGTATCTGAAATCGATTGTCTTGGTATTTGTGGCGGAGAATCTATCGTTGATGATTGTGGTGTATGCAATGGATCAAATGAATGCTTTGGTTGTACTGAACAGGATGCCTCAAATTACAACGAAGATGCAGTATTTGATGATGGAAGTTGTTTCTATTATGAGGATACTTTTGAATTAATATTTGAACCCACGCATATATATAATCCTGATGCTTTAAATAATAATTATTATATTTCTATTAGGGCTCAAAGTTCAACTTCAGAAGTGGGTGGTATTCAGATCCAAATACAAGATAATCCCAATATTATTACATTCTACAGCATTTCAAATACTAATGGAGCATTTGACTATGATTACTATCAAGATGATGGCTCAATTACATTTTTTATATTAAATACTAATCAAAATCAGATTTCTCAAAATGAATTTTTACTAACTGAACTTTTGTTTAAATTGAATGATAATATTTCATATGATTCTTATGGACAAGTGATTGATTTATTATTTGAAAATATATTGATAAGTGATTTTAATAGTAATCCAATTGAACCATTGACTAATGCACCATCAATAGATATCGGATATAAAGGCGATGTTAGCTTAGATGGTCAAATCAATATCTCAGATATTATTTTAATTGTAAACATTATAGTAAATAATTACACTCCTTCAGATTACCAATTATGGGCATGCGACACGATTAATGATGACTTAATTAACCTTTTTGATATTATTAACATCATTAACATTATACTTGAGCAGTCGTAAGTATTTATGTCCTTAGTAAAAAAAATATTTATAACATTAATTTCATCGGTTATTATATATTTTACTATATTTAATACTATAATTTTTTTAGATCCATTACACCCAAATATAATAGGTCTTAAATCCTTAGCTTCATTTCCAACTCTGTTCTTATCTTATTTTATTGGTTCGTATTTAGCTAGAAAATAAGAACTTATTAATCTGCATTTAGAATAATAATATATATAGTAATTGTAAACTTTAAGATTATTACAATCTGATACGTTTAAATATTTTAAATTGTATTAAATTAATGCATGGTTAAAATGTTGTCTATAATAATTTTTATTGTTTCCTTTACTTTGGCTGCCCCAGTTCAACTGAAAACGGCAGATAAAGTAGCTTATAATATTTATAAACAATATAACCTCGATAAGAAATTTTCATTTAATGTGAAAAGTATAGAGGTTGTTTCAGATTCTGGTATTGATTTGATCTACATATATCATTTAAATCCACTTGGATTTATTTTAGTATCTGCTGATGATAGATATGATCCATATATAGGTTATAGTTTTGATTCTAATTTCAAGACTGAGAATATACCTTCAAATTTTGATTTTTTTTTTAATAGTATAAAAAGTAAAATAAAATCTAATATAACCTCTAATTCTTATCAAAATTCAATTAATAAAGATAGATGGAGCAAATTTTCAGACTCTAATTATAAAAACACTAGAGTTCGTAATGTAAGCCCATTAATTGTAGCTGAATTTGACCAGTCTGGTAGCTGGAACAATACCCTTACAGCAGAAACAGGTTTTAATGGACCTGTTGGTTGCGTTGCTGTTGCAATGAGTCAAATCATGTATTATTGGGGCTATCCTGAGCAAGGAACAGGTAGCAATACTTATATAGATAGTAATTTAGGTGAATTATCAGTTGATTTTAGCACAGCATTCTATGACTTTGATAATATGGCGCCTACTTATGCAACAAATCCATCTAGACTACTATTGTATCATACTGGCGTAAGTGTAAACATGAGTTACGAAAATGGAGGTTCTGGTGCGCAGTGTCAAGGAGTCTACCCTTCAGCACAGGATGCTATGCAAAGATATTTTAAATACTCTGATGATATAGCAAATGCAGATGCTGATAACATTGATAATATTAATGAATTCAGTGAAATTCTAAAAGAACAGTTAGATTACAGTAAGCCAATACTGTTTAGTGGTTTTAGCGATTCTTATGGAAATGGTGGACATGCATGGAATGTTGATGGCTATCAGAATAATTCATTTCATTGTAATTGGGGTTGGGGTGGATATAACAACGGATACTTCAATTTATCAACCATGGGTGGTTTTGATACATGGCAAAATGCTTTAATTGATATTATACCAGAACCATATGCTAATCCATTAGCTTTATTTGCTTACGATTTAGTTGATAACACAATAATTTTAATTGATATTTCTCAAGAAGTAAACGAAACGCAAATTTCTTCTTGGAATTGGGACTTTGGTGATGGTAACACTCAAGTAAGTTCTAATAATTATGCTGAGCATACCTATTCTAGTAATGGACAATATGAAATAAATTTAACAGTTACAAACGTTTATGGTTATACAAGTATTGCACATACTGAAATTGTAACTATAGGTTCAGCCTTATCTGGCGATATTAATTCTGACGAAGTTTTAAATGTATTAGATTTAGTTATGTTGGTTAATTTTGTTCTTGGAGATAGTACACCAACTAATAGTGAGCTTAACGTATCTGATTTAAATAATGATGGTACTCTTAATGTGTTAGATATTGTATCTCTAGTAAATCTTATATTAGATAATTAAAACGTGAATGTTTTAGTTGTTATTCCATGCTACAATCACAGTAATTACTTACCTCAACTACTTAAAAAATTAATAAAATATAATGTATTAATTATTGATGATGGATCTGATATTAATATTTCACTACAAAACCATATTGAAAACATTGTACTTATTAGAAATAATGTAAATAAAGGCAAAGGTTATTCAATAAAAAAAGCAGCAAAATACGCTAGGAGAAATAATTATACGCATATTATTACTATAGATTCTGATTTACAGCATAATGTAGAGGATTTAAAATTGTTTATATCAAAAGCTAAAAATTGCGACTTAGTATATGGATACAGGTCCAATTATAAAAAAATGCCATTATTAAGGATTTTTTCAAATAAGATTACATCTTTTATGATAAGTAGTAGTTGTAGTAAAAAAATATATGATTCTCAATGTGGATATAGAATGTACAAACTATCTTTATTCGAAGATTTATTATCAAATGAAGATGGGTATCAGTTTGAATCTGAAATACTTTTAAAAAAAATCAATAACGAATCAATAATCGATTATGTTGAAATAAAAACTATCTACGATAACAGCCCTAGTTATTTTTCAAATATTTCTGATACATTTAGATTCATTAAAATGTACATTAAACATTATATTTAAGTAATGAATTCTTTAGATTTAATATTATATAATGAACATCTGAAGGTATTTATACTTTCTATGTTTCCTATAACAGAACTTAGAGGGTCAATACCTTGGGCGATTAAATATTATTCATTACCTGTTGAAAATATTGTTATTCTTTCTATTATTGGAAATATATTAATTGGTATTTTAATTCTATATGCAATTGGACCAATTATGGACTTTATGTCAAAAAATAATTTATTTAAGAATACATTAGATTATATTTTTAAGAGAACTAAGAAAAAGGGAAAGATGATTTATTTACTCAAGTTTTATGGTTTAATATTATTTGTTGGTATACCATTTCCTTTAACTGGCGTATGGACAGGATCCCTAGCTGCTTACCTATTTGGATTAAGTAGAAAAAAATCAATAATCGCTATATCTATTGGAGTACTAATTAGTTCATTTATTGTAACATCTATTTCCCTATTTTCTATTAAATTATAATGCTATCAATAAAGCATATTATATTACTTTTAATGATATCTGTTATTATTAATAATCAATTTATAAAAGAGGATTATATGGGTAAAAAATTATCGAAATTACAATATGAAGTGACCCAAAATTGTGGCACTGAAAAACCATTTGATAACGAATACTGGGATAATAAAGAGGAGGGTATCTACGTAGATATAATCGATGGAACACCATTGTTCTGCTCTATTCATAAATATGATTCTGGTAGTGGATGGCCATCATTTTATAAGCCTATTGACTCTGAGTCACTGAAAAGCACTGATGATTTTAAATTAGGCTATAAAAGAACTGAACTTAAATCAATAACTTCTAACTCTCATTTAGGGCATGTATTTGATGATGGTCCTAAAAATAAGACAGGTCTCAGATATTGCATAAATTCAGCATCCTTAAAATTTATCCCTAAAGATAAATTAGAAATCGAAGGATATTCTGAATTATTAAAGTTTTTTGATGATAAGTAAGAATTTTAAAATAAATATATTTACGTTTTTATCAATATCTATCTTGATTTACATATTTATTGATTATTACTTTGATAAAAGAACTACCTACGAATCATTTTTAATTAAAGAATATAATAATATTCCTAATTATAGCTCAACTGATTTAGAAAACATACCTAAACCAGAACATCCTGATTTAGCAAAATACCAAGATTATTTTAAGATTTTAGACCCCAAGCTCAAGTACATACCATATGAGAGATTAAAATCAGCTTTAAAATATAAATCTTCTTATACTAATCCAAAATCAAATTTAATTCAATGGGTTAATACTCCATCAAATATGGGTGGTAGAACTAGAACACTAAAATTTGATCCAAATGATCCTAATAAATCAAAAGCTTGGTCAGGTGGGGTTACGGGTGGTTTATGGTACAATGATAATATTTTATCTGATAATTCAAATTGGAATAATGTAAATGATTTATGGGATAATTTAGTTGTTAGCTGCATTGCTTTTGATCCAAATAATCCAAATGTTATGTATGTGGGTACTGGAGAAGCTAATACAGCTATTGTAACATATAGAGAAAGCTCTGGCAGGGGCATTGGGTTATGGAAATCTGTAGATTCTGGTATTACATGGCAACTACTACCATCAACAGAAGAATTTTCTTATATAACTGATATAGAAATAGATTCAAATTCTAATGTTTATATAGGCGTAGTATCTGGAACATATTATGGATTGCAAGAAAGCTTACCGACTGATGGACTTTATAGATCTTCTAATTTTGGCAATACCTGGGAACAAGTTCTACCAAACATAAATAGTGATACAACTCCATATGCTCCTTCAGATATTGAGATTTCAAGCAATGGAAGGATATTTGTTGGTACTATGAAAAATATTAATGGTAATGGCGGATCAACAATTTTATACTCAGATTCAGGGAATAAAAATGATTGGTTAATATATGATGATATTAAAAATTTAATACTAAACCAAGAAGAATTTAACATACCTGGTAGGGTTGTATTATCTTCTTCAAAAACAAATAGTAATGTCATATACGCTGTATTTGGTTCAGGATATATCAATAGCTATGGATTTAATTATTCTTATGGTAATTATATTATTAAATCAACTAATAATGGAAATTCATGGGATTTGAAAAACATTCCAAATATAACTGAAAGTAATTGGGCTACACTTGCTTGGCACGCACTAACAATAAAGGTTGACCCTTCAGATGAAAATACAATCTACGTAGGAGGATTAGATTTATACAAATCCTCAAATTCTGGCAACTCCTGGGATAAATTATCAGATTGGGCATTAATGTATGAAGGTGGAGGTGATAAATATGTACACGCTGATATACATAGCATAACATTTAGAGATAATAATTCTAATGAATTTGCTATAACTTCTGATGGTGGTATCTTTTATACTAATAATGGAACAGCCAGCAGTAATAATATAACTTTTTCTGAAAAAAACAATAATTATAATACACTACAGTATTATACAGGTTCAATAAACCCATTAATTGAAAATACTATTTTTGCAGGAGGGTTACAGGATAATGGTACTTTGATTTATAGTGATATTGCTTATAATAATATTCCAGCAGGACCACTTACTACAAATAATATGATAAGTGGAGGTGATGGAGCATATTGCTTTTATGATATTAACGAACCTGAATTATTAATCACCTCTACATATTATAATAGATATTACTTATTTATTAACAATGAGTATATTAATTATTTTAATGGTAATAATGGAGTTTTTATTAATCCTGCCGACTATAATTATCTAAATAATACTTTATATGCTAATGCGGTAAGTTTCAATGGAACCCAACAAAATAGAATTTATATTATTAGAGATATAGATACTAATCCTCAAGAATCTACTTTGAATTTATATACTGGCACATCTGTGCCATTTTCAATGGTTAAGTACTCTGATACAATAGACAACTCTGATATAATTTACCTAGGTACTCAATCTGGGTATCTTTACAAAGCATCAATCGGTAATAATAATAATTTTACTGTAGATAATATTACAAGCACTCTTTTTCCTACAGCTAATATTTCATCATTATCTGAAGGGTTGACTTCAGATACTTTACTAGTAACATTTTCTAACTATGGAATTTCTTCAATTTTTTCAAGTGTTAATGGTGGAAGTAGTTGGACAAGCAAAGAATCGAACTTACCTGATATGCCAATTAGATCATCTGTTTTAAATTCTAATTCATCAAATAATTGTTTGATTGCAACTGAGATAGGTATTTGGGAAACTGATAATTTGTTTGATAATAATCCAATTTGGTATCCACACAATAATTTTCCAAATGTCAGAGTCGATATGCTATCATTGCGTAAAGAAGATAATTTAGTACTTGCATCTACACATGGAAGAGGACAATATTACGGATATTTTAATATAAATAACGATTTATCGGCTGATTTAAATAACGACAATGACGTTAATATTTTAGATGTTATTTATTTAGTAAACATTATATTAAATGATGAACAATGTGTAAATTGCGATATAAATAATGATAATTCAATTAACGTATTAGATATTATTAATATTGTTAACATTATACTAAGTGGATGAGCACAATTTTTAACAAAATAATTAATAAAGAAATTAATGCTGATGTTATCTATGAAGATGATAAATCTATGGCTTTCAAAGATATTAATTCTGTTGCTCCTAATCATATTTTAATAATACCAAAAAAAGAGATAGCAACCATAAATGATATAACTGATAATGATAAGGAATTGATTGGACATCTATTTATAGTTGCTAAAAATTTAGCTAAACAACTTAAAATAAGCAAAAATGGTTATAGAATTGTGTTTAACTGTAACGGAGATGCGGGGCAAAGTGTTTACCATATACATATGCACTTATTAGGCGGTAGAAAATTTTCTTGGCCTCCTGGATAAATTTATGAAAAAATTAATACTAATAAGACATGGGCAATCTGTATATAATCTAGAAAATAAATTTACTGGCTGGGAAGATGTTGATTTAACTGATAAGGGTAAATCTGAAGCTAATTATGCTATTAGTTTATTGAAAAATATTAAAATTGACAAAGCATATACCTCGAATCTAAAAAGAGCACAAGAAACATTAAGTATTATTTTAAATGGTTTAAATTTAAATATTAATGTTGTTAAAGATGAGAGGTTGAACGAACGTGACTATGGCGATTTAATTGGACAAAATAAAAAGGATGCATCATTAAAGTTTGGTAAAGATCAAGTACAAATATGGCGAAGGAGCTATAATGTACCTCCACCTGGAGGTGAGTCATTAGAAATGACCTACAATAGATGTGTGCCTTACTTTAAAAATTCTATTTTAAAAGATATATTAAAATATAATATAATATTATCAGCTCATGGGAACAGTATTAGAGCTATTGTTAAATATCTTTTAAATTTATCTCCTGAATTGATATTAAAAACAGAAATCGGTTGGTGTGAACCTTGGATATTTACTTTTAATAAAAATAAAATTCTATCTTTAGAAATTCTATTTGATAAATCTATTGGATCAAACAGTCATTTACCAATCTCTTTTAATGAAATTAATACAAAAATTTAAATGGAAAATCAAAATATAAATTATAGTATGAAAAATGAAGTTAAGCGTTTTTTAGTTTACCTTCAGTATGAGCGTAGATTGTCTAAAAACACAATAGATTCATATTGGCTAGATTTAAAATATTATATTGAGTACCTGGATTCTGAGTACAGTATTAATAAATTTAATTCAATAAAATTAAATCATATTAAGAATTTTATAACATTTATATCTAAAGTATCCTATAAAACTACTTTAAATAGAAAAATGTCTAGCATAAAAACATTTCATAAATATTTGTTTATAAACAATTTATCTAAAGTTGACCCATCACATATAGCAAAGTCAATTAAAGCTGATAAAAAAATACCTACTATACTTTCTGTTGAAGAAATTAACTTGATTTTAACATCAATTGACTTAGGTAAAGCTAATGGAGTAAGAAATAAATCTATTATTTCGTTACTATACTCTTGTGGATTAAGAGTAAGTGAGTTAGTTAAATTAAATTTAACTAATATATATTTTGAGGATGATATTATAAGAGTTATCGGAAAGGGAGATAAAGAAAGACTAATCCCTATTGGTTTAAATGCAAAAAACTGTTTATTAATGTATTTAGAAAACATTCGCCCACAATTATCTAGGAAGGCAAATTCAAAAGGAATATTATTTTTAAGTAATAGGGGTAAAGAGCTATCAAGGAAAACTATATGGAATTTAATCAATTCTGTAACATCTCTATCTTCTATTAAGAAGAAGATATCTCCTCATACATTTAGACATAGTTTCGCTACCCACTTACTTGAAGGTGGAGCTGATTTAAGAATAGTTCAAGAATTATTAGGGCATACAAATATTTCTACAACTCAGATTTATACACACTTAGATAAGTCCTATTTAAAAGAAATTCATAAACAATTTCATCCAAGAGGTTAAAATGGGATTAATTTCTGTATTTATGTCTGACCCAATTATTTTTGCATTAATAAGCATTGCTTTAATTTTTGCTCTATGCGTACATGAGTTTTCCCATGGTGTTACAGCATATTATTATGGTGATGATACAGCTTACCTAAGAGGAAGACTAACACTTAATCCACTTGCGCATTTAGATCCGCTAGGTTCTTTAATGATTTTGTTTATAGGATTTGGTTATGCTAAACCAGTTCCTGTTAATCCAGCAAATTTAAACGATCCAAGAAATGATATGATAAAAGTTGCTGCAGCTGGACCAATTTCAAATTTCATTTTAAGTTTTATTGGTATTTTAATTTTTACTGCTCTTATTAAGCTAAATTTAATTAAACCAAGCAATAGTATATTTTTTTATTATTTTATCATGATAAATACTTATTTAGGACTATTTAACTTAATTCCAATGTACCCATTAGATGGAGGTCAAATTTTTGGTAATTTTATATTAAAGTATGATAGATCAGCTTTTATAAAATTAAACCAATATGGACCTAAAATACTACTTGGAGCAATAGCATTAAGTATTTTAACAAATGGTAAAATATCACCTCTAAGGTGGTTTATTACTATTCCAGCTGAATTTATTGTTGATAAATTTGAATCTATAGCTCAAACTATTTTATTTTTCCTGTAATGTTTAAACATTTAAGAAATAATTCATGGAAATCTACTGGAAGTAGTAAAAACATTTTTAAAAATATATTTATTCTATTTATAATACTGGCATTAATAATTTATATAAGATTACAATGAAATTAATTGAATGTGTTCCAAATTTTAGTGAAGGTAATAGCCAGATTTTTATAAATGGTATTAAAGATATTGTAGAAAATTCAAACAATGTTCAACTTTTAGATATTGATCCTGGTAAAGATACCAACAGAACTGTACTGACTTTCATAGGCGAGCCAAACAGTGTAATTAATGTTGCTTATAAATTAATAGAATTTGCATCAGTAAATATAGATATGAGAAACCATAAAGGAGAACATCCTCGTATGGGAGCAACTGATGTCTGTCCACTTATACCATTACAAAATGTAACCATGAATGAATGTATTGAATTATCTAAATCTTTAGCAAGTAAAGTTGCAAGCAAATTAAACATTCCTATTTATCTTTATGAAAACTCTGCAAAAAACAATTACAGAAAAAATTTATCTGATATTCGATCAGGCGAATATGAAAATTTAGTACATAAATTAGGTGATAAAAAATGGAAGCCTGACTTTGGTCCAACGGATTATAATAATCCTATTTTTAATATTTCAAAAACTGGGGCAACAGCTATTGGTGCTAGAGAGTTTTTAATTGCGTATAATATAAACTTAAATACAACTGATAAAAAGATTGCTACTGACATTGCGTTAGATATAAGAGAAGCTGGTAGGTTTAAGAGAGATAGTAACAATAAAATTTTAAGAGATAGAAATGGCATTGGCATTAAAAAACCAGGAAAATTAAAATTTTGCAAAGCTGTTGGTTGGTATATTAACGAATATAAACAGGCTCAAGTTTCTATTAACTTAATTAATTATAAAGTAACTTCAATTCATAAAACGTTTGAAGAAGTAAGAATGCAAGCTAGAAAAAGGGGAATAAGAGTAACTGGAAGTGAAGTTGTTGGTTTATTACCAAAGAAAGCTTTAATTGATAGCGGTAATTACTATTTAAAAAAACAGAAAAAATCTATTGGCATTCCTGAAGAAGATATTATAAACATTGCTATTAAATCTTTAGGGCTTGAAGATATATCTACATTTAATCCTAATAAAAAAATTATTGAATATTTGGTTGATAGAAATGAAAATGAGTTAAAACATCTAAGTATTGAAAAATTCTTGAATGAATTATCTCGTGATTCATTTGCACCTGGTGGTGGTAGTGTTTCAGCCTTAGCTGGAAGCTTAGGAGCATCATTAACATGCATGGTAAGTAACTTAACATATGGTAATGATAAATACAGAAAATATTCTAAGATTTGCTTACAATCATCAGTTAAATCTCAGAACTATAAGGATTTACTTGTTGCTCTTGTTGATCAAGATACAATTGCTTATAACAATATAGTTTCATCAATGAGACTACCAAAAAGAACTAAAAACGATCAAAAATTACGTGAAAAAGAAATTTTAAAGGCAACTATAAACGCAACAAATATTCCTTTGGAAATAATAAGAATATGTTCAAAATTAATTAAGGAAACTTTAAATGTAGCTGAGAACTCAAATCCTAATTGTATTTCAGATATAGGAGTTGCATCAAATATGATATCTAGTGCATCTTTAGGTGCATTCTATAATATTCTTATAAACATTAAGGATTTAAGAAAAACTAAAAGAGAATATTATCTTAGTACTTCAGATTTTTACTTAAAACAAATAAACAGTAATCATATAAAAATTATTAAAATCGTAGAAAAAATATTAAATGATTAAAGTTATTAAAAAATTAGATGATCACTTGATTAATCAAATTGCAGCTGGTGAGGTTGTAGATAACCCTTCTTCTGTAGTAAAAGAATTAATTGAAAATTCAATTGATGCAAAGTCAACTGAAATTGATATTATCATTTACTCAGGAGGACATAAGAAAATAATTGTCAAGGATAACGGGATCGGTATAAATAAAAAAGATATTAATAAAGCTTTTGAACGTTTTGCAACTAGTAAAATATCCTCCAAAAATGATTTATATAATATAAATACGCTAGGATTCAGGGGTGAAGCATTGCCAAGTATTTCATCTGTTTCTGATATTAAGCTTTCATCTAAATTTAAAAATTACGATGGTAATGAAATAAATATAAAGGCTGGTAAAGTTAAAAGTTTACTTCCATCTAGCATTGAAGTTGGTACTAGAATTGAAGTAAATAATCTATTTTATAATGTTCCTGCTCGTAAAAAATTTCTTAAAAAAGAATCATATGAATATAAAAATATTTTAAAAATATATAAGACTTATGCCTTGCTTCATTCAGACATATCATTTTCATTGATACATAATGATAAAGTTATCTATAAAAATAATAAATCAACTATGTATGACAGAATCATTGATATACAAGGAAAAGAATATAATGGTAATATTTTAGAAATTGATTTTATTCTTGATAAATATAAAGTCTCAGGATTTATTGGCAATTTATCTATTCTAAAAAAAACAAGAGGAAATCAATATACTTATATTAACGATCGCTATGTTTATAATAGGTTAATCAATACAACTGTACTAAATACATATGGAACATTAAAAGAAAGATCTGAATATCCATTTTATCTTCTAAATGTTTCAGTTCCAAAGGAAATGCTTGATGTCAACGTTCATCCAAAAAAAATACAAGTTAAATTTAATAATGATCTGCATATTCAACATATAGTGAAGAAATCAATTGCTCAAAAATTAAAAAGTATAAATTCTATTATTCCAAAAATGTATACTAATACTGAAAATTACGAGAATTCATTACTTGAACTACAATTCAACAAAAATGATAATTTTAATAATAACCATATATCAATTGATAAAATTATTAGTAATGATACTGATATTATAACAGAAAACGTTAAAGTTTGGCAAATACATAATAAATATTTACTTACCGAAATTTCTTCAGGATTAGTTATTATCGATCAACATGTAGCACATGAACGAATTCTATATGAATCTGCAAAAGCATCACTTGAAGGTGATGGTATGAATTCACAAAAACTAATGTTCCCAATTACAGTTAACTTTGATCCAGAAAGATATGAATCATTAATTGAAATAATTCCATATTTAACTAAAATAGGCTTTGATATTAGGCAGTTTGGTCAATCTTCTATTATAATTGAAGGCTCTCCATCTGAGCTTCCGCTAGGAAGGGAAAAAGAAGTTATTAATGACATATTAGATAACTACCAGGAAAACAACCAATTAAATTCATCATTTATTGATTATATGGCAGCAACTTACTCATGTAAAGCTGCTATAAAAGCAGGTGATCTACTTGATGATAATGAATGTGTTAATTTAATAAATCAACTTTTTGCTACAAAGCATCCATATTATTGCCCTCACGGCAGACCTATCATCATTAATTTAACAATTTCTGACTTAGATAAAAGATTTGAAAGAGAGTAATAAATCATTAAATTAGAGCTAAATCATTAATAAATGAATAACTACAAAAAATATATTTTTACCGGAATAATGTCAATAATCCCAATCGCAATTACATATTGGATTATAGAAAGCTTATTTATATTCTTTTCCAAGCCTGGTAAATTTTTAATAGATCAAATTTGGAAAATTGACTTTTTTAGAAATTTTACTTTTATAAATAATTTTTATCAATATTTAGCTTATTTATCTGGATTTATATTAACTATTGTTTTTTTATACATATTAGGTCTAATAATATCTAATGTTATTGGAAGAAGAATTTATACGTTTATAGAAAATATTTTAAATAAAATTCCAATTGTAAATAAAATCTACAATACTACGAAGCAGATAACAAATACGTTTACAAAACCAAATAATCAAGCTTTTCAAAAAGTAGTTCTTTTAGAATACCCAAAAGATGATCTATGGACATTAGCAATGGTCACTGGTACATGCAAAAATTTAAATGAAATTGAATGTTATAAGCTTTTTGTTCCTACTACTCCTAATCCAACATCAGGATATTTAATTATCATTGATAAAGCTAAAGTTAAAGAAACTAAAATATCAGTTGAAGAAGGATTAAGTATTATTATTTCCGGTGGTATGATTTCACCTGATAAATTCGAATTTTAATGAAAATTGATTCCAAAGATTATAAAAATATTGTTAATAATCTACATGAGGGTATCCTAATTCTAGATTTTAACTTTAAAATCACCTTTACAAATAATTTTTTTTCAGATTTAATTGATTATCCATTAAATAAAATTGTTGGAGATTCATTCCTAGACTTATTAGATCTTAAAGATGTTAATTTGTTAAAATCACATTTAAAAAATAACATTGACAAAAACTTAGATTTAAAAATTTTATCAAAGAAAGAGAAAATTAAATATGTGAGGTTATCATTTAAGGAATATAAAAACGAAGGAAAAACATTAATTCTCGCTATCGTTGAAGATATTACTCATATTCATCATGAAGAAGTTAAAAAATCATGCATATATAGAATATCTGAAGCAATTCATGATACCGAAGATCTTTCAAGTATGTACAAAGAAATACACGAAATTCTCTCAGATATTACTAATGTTACAAATTTTTATATTGCATTAGCTGACTGGAAAATGAATTCAATATCTTTCCCTTATTTTGTTGATGAAAAAGACCAAAAACCAAGGCCATATAAAATGAAAAAAGGCTTAACTGAGTATGTACTAAAATCAGGTGAATCATTACTTCTCAACAAGGATATTTATCAAAATCTTATAAACTCAAATAATATTGAACCAATTGGTGCTCCATGTTATAACTGGCTTGGAGTTCCATTAAAATTGTTAAATGGTAAAACAATTGGAATGATAGGAGTACAAAATTATAGTAACGATTATTTATTTCGCGAAGAAGATATGAAGCTATTACAATTTGTTTCTGATCAAATAGCGATGGCAATAAAGCGCAAAATTGATGATATTCAAATACATAAACAAGCTCACTATGATGATTTAACTGGCCTTACTAATAAAGCCTTATTTCATGATAGATTAGAAACAAACTTGCATGCAGCTGATAGGAAAGATGAAGTTATAGTTGTACTATTTATAGATTTAGATAATTTTAAATATGTCAATGATTCAATGGGGCATGCAGCAGGGGATAGGTTACTTAAAATAATCGCTAATAAATTAAGTGATAGCGTAAGAAAAGGTGACACTGTTTCTCGTTGGGGTGGCGATGAGTTTACAATTTTGCTACCAAATGTTAAAAGGATCAGCGGAATATTTAAATTGTGCGAGCGAATTTTAAATGAGCAATTTAAAAATGTTATTATTGAAGGTCAGGAATTGAGAATAACTGCTAGTATTGGAATAGCGATTTATCCTCAAGATGGCGATAGTGCAGATCAGTTAATTAAGAACGCTGATGCTGCAATGTATAAATCTAAAGAATTAGGTAAAAATCAATTCCATTTATATAAACCGGATATGAACTCTAAAATTATGGAACGTTTAAATTTTGAATCTGGTTTATTTAAAGCGATTGAAAATGAAGAATTTAATATAGTTTATCAACCACAACTAGGTTTAAACACTAATAAAATAATTGGCTTTGAAGCTTTAGTTAGATGGAATAAACCTGATAAAGGAGTTCTTGCACCATATAAATTTATACCAATTGCAGAAGAAACTAATCTAATTATTCCTCTAGGAGAATGGATTATTAGAAAAGTTTGTAATCAGGCAAAGAAATGGCATGACATGGGATATAAATTGACTGCAGGTATAAATATATCTGCTAAGCAGTTTAATCAAGATCGTATTGTCAATGTAATTAAAGATGCTATAAATACAACCAAAATAGATCCAAAGTTTATAGAACTTGAACTTACAGAAAGCGTAATAATGCAAGATGTTGATAGGACTGTTAATATATTTAAGGAATTTAAATCTATGGGTATTTCAATATCTATTGATGATTTTGGAACAGGATATTCATCTCTTAGCTATCTCAAGGAATTTCCAATAGATAAACTTAAAATTGATCAATCATTTATCTCTAACATAACAAACCATCAAAGTGATGACGCAAATATAGCAAATCTAGTAATTGACCTAGGGCATAAATTAGGCTTAGAGGTAATTGCTGAAGGGGTTGAAACTCAAGATCAAATTAATTTTTTAAAAAAATATGCTTGCGATCAGATTCAGGGTTTTATACTTAGTAAACCTCTTGAAATTTCTAAATTTGAGGAATTGCTAGATAAAAACTCCTAGAATTATGAAATATTCTTTAATATTTTCTTAATATCAGAAATATCATTACAACGCATTAGTTCTTTTCTATAATTTGATGAGTTTTTAAAATTTTTAAGGTAATAATTAATGTGTTTTTTAGATAAATTTAAACAAGCAATTGATGATTTATGTTTTTCGAGTAATGATATATGCTTTAAACATGTTTTAGTAATATCTTTTATACCAATACTTATTAGAGGTAAATCATTAATACTATTTTGAATATTTTTAAAGATCCAAGGATTACCTAAAGCTGCTCTTCCAATCATCACAGCATCACATTTTGTTTGTTTTAATATAGAATGATAATCATCAATATTTTTAACATCACCATTTCCAATTACAGGTATATTGACAATTTCTTTTAACTTTTTGATTAAATCCCAGTCAGCTTTACCAGAATATAATTGCTTAGATGTTCTAGCATGTAGTGTTATTGCCTGAATCCCACAATCTTCAAGTATAGGTCCAGCTTCTGAAATAATAATATTATCTTTATCCCAACCTGATCTCATTTTAACAGTAATAGGTATTTGCGGCACGGAGTCTACAACCTTAGAAGCTAATTCTTTCATTATTGAAAGGTCCTTTAATGCAGCTGAGCCAGCTCCTCTTTTAGTTACTTTAGGGACAGGGCATCCAAAATTGATATCAATAATGTCAGGTTGATAATTTTTATATATATATTTAGCAGAATTAGATACTATATCAGGATCATTTCCAAATATCTGAACACCTATTGGTCGTTCAAAGTCTTCAAAAGAAATCATATTTAACGTTTTAACATTTTCTCTTATAATTCCATCTGCGCTTACAAACTCAGTATACACAATTGATGCTCCCATCTCTTTACAGATTGTCCTATATGGTAAATCTGTAACACCTGCCATAGGTGCTAAAATTGCTGGTGTTTTTAGTTCAATATTTCCAATTTTCATATTATTAATTTATTTATATATATATTAATAATTAATATATAATATGGAATTATTACAACAATTAGGATCATTACCAATATTTATATTAATGTTTGTCGTAATTTATTTTTTAATGATTAGACCACAGTCCATTCAGCAAAAAAATCATAAATTACTATTAGACAACTTAAAGAAAGGTGATAAAGTAATTACAAGAGGCGGTATTTCAGGTAAAATCATTGATATTGTTGGTAAAAACAACAGTAAGCTTATAATATCTTCTTCTAATTCAACTAATATCACAATTCTTAAGTCATACATTGTTTCATTGGATGAATAATGAAAATTATATTTTTTGCTAATGGTAAATTTGCATTAAATCCATTGAAGGCTATTTATAATTCAAGTTATAATCTAGCTGCTGTTGTTACTAATATCCCTAAGCCTGCAGGACGAAAAAAAAATCTCAAGTCAACTTCTATTGCTAAATTCTCAGATAATAATAACATAAATATTATTTATGCAGAATCACTTAAATCTAAATCTTTTATTAATAATCTTAAATCCCTAAATGCAGATATATTTATAATTGTATCTTACAGAATTTTACCCGCCGAGGTTTTTAATTTACCTAAAGTAGGTTCAATTAATATTCATGCTTCTTTTCTACCTGAATATCCTGGAGCAAGTCCAATTCAATACTCAATTATTAATAATGAAAAATACCTTGGATTAACCTCTTTTTTTTTAAATGACAAAATTGATAAAGGAGATATTATTAAGCGAGTAAAAATACCAATTGATGATAAGATAACTTATGGAGAAGCACATGATTTATTATCAAAGTTGTCATCAAATTTTTTACTTGAAACAATTTCTGGTATAAATAATACAAAACCTCTTAAGCAACAATCTACCAAAAAGAAATATGCAAAAAAAATATCTTCAGACATGTATAAAATATCAATTGATAGTTCATCTAAAAAAGTTCATAATTTTTTTAGAGGACTAACCCCGCCAGGTCCATATATTTATTTTAGTAAAAAACGAGTTAAATTATTTGATACTTATTTTTCATCTAATAGTTATGGCTTAACAGATATTGGTATGTTTACTATAATTAATAATATACTTTACATAAAATGTAAAAAAGGTACACTTAGCTCAAAGTTAATTCAATTTGAAGGAAAAAAAGTGATTAAGGCTATGGATTTTAATAATATGAATTTAGACCCAAATAATAAATTTGAGTAGTATTTCTAAAGATATTGGACGTATTACGACTTTTAATATACTCCTAGAGTTTTTAACAACAGGTAAGCAATTAAAACTAATAATCAATAATCACATTGATAAACTAAATGTTAATGATAAAAGATTTGTGTTTAAAACATGTAATGGATCAATTGAACACTATATTTTAATTAATTCAATAATAAAAAAATACTCAAAGATCAATAATTCAGACAAAACTATTGCTTTATTATTATTTTCTATATACCATCAACTATTTTCTAAAAATATTCCAAATTATGCAATAATTAATTCTGCCGTAGAGTTATCCAAATATAAAAAATTAAATAATCATAATTTTATAAATGCAATTTTAAGAAAAATATCTAAAATTGAAGATATAGATTTTTTCGATAATAATGTGATTCATAGTTATCCAAAATGGTTGTATGATATTTTTTTAAAACAGTTTGGTTACAATGATCTATCCCAAATAATTAATTGGAATAAAACTAATCGAGACATATATCTACGTCAAATTAAGCCTGGAAATTTTTCAAAAACATCATTATTTTTGAACAAGAATAATGTTAAATTTTCTGTTTATAATAACTATACTGATTATATTAAGATTGAAAATATTGATAGTAATATTATTTCTACATTAACTAAAAATAATTTTGGATATATCCAATCTCCATCATCTGGTTTCGTTGTTAAGTTATTATCACCGAAGTCAAATGATATAATCGTAGATGCCTGTAGTGCACCTGGGGGAAAATCAATTCATATTTCAAACATTATAAAGAATAATGGAATTATCCATGCATATGAATCTAATAAATTTAGATTCAAGCTATTAAAATCAAATATTAAACAGCATAATGCAATTAATATTATTCCCATAAATTCCGATTTCAGAAAATGTGAGCTAAGGAATATTGATAAAATTTTATTAGATGTTCCATGTAGTGGGACAGGTGTTATAAACAGAAAACCTGATATTAAAATACGCTTAAAAAAGAATCATATAATTAGATTTAAAAAACTTCAGATGAGTTTGTTAAATTATGCATCAAAAATAATTTCATATGGTGGAACTATTGTTTATTCAACCTGCTCAATACTAGAAATGGAAAATTGGCAATTAATTAATGATTTTTTAAAAAATAATCAAGAATTTAAAGTTATTAATGCTAATAATTATATTGATAGTAAATTTGTTGATAATAATGGGGCATTAATGATATTACCACATCTACACCAGCTTGATGGTATGTTCGCTGTTAGACTCTACAAATGTAAAAAATGAAATTAATACTTAAATATATATTATCTTTTATAGTTTTAACATTTCTTGGACTTTTTATTTTTGATTTACTTTTTTTACCTATATTTGTTGACAAAAATTCAAATTTATATTTACCAGATTATAGAGGTTTAAATTATAAAATTGCAGAAAAGAAATTAGATTCTCTAGGTTTTGTACCTAAAATAGTTTATGATGACTATTCAATTGATTACATACCGTACAATGTAATTAAAATGAGTCCAAGGCCTTTTACAAAGTTGAAAACAGGCAGAATAATTAAAGTAACAGTTGCTAGTGATAAAAAAGATATTTCAGTCCATGATTATAAGGGTTTTAGCCTAAGAAATGCTAAATTAACTATTAGTAGATTAGGCCTATCAATTGATACTCTCATTTATGAATATAGCAATAAATATGCTAAAGATTTTATCATTTCACAATTTCCAAAAGAAGGTAAAATTTTAAAATCAGAAGATAAGATAACCTTCATTGTAAGTCTTGGTAATCCACCTAATTATTATATAACACCAAATCTAATTAATCAAAATTTATCGAAAGCTAAAGAAACTATTTCCAAAGCAGGCTTATTATTAGGTAAAATAACTTATGAGTATAATAGTAAATATTTAAATAATACAATACTAGAACAAAGTAAAACTGCTGGGATGAGATTATCATTCCCTACAAAAATTGACTTAGTCGTTAGTAAAGATACAAATTAACATGAAAAAAAGAATAATCTCACCTTCACTTTTATCTGCTAATTTCACAAAATTAAGTAAAGATATTAAAATAGTTGAAGATGCAGGTGTTGATAGATTACATCTAGATGTAATGGATGGCCATTTTGTGCCAAATCTAACTTTTGGGCCATTTATTATTAATGATATAAGAAAAATAACAACTTCTCATCTTGAGACACATTTAATGATTGAAACACCAAGAAAGTATTTTGACGATTATATAAATGCTGGTTCCGATACATTAATTTTTCATTATGAAGCTTCAAATGATATTTCTAATGATCTTAATTATATTAGAAGCAAAGGTGTTAAAGCAGGTCTTGCTATAAATCCAGATGCAGATTATAAAAAAATATATAAATATTTTGATATCCTAGATTATATATTAGTAATGTCTGTATATCCTGGCTTTGGTGGTCAGAAATTTATTGAACAAACCTTAATTACTATGCAAGACCTTGTAGAAAACAGAAAATCTAATAATACACTTATTGGCGTTGATGGCGGTGTCAATCTAAAGACAATTGATAAAGTTTATGAAACGGGTATAGATATTACCATTGTAGGTTCAGGTTTATATGGAGCTAATGATATACCAAAAAGATATAAATCATTAATAAATAATGAGCAATAATCTTCTTAATTATAAAAATGAAATATATCGAAAATTTATTCATTTAGGATCTTTACTGTTTCCTCTTGTTTATATTTTCACAGATTATATTTTTTTTGTACCTTTTTTATTTTTTATTTCTTTCATTATACTTATGATTAACAAAAACTATACTAATTTTTTTTCACACTATTCAATTTTTAAATTTTTTATATCTGATGTTATCAGAAAGTATGAAAGTACAAGTTTATGGGGTGCATCCTATTTAATAATCGGTTTTTTATTTATATCATTTTTTTTTGATAAACATATTGTTATTGCATCAATGCTCATTTCATCCATTTCTGACAGTCTTGCTGCTATATTTGGAATAAAATATGGCAAAATACGAATATTTAATGATAAGTCTATTGAAGGTCTATATATTTTTATAATATCAACATTTACGATTCTTTACTTCACACTTTCGTTAAGCATTGCATATATACTAGTAATTTCAATAGTTGTAGCAATTACAGAATTACTTACGCCAACAAAATACGACAACTTATCAATTCCAGTTATTTCTTCTACAACTATATATATTTTATTGATATGACGTTTTTAGCATCAATATACTTATGGTTCTTACCATTAATTACGATTCCAATTATTTTTCATTTAATTAGGAAAAGAAAATTTAACACTATCTATTTTAGTAGTTTGAAATTTTTCATAAATATTGAAAAAGAATCAATTAAAAAGGTTAATATCATCAATATCTTGCTACTTATCATAAGAACATTAATTATCCTATTTATTATATTAATTTTCTCAAACCCAGTTATTAATGGTATTTTAAGAAGTAGCACTCATTCAGAATCTACCATTCTCAATATCTGTATTGATAACTCATACTCAAATACAGCGTTTATAAATAATAATTTAAACAAATTAGTTAAAAATATTTTAAATAACTATCCTGATAATGCTAGGGTAATTGTTCAATCAATAGATGGAAATGCAATCGCAGACGATTTAATTAAAAATATAAATATTGATTTCTCTAAGGCTACAACATACAATACATTTACATTAAACAGATCTTTAAATGATTTAAGCAATGATTATTATAATAAGTACCGAAATAAGGATCTTTTTATAATATCAGACTTCCAGGAGCATGTAGTGAAAGATTTTGATTACTTGAATTCTTCGATAGATGATTGGAATACATTTTCATACAAACATAATATTAAATCAGACAAACTATCATTACATAATTTAAAAATATCTGAAAATAATATAATGAAAAATGAATTATTTGATATTAGCATTCAATGCTCTAATCTTTCTGATATTTCAGTAAGTGAAGCTAAAATTGATCTTTATATTAACAATACTAAGGTGGGTGAGAACCTTATAAATTTAGATGCTGGTTCTAATGATATAATAATATTTAAAACCTCTATAGCAGATACAGGTAAACATAAATGTTTTTTTATTTTGAATAATAAGAAATATTATTTTATCATTAATATTCCTGAAATCTTTACTGCTTCTCTACTATACAACAATTATTCTGATGCTAAGCATATTTATAATTTATTATCTACATATAAAGATCTTGGTGTTAATCTTGATATTGACACTTCAAAAAGTATAATATCATTGAATAAGAAGAAGGATTATGATTTTATGTTTAAATTTGGATTCTCAGACTTAGATAACATATCAATAAATGCACTAAAAAAATCAACAAAAAAATTATTTTTAATTCCAAATGATAATTTTTCTTTAAATTCAATACTTGATGACGAAAGCTTAACTGATATAAGTTTGCTTCAAACTGAAAATCGACCAGCAACTCTTGATAATTTTAATATTAATAGTATTTTCCTAAAAAATATTTTTAAGGATCAAAAAAAACCTTATAAAATTTATAATCATTATAAATTACCAAAAACTGATAATACACTCTTGTCACTTTCTAATAATTATTCTCTATTAAATAAATATACTTTCGACAATCTATTAATATATTTATTTTCACTACCCTTAGATTTAAATTCATCGAATATTCCTATATCATCTTTGTTTATTCCTTTATTTGATCATTTATTATTTAGTGAGCATAAAAATAACAATTTTTATGTTGGAGATAATATTGATTTTAATAAATCAATATTAAGCGATACTTTATTTTATAAAATTAACAACAAAGTAGATTACTATAAATCCGATTTTATTTTTAATAATGGTATATGTCTAAATGAGCCAGGTTTTCATTCCTTTAAGTTTAATGATAATATCAAATACGACTACTCAGCAAATATTAATCCTATTGAATATACTGATGACATACTATCAGAAGACGAGATACTTAAATACATTCCTAGTTCAATATTAATTAATGAAAAAAGTGATATTAACGAAATAATATCATCTCAAATAAGCGGATTCCCAATTTGGAGAATTTTATTATACATTTTAGTAATATTAATTATAATAGAAATGTATCTATCTAACATTTATATATATAAAGATGATTAATAGTATACTATTATCATTATCTCTTCCATCTACAAATCAAATAGAGCTTCAAGAAGAAATTGAGGAAATGAAACAGCTGGCTTTAACAATGGGTTACAAAATTGATTCCGCAATAGTACAAAATAGGAATAAAATTGACCAGTCAACTTACTTTGGTTCAGGTAAAATTAAAGCAATAGTTAATCAATGCAAAGAGCTAAAGTATAGGACATTATTTATTAATGATGAGCTAAAACCTGGATACTTTAAAAGAATACAAAAAATTGCTGGTGAAAGTATTTTAATAATTGACAGAACAAAATTAATATTAGATATATTTAATGATCATGCTCGAACTGTTGAAGCTAAAAAACAAATAGAGTTAGCATCAATTCAATATATGATGCCTAGATTAATTGGTCAATGGACGCATCTAGAGCGCCAAATGGGTGGAATTGGAACTAGGGGAGGGCCTGGAGAGAAGCAGATAGAAATTGATAGAAGATTACTTAGGAAGGATATAACAAAGCTTAAAAAAGATTTACTTACAATAGAAAAGCAGAAAAACACACAAAGAAAATCTAGAAAAAATATATTTAAAGTTGCTTTAGCTGGATATACAAATGCAGGTAAATCATCACTGTTAAAAGCAATATCAGGATATGATGCTTATATTAAAGATCAACTATTTGCAACTTTGGACACTACAACTAAAAAAGTCAAATTGAAAGATGGAGCAAATATATTACTTAGTGATACTGTTGGTTTTTTAAGGAAATTACCTCACGATTTAATTGCTTCTTTTAGATCTACACTTGGAGAGATTGAAAATGCTGATCTTATTATAAAGTTAGTTGATGTAAATTCAACTGATATACCAGGTCATATATCAACAATCGAAGATACGCTAGCTTTTTTAAAATGTCAAGAAACTGATTCAATTATAGTTTTTAACAAAATTGATTTAACTACTGACAAAAAATTATTTCAATACCTTAAAGAAAAATACAAAAATTCAATTTTCATATCTTCTTTAAACAATCTTAAAATAAATCAATTACTTGACTCTATATCAGTTTTTGTAAATAGAAATCTAAAACAGTACGATTTAATTATTCCACATAAAAAATCAAATTTAATAAATAAAATTTACGAAGATACAAATGTATTAAAGCGTTTTGATGATTATGAAAATATCAAACTAACAATTAAAACAACTCATGAAATATTTAAAATGTATGAGAAAAAAGTTAATGATCTGTGAGAGTTATTTTTCAGATGACCTTTTTTTTAGGTACAGTGGGTAACTCCTCCATAATCGCAAGTTTCCTTCAATCATAAAAAATTACAATAAGGCCTACTTTTGAAATAGGAAAGTAAGAAACCCTATTTATAAGTTGAAAGTTCTGAAAAATAATTTAACTCTCACAGATTAAATAAATTAAAAATATATATAATATTTAAAAAATATTTTTATTTAGATTTAGGTATAATATTTGAGGATAATTATGAAAGGTTATTATAGATTTCCATCGATTTACAAAAATAAAATTGTTTTTGTATCAGATGATGACTTATGGATTACGGATCTAAAAACATCTACTACGTATAGATTAACCAATAATACGGGATTAGTATCATCTCCAATCTTTTCTCCAAACGGAAAAAATATTGCTTATATAGGTACAGAAGATGGTGGAACAGAGATTTATTTAATTTCATCAAATGGAGGCAAGTCTGCAAGACTTACATACGAAGGTGGACATATAAATAAAATATCATTATGGCATAATAACGATATTTATTTCTCTTCCAATCTAGATAGTCCGCAAAGAGTTTCTGATTTAAGAAAAGTTGATTATAGAGGTGGTGAATCAACCTCATTAAAGCATGGAATGAGTACTGTGATTTCAATATCAAAGCATGGAACTATCGTTGGAAAGAATTCAGCTGAACCTGCTCGTTGGAAACGCTATAAAGGAGGGACTGCAGGTGAGCTTCTTATTGATATAAATAGCACTGGAAATTTTAAAAAATTTCTAAATATTAATGGAAATATAACATCACCAATGTGGATAGAAGATAAAATTTATTTCATTTCAGATCACGAAGGTATAGGTAATATTTACAAAACTACTAAAAGTGGAAAACATATTGAAAAAGTTACAAATCATAAAAATTATTACGTTCGAAATTGTAATACTGATGGTCAAAGTATCGTATATCATTCTGGCGCAGACATCTATGTTTACAGTATTGCAAATAATACTATAACAAATGCTAAAATTAATTTCAATAGCACTAAAATTCAAACATCTAGAAAATATGCTAATGCATCTAGCTATTTAGAAAGCTATACATTGAGCAATGATAAAAAATTTTTAAATATAGTTTCTCGCGGTAAATCATTTACATTTGGTAACTGGAATGGATCAATTCATCAACACGGTATAAAAGATGGAGTTAGATATAAACATTCACAGTTTTGTAATGATAATAAAAACTTATTTATAGTATCTGATAGAAATAACACTGAAAATATAGAATTACACTCGCTATCTTCAACTTCATATAAAACATCAAAGGTAAATCTAGGTAGAATTATTGACGTGATTAAATCTCCAGAAAGCAATAATTTTGCAATAGTAAATCATAAGCATGAGCTGCATATATACAATTCTAAAACAGATAAGTCAAAGTTAATTGAAAGAAGTAAGCATGATTCAATTGATTGTAATTGGTCACGTGATGGTAAGTATATAGCTTATAGTTGCTCAATAAACTCGCGTTGTAGTATTATTAAAATTTATGATTTAAAAGCTAAAAAGTCCTTTAGTATAACTAAGCCTATAAATAAGGATTTTTCACCAGTATTTGATGATTCTGGCAATTATCTTGCATTTTTATCAATAAGAACGTTTACACCAACATATGATAACATACAATTTGACTTAAGTTTTCAAAATGGTGAAAAGCCATATATAGTAGCTTTATCTAAAAATACTCATTCTCCATTTTTACCATCACCTTGTGAAAGTAAGGATAAAAACGATAAATCTAAAAAAGATACAGATAAGAAAAAAGTTACAGTAAAAATTAATTTTAAAGATATAGATAATAGAATAATGGAAATTCCAATTAAAGAAAATACATTTCTGTCATCGATAGATTTCAACGATAATAAACTTTATTATATTTCAAATAGAAAATATAATAACCACGATATGCCATTTGGTGATTTAAAGTTTTACGATCTTAAAACAAGAGAAGAGAAGCTGTTTTTGCCAAAGGTGTCAAGCTTTAATATCTACGGTGATAAAATATTAATTCACAGCAACAATAGCCTAAGGCTTATAGCTGTTACGACTCCTCCATCAAAAGAAATTTTAATGAACAATAAATTTAATGAAAAATCAGGATTAATCAATCTTAATAGAATTAAGCTTTCAATTAATCCTATTGATGAGTGGAAGCAAATGTATTCTGAGGCATGGAGGTTACAACGTGATTATTTTTGGGTGTCAAATATGTCTGGAATAAATTGGAACAAAGTATATAAAAGATATCATTCGCTCATAGATAGATTGTCAACAAGAACTGAATTTTCTGATTTATTATGGGAGATGCAAGGTGAGTTAGGTACATCGCATTGCTATGAAATGGGTGGTGATTACAAGCCAAGGAGAAATTATTTTCAAGGTTTAATTGGAGCAGATCTTGAATATAATAGTAAAGTGAATGCTTATGAGATAATAAAAATTTACAAAGGTGATGTTTGGAAAAACCCTCAATCGCCACTTTTAAGACCAGGATTAAATATTGCAGAAGGTGACTTAATTAAAAAAATCAATAATGAAAACCTTACTAAAAAAGTGACACCTGGCCATTTACTAGTTAATGAAACAAATTCAGAAGTTTTATTACAAATAATTGCTAAAAAAACTAATAAGAAACGAATGGTAACCATAAAGACGTTGTCAGATCAAAAGGGATTACAGTATAGAGACTGGGTAGAGTCCAATAAGGATTATGTACATAAAAAATCTAAAAATAAAATTGGATACATTCACATACCTGATATGGGTGTAGCAGGTTTTTCAGAATTTCACCGTCATTATTTATCTGAAATTTCTTATGATGGTTTAATAATCGATGTAAGATATAACGGAGGTGGTCATATATCTCAGTTATTACTAAGTAAGTTAGCACGTAAAAGATTAGGCTTTGATTTAACAAGATGGATGGGTGAAGAGCCCTATCCAGTAGAATCACCTGCTGGGCCAATGGTAGCTATTACTAACGAATTTGCTGGCTCAGATGGAGATATTTTTTCTCATTCATGGAAAATGATGAAACTAGGAAAGCTCATTGGTAAGAGAACATGGGGTGGAGTAATAGGAATCTGGCCAAGAAATTCATTAGTTGATGGAACTGTTACTACTCAACCTGAATTTTCCTTTTGGTTTAAAGATGTGGGTTGGGGAGTTGAAAATTATGGAGCTGAAGTTGATATTGAAATAGATAATTTACCACAGGATTTTTCTAAGGGAATTGATAATCAATTAGATAAGGGGATTGAGATTGTCCAAAATGAAATGTCTAAAAATGGAGCTATTTTAAAGCCTAACTTTAAAGACAAGCCAAATCTCAAGCTTCCGTAAATATGTACGCAATTATTGAAACCACAACAAATGATATTAGTGTAGCAAAATTAATATCTAACAAACTATTAGATTTAAATTTATCACCATGTGTACAAATCATAAAAAATATAAATTCGATATATACATGGGATTCAAAAATAGTTAATGAAGATGAAAACTTAGTAAAAATCAAATCAACATTAAAAAATTTAAATGAAATTAAAAGCATTATTCTTGAATTTCACAACTATGAGAACCCAGAAATTATATCATATAATTTTAATATAATATCTGATGAGTACAAATTATGGTTCAAGGATAATTGCAAATAATGTATATAAAAGCAAATAAATCGACACTATTTATTACAAAAGACCGTGATATTGATAGTACCCCCATAATTTTCATTCATGGTTTTACAGGGTCACATAAATCATGGAAAGCTATTAGAGATAAGATTAAATTACCTTCAATATCAATCGATATTCCAGGTCATGGTAAAAGCACATTTCATGATCTTAATGAAAAATACTTTTTCAACGATTTTACTAATGAATTATATTTATTTATTGTAAAAATGGGCTTTAAGAAAGTACATCTATGTGGGTATTCACTTGGGGGTAGGCTTGGACTATGCTTTGCAGCTAAATATCCAGAGCTTATAAAGTCTATGTTTATAGAAAGCTCAACAATTGGTATGGAACCTGGTGAAGAGAAAGCTTTAGCTCTAGAAAATGATAGAAAAATATCGCAACTAATTAAAACTGATTATCAAAGATTTATCTGCAAATGGGATGAAAATGTTCTTTTTACTAACCAGCAAGAAAGAAATATTAAAGAGTATACATATCAACAAGATATTCGCTCATCTCACAATAATTTACAACTATCACATTCCCTATTAACTTTTAGTAAAGGTAATATGCCCTACATGTTGCACCAATTTCAAAAATTTAAATTTCCAATGACAATAATTAATGGTAAAGATGATACTAAGTATATAAAGGAGGGTAGAATTATGCTTAAATTAAACAATAATGCAAGGCAATATATTGTAAATAATGCATCACATAATGTTCATTTAGAAAATCCTGAATCGTACTTGGAACTACTTAATGATCATTTAAATAGCTCTTTATAACTATTATATAATGTAATACTTTAAATGAATTTAAATAAAGAACAATTAATACAATCAATATTTTACCCAAGGATTTCAAGTGAACCTGCTGATGAAAAGGACCTTCTAATACCGATAGATACGTCTACTAATATTGGTGTTAGATTATTTATAAATAACATTAATTCACCTAATATTATTTATTTTCATGCAAACGCTGAACTAACAAAAGAATACGATGGACATGCAGATTATTATAATCATTATGGAATTAATCTAATTGTATGTGGATATAGAGGTTATGGCTTATCAAATGGCTCACCATCAAAAGACCATCTTCAATCAGATTCACTTGCAATATTTAAATATCTTAAAAAACATTTAAGGGATAATAAATTCACAGGGACAACGATTGTTATGGGCAGATCCCTAGGAAGCGCCTCAGCTGCACATATTATTGATAATTTAAATGAAGATATTGATGGCTGCATAATTGAAAGTGGTTTTGCTACGGAAACACCACTTCTAAATCTTATGGGTATTAATCCTAAAGATATAGATTATAAGCTACAAGATGGTTTTGAAAACCTGAAAAAATTTAAGAAATATACTAAACCACTTTTAGTTATACACTCAGATTTAGATGAAATTATACCATTTAGTCAAGCAGATATTATTATGATTGAATGTCCTAGTGAAACAAAAAAATTGTTTAAAGTTGAAGGTGCTGGACATAATGATATAATTGCCGTAGCTCGCGATCATTATTTCTCAAATATTAGAGATTTCATTGAAGAGCTGTAAACTTTTCTTACTTACTTTTCTATCTATTTGCTTAGTATTTGGTAATTCAAATACAGTAGACCTTGGAAGAGATAATGATCCTAAAACTGTAAGCGATATTAGTAGAGTAAAACTGTTATATAAAAAAATATTTTGGTCAACAGTATCTGTACTAGGTCCACGAAATATCTCTAAATTGGCCTACCCAAAAGCTATATCACACATGAAGTCTAAAAATGCTGTTGCTTTAACTATTGATGATGGATTTTGTGGCGTAGATAATCCAAATGGTGATATGCTTGAAGATGTCAGGATACTACTAGATAAATACAATGCACATGCTACTTTTTTTGTAACAGGTTCTCATACGTATCATTCTGATCCAAGTGATATTGAAAGCTTGTTGATTGATGGCCATGAATTAGCCAATCATAATATGTATGATATACCTTACAACAAATTTTCTGATTTAGATTTTAAAAACGATTTAAATCAAACAGATTCAATTTTATCAAAATATACAAATAATATAAGTAATTGGTATAGACCGCCACATGCTAAAATGTCTAAAAACATGCATGAAATTATTGAAGAAAATAGTTTAAAACTTGTACTCGGAGATGTGTTTGCTAATGATACAGCTATACCTGATCCAAACTGGATTGCAAAATATATATTAAATAAAGTAAGGCCAGGTTCTATAATTATTATTCATATGCCAGAAAAAGGCGTAAGAGAATGGAATTATAATGCTATGGATTTAATTTTGGATGGGTTAAATAAAAAAGGATTAGATATACTTACACTTACTGAGCTTAATGCTATACAGTCTAATTAATTTGGACTAAAACTTCATTCCTACGCATAAATGGCATTCTCCAAGGTGGATCATACCTATTTACCATAAATGAAGATGTAGCAGTTAAATTATTATCTTTAAGATACTTCTTCAACTTATCAGTATGAGAATTAACACGTGATTCACTTGAAAACCAACTAAAGCTTATAACAGCACATTTACCTAGGTTAAAATTTTCAAATAAGATATTTTGACCATTAGGCTCAGGCATATCATTAATATTTTTAGCATCTAACATATAAAAAACCATATTATATGAATCTGTATCCTCATAGGTAGTTACAGGGGCTGTCATTGGAATTGACTGATTTTTTTTATTACCACCAAAAATATATGAAGCCAAAGTCCTAAACATATTATTGTCATGTTTATTAATTGAGCCTACTGATGTTCTTGCAACAATATATTCTCCATATTGTCTTATCTCAATATTACCATCTTTATTGATTAAATCATACTTTGGCTCTTTATACGTTTCTTCAGATACAATCATGCTAAATAATAATATTAATAAAATTTTCATATAAATAATATTACATATTTTTATTTATATATATCTAATAATTTCACTATTTTTCATTAATGAAAATCCAAAAATATAGATCTGATAAAGTCTCAGATAAGTATGATGTTATAATTATAGGCTCAGGAATATCTGGACTTTGTAGTGCTGCCATATTAGGCATGGAAGGCAAGAAAGTTCTTGTTCTTGAAAAACACTTTAAAATTGGAGGGTATACTCATACTTTCAAAAGACAAGGCTACGAATGGGATGTAGGGATTCATTATATTGGTGGAGTACATAGAAAAAAAGCATTTTCTAGAAGACTATTTGACAAAATTACAGAAAACAACCTTAAATGGAATAAAACAGACGATAACTATGATAGGATAGTTTTTCCTGATAAATCTTACGATTTTATAGCTCCTAAAAGTAAATTCATTGAATCTATGAAAAACTACTTCCCAAATGAATCTGAAAACATAGATAAGTATATTAATGTAGTATTAGGTATTAACAAATCTATGTTTAAGTTTTTTGCTGCAAAAAGTTTATCTGGTATTAAAGAATTTTTTCTTCATAAATATTTAAGCAAAGACTTTTTAAAATACTCTAACAAAACTACTTATGAAGCACTGTCTGAGATTACATCTGACCAAAAACTGATTGGAGTTTTAACAGGCCAGTGGGGAGATTACGGTTTACCACCAAAACAAAGTAGTTTTGCTATGCACTGTGCTATTGCAGGTCATTATCTTGATGGAGCTAATTATCCAATAGGTGGCTCAAGAATGATATCTGAATCAATTGCACCAGTAATTGAAAAATATGGAGGTCAAATATTTATAAGCACGGGCGTAGACTCAATTCACATTAAAAATGGTATATGTAAAGGTGTTGTTTTAGATAATGGTGATATAATCCAATCTGATTCCGTAATAAGTAGCGCAGGTATTCAAAATACACTAAATAAATTTCTACGTCATGAAAGCGAACTATCTACATACAGGGATAATTTGAAATTTGTAAAACCTTCATTTGGTCATGGATGTCTTTATGTAGGATTTAATAAAACTGCTAAAGAGTTGGGAATAACCAATACAAATCTTTGGATTTATCCAAGCTATGATCACGACACCAATACTGAGAACTATATGAATGATGAATCAAAAGATTTCCCAGTTACATATATATCTTTTGCTTCCTCCAAAGATCCATCTTGGGATAAAGAGCATCCTGGAACAGCTACGTTAGAAGCTATCGTGCCAACAAATTTTAAAAATTTTCAAAGATGGGAAGATAAGCCATGGAAAGGAAGAGGGAATAACTATGAAAAATATAAAGAAGAGTTTTCTAACCGTATAATATCTAAGATATACCAACATTGCCCACACTTAAAGGATAAGATATCCTACCATGAATTATCATCACCTTTATCAACACGTGACATGGCTCATTATGAATTCGGAGAATTATATGGTGCAGACCATACACCTTCTAGATTTGAACAAAGATGGCTAAAACCTAAAACTCCTATTAAAAATCTTTATATGACAGGTCAAGATATTACGACCGTAGGTCTTCCAAGTGCTTTAATGTCAGGCATCCTAACATCTTCAGTTTTGATGAAAAAAAATCTTTTTAAAAAGATATAATTTTTTTTTAAAACCAACCAAAAAATCTTAATACTGTTAATGTATTTTTTTTAACATGGTAGCTATTAACAATACGCTTCTTTTGTTATATTTTTTTACAATTGAATAAAAGCTTGATGATAATATTTTAAACTAAATTTATAATCAGTAATTATTCTTAATTATAACATATTTATTGATGAATTATATAACTATATACAACCCAAATAAACCAAATAAGAAAGATTTTAAAATATGCCTCACTTGCAACAAACCTTATAATTGGCGCAAAAAGTGGATACGAGATTGGCATAATGTTAAATATTGTTCAGAAAAATGCAGAAGAAACAAACAATAACATCTAAAAAACTAAAAATTGCAATTATCGGGAGCGGTATATCGGGTCTTACTTGTGCTTATCTACTTGATAAAAAACATGATATTACGATTTATGAAAAAAATAATTATATTGGTGGACACACTCATACACATACTGTATACGAAGATTCAGAAAAACTAAACATTGATTCAGGTTTTATAGTATATAATGAAAATACATACCCAAATTTTATAAATTTATTAAATCAACTTAAGGTTGAAAGCCAAAAAACTCAAATGGGTTTTAGCGTTAAGGACGTATCTAAAGACTTTGAATATTCAGGAAATTCGATCAGTGCAATATTTGCTAAAAAATCAAATATTTTTAACCCTATGTTTTTAAACATGATTAAATCTATTATTATGTTCAATAGACAATCCATCAAAGATTTACATACAATATCATCAGATCTAACGCTACATAACTATTTACAACAAAATAATTATTCCAATTTTTTCATTGATAAGTATATAGCGCCAATGGCAGCTGCAATATGGTCTACAAATTCATTAGAAATTCTTAAGATGCCTGCTAAATTTTTTATTAGATTCTTTAATAATCACGGTCTACTACAAATTACTAAAAGGCCTCAATGGTGGGTTATAAAAAAGGGTTCTAAACAATACGTGAAAAAAATTGTAAATAACATTCAAGGTAAAGTTCTCCTTGATCATAGTGTAACAAGTGTTAAAAGAACTGATGAGAATGTGATAATAAGAACTAATAATAATGAGTCTATATATGACTATGTTATATTTGCAAATCATAGTAATCAAGCATTAAATATACTTTCTAATCCAAATAGTGATGAAATAAAAATATTAGGCAGTATCAAATATCAAAAAAACATAGCAACTATTCATACTGATACATCTATTTTGCCAAAAAGGAAAATTGCTTGGTCTAGTTGGAATTATTCTCTTGATTCCAAAAACAAAGATAAAATTACACTGACATATAATATGAATATATTACAAAACTTAACATCAAACAAAACGTACTGTGTTACGTTAAATAAAAATCAACCAATAGATGACAATAAAATAATTAAGGAAGTAGTTTATCATCATCCATTATTTAATGTTGATTCTGTTAAAGCTCAATCATCTAAAGAATTAATAAATGGTCGAAACAGAAGTTATTTCTGTGGCGCATACTGGGGGAATGGATTTCATGAAGATGGTGTTAATAGTGCATTAGATGTTTGTAAAGAATTTGGTGTTTACCTATGATAAATAACTATATATATGAAGGGACTATTAGGCATAGGCGATTTACTCCTTTTAATAGATCATTTAAGTATAACACTTTTATGACTTTTTTTGATGTATCTACAATAGACAGCATCTTTAAAAAGTCTTTTTTATGGAATATCAATAAATTTGGATTAGTATCATACTATAGGAAAGATTATCATGGAGATATACATCTATCATTAGAAGATGCTGTTAGGAAAACAGTTAAGAACAAAACGGGTATGGATACATATGGTCCTATAAGAGTATTAACTCATCTAAGATATTTTGGTTACTGCTTTAATCCAGTAACATTTTATTATATTTACAATAAAGATGATTCAGATGTTGAGTTAATCATGGCAGAAGTAACTAATACACCTTGGAATGAAAGACATTCTTATTTTATTTCAAACAAATCTAATAAGCAATTTAGACAAAAGTTAAAGAAAGAATTTCATGTGAGTCCATTTTGGTGTATGGATCATGATTATGAGTGGTTTTTTTCAACACCTAAAGATAATATTAGTGTTAATATGATCAATTATAAAAACCATAAAAAAATATTCAATGCTACACTAAGCTTAAAAAAAGTCAAAAAATTAACTTTTAGGAATTTAATGCTTTATACTTTCAGATTTCCATTTATAACTTTAGGTGTATTTTTAAAAATACATTTTCAAGCTTTTATACTATTGGTTAAAGGCGCAACGTTTTACAATCACCCTAAATATAACAGTAATAAAAAATGAAAAATAAAAACATAAGAGATATATCAAATAGTTTAAAAAACTCAAAAAAAAATACTTTTTTAAGTAATATTTTTAAAAACAATGTTCTTAAAAATTTTAAACATCTCAAAAATGGTTATATCAAAATAGTAGATGGCAATAATGTTTATGAAGTAGGTAATAAGTCTGAATCATTAAAATGTGAAATCAATATTATTAGCATTGATTTCTATGTTTTTATTGGATCAGGTGGATTACTAGGTGCAACAGAAGCATATGCTGCTGGTCTATGGGAATGTTCAGACTTAGTTATTCTAACTCAAATAATGGTACGCAACCACAAACTCATGTCACACTTAGATTCTGGGGTAGCAAAACTACTTATCCCAATTAATAAATTTATACATTACACTAAACGTAATACAATCCTTGGAAGTAAAAAAAATATTATGGCGCATTATGATTTAGGTAATGATTTTTATAAGCTATGGCTTGATAAAACTATGACTTATTCATGCGCATATTTTGATAATAATGAAACTACCTTAGAAGAAGCATCTATAAAAAAGCTAGATATGTTATGCAAAAAATTAAAACTAACAAAACATGATTCAGTATTAGAGATAGGAACAGGATGGGGAAGCTTTGCAATTCATGCTGCATCAAATTATGGATGCAAAGTTACCACAACTACCATTTCTAATGAGCAATACATCTATACAAAAGAACTTATTAAAAAATTAAAGCTAGAACATTTAATAACTTTGGTAAATAAAGATTATAGGCATTTGGAAGGCACTTATGATAAAATTGTTTCAATTGAAATGATTGAAGCAGTTGGCCATAAAAATGTACCAACATATTTTAAAATAGTATCAAATCTCTTAAAAGAAGGCGGTTTATTTGCAATGCAAGGCATTACATATAATGATCAGAAATTTGATATTTACAAAAATTCTGTAGATTTTATAAATAAATATATTTTTCCTGGATCATGCCTTATTTCAATATCACAAGTTTCAGATATAGTTAAAAAGAATACAAAATTTGATTTTATTGATTTAGAAGATATAACTAAACATTATGCTATAACTTTAAGCAAATGGAGAGAAACATTTCTAGAAAAAACTGATGAAGTAAAAAAACTTGGCTTTTCAGATACATTTATTAGGCTATGGGAATTTTATTTAACTTACTGTGAAGCTGGTTTTTTAGAAAAAAATATAGGTGATTATCAATTCTTATTTTTAAAACAACAAGAGTATTAAATTATAAATATGCTAAACTATCTAATTAAACTTGCTGAAAATGGATTACTACCTGATTATTTTATTAAAATTGGGATTAAAAATCTTTGCGAAGAAAGACTTAAATGGGCAAGTACTTTAGGAGTTGATAAACTCGAAGAACATCATCAATATTGGGTTGAAAAACTTAAAGATAGTCCAATTGCACTTGTACCTGAAAAAGCTAACGAACAACACTACGAGCTTCCTCCTGAATTTTTTGATATTGTTTTAGGTGATTATCTTAAATACAGTTGCGGATATTGGTCAAAAAGTAATATATCAATACATCAATCAGAAAAGGATATGCTTGAGTTATCTTGTAAAAGAGCAGAGCTCAAAGACAATATGAAAATATTAGAGCTTGGGTGTGGATGGGGTTCCCTTACATGTTACATGGCAACATTATACCCAAATTCATCTATAACCGCTGTAAGTAACTCAAAAGATCAAAAAGAACATATTGAGCTTAGATGTAAAAAAATGAATTTAAATAATATTAAAGTTATCACATGCGATATGAATGATTTTAACATTGATGAGACTTTTGATAGAGTAGTTTCAATAGAGATGTTTGAGCATATGAGAAATTATAAAGTATTATTAAATAAAATTTCTAATTTCCTAAATGATGATGGCAAGCTATTTGTTCATATTTTCTCACATCATACAATGGTATACCCATATGTTGATAATGGTCCAGGAGACTGGATGGCTAGAGAGTTTTTTAGTGGAGGTTTAATGCCATCGCATAAACTGCTACTACAGTTTCAAGATGACTTGAAAATAGAATCATTATGGAAAATAAATGGTCAACATTATGAAAAGACATCTTATGCATGGCTGAAGAGAATGGATAGTAAAAAGAATGATATATTATCTATATTTAATAATACATACGGTAAAAAGGATGCAAAAATGTGGTTTCAAAGATGGAGAATTTTCTTTTTATCATGCGCTGTAATGTTTGGTATTAAAAAAGGTACAGAGTGGGGTGTATCACATTATAGGTTTACTAAATAATATGCTACCAATAATTATTATATTTATTTTACACTGGTATTTATCATTATTCGTTCAAACCTTTTTTTTACATAGATACGCATCTCATCAAATGTTTAGAACTACACCATTTTTTGAAAAAGTTTTTTTTATTGTTACGCTTTTTTCTCAAGGTTCTTCTTTTCTAAGACCATCAGCATATGCTTTAATGCATAGAGATCATCATAAATTTAGTGATACAAAGAAAGATCCTCATTCGCCATTTAGATTTAGAAGTATTTTTTCATTTATGTTAAAAACTGCTTATGAATATAGAAAATATACGATTTTATCAAATCAGAGAAAGGGTGATAAATCATTGCCTAGATGGTCTACTTTTGAAAATTTTGCTGATTCTTACTTTACACGTATTTCATTTGTAATATTTTATATTTGGATTTATTTTTATTTTGCTCCAAATCCATGGTTCTATTTATTAATTCCAGTTCATATCTTAATGGGGCCGATACACGGTTTTATTGTTAACTGGTTTGGACATAAACATGGATATAGAAATTTTAACAAGCTCCATGATAAATCTAAAAATACTTTATTTATTGATTTTCTAATGTTAGGCGAACTTTATCAAAACAATCACCACAGATTTCCAACAAAGAATAACTTTGCATTTAAATGGTATGAAATTGATTTTGGTTATTTAATTATAATTTTATTTCACAAAATTGGTATCATAACAATTATAAAATAGTAATCATGAAAAAAATTATAATCATAGGCTCAGGATTGTCCGGCTTATCCTGTGCTCATTATTTAGATAAAAGTAAATTTGATGTCAAAATCTTCGAAAAAAGGACTGTGCCTGGCGGTAGAGTATCTTCTGAAAAAATCGATGGTTATATTTGCGATATTGGCTTTCAAGTACTATTAAACAATTATGATGAAGTAAAAAGATTAGACGTTTATAATAAGCTAGATTTAAAATATTTTGATTCTGGTGCTGAAATATTTAATAATAAAGGTAATCTTAAGGTATATAATCCAATATTTCATCCTATAAAATTTGCAAAATCAAATACCTTTAACATTTTTACTATCCCTGATATTATCAAAACTTTATTTTTGTTTATTAACCCTAAGCTAAAAAAACAAACAGTGGGGGAGTTATTTAAAAAAATTTTTTCAAAGAAATCTCGTGAATTATTTCTAAATCCATTTTTTAAAGGAGTATTTCTATCTAAAAAACTTTCAACTAAAGCAGACTTTTTTCATAAAATTTTTAAGAAGTTTGCTTTTGGAAAAGCAAGCCTCCCTGCAAAAGGAATGCGATATTTACCAAAAGCAATTATTGAAGTAGCTGATTTAAAAATTAATTACAATATGGAATTAAAAGATGTTAATAATAATACAGCCGTTTTTTCAAATGGAGATACATATGACTTTGATATAATTATTTTAGCTTGCCCTTTGCATAATATTAAAGATATTACAGATATCGATGTAAATATCTCTTATAATGAAAATAAGACACTATATGTTAGCTCCTTAAAAAAAGTTCTAAATAAATCGATTTTACTAATTCCTGATGAGCATCTAATGATAAACTCTATACAATGTCTAACTAATATTTCAAAAAAGTATAGCACAAAACAGGATAATCTTTATTCAATATCGACGTTATTCGCAGATGCAGATGATCAAGTATTATTAGATGAATTCATAAATATAACTAAATTAAATCACAATGATATTAATATAGTTAAAAGCTATACTATAAAAAATTCACTACCCAAAACTATTGCAAAGCTTGATCCTAAAAATAATTTATATTTTTGTGGTGATTGGTCGCAAGAAGCCTCAATTGATGGAGCTTTAAAAAGTGGTAGATTATTAGCGGAAAGCTTAAATTGATTTTAATAAACTAATTTTAAAGAAAGGATATAATTATGAATATTGATTTAACATCTAGAGGTTTTAGTCCAAGCTCAGAGCTTGTGGATCTTATTCATTCAAAATTAGAAAAACTAAGTACTTTTGATAAGGATATATCAAGCATTAAAGTAGTATTACTTAAAGAATCTAGAGCAGAAAAGGTTGAATTAATTATCAAATCAAGAAAAAATACTTACGTTACAAAATGTTATTCATCAGTATTTGAAAAAACTATTGTTATGGCCATCGATAATATCAAATCTCAGATTCAAAAAAATAAATCACATTATTAAATCTAAAGGAGGGTAAATGAAAGACTCAAAATCATTTGTTATAGGGTTTTTGCTAGCATCAAGTATTTTTTTATTTATGGGAGCAGTAACTGATAAATTAGGCTCTAATCAATATAAATCGGACATAGAAATTGCTGATAATATATATTATGTCTAATAATAAATACTGAACAAAATATTTAAATTAACTTACCTTGTCTTCTACGTTTCTTTTCTTCTTTTCTTTTAGATCTATTGCTTTTATCTAATTTTACAGAAACACCTATATACCATGTATAATAATCAGCTTGCAATCTTTTAGATATATACGCGTGAGTATTTTCTAGAATTCCTGAATCATCATCAGATAGCTCATATTGGGTTTGTGGTCGCTTTAAACCTGTAACCATATTATATCTGATTCCAAAATCTAAGCCAGTTTTATGATTTTCCTTGAAATATAAATTTCCTCCTATATCAATAGAAAATATAGGTTCAACTCTTGAATCTAATGTATTTGAAATTGAAGTTACATCATCTCCGCAATCAAAAGTATCGAAAGCTAAATCTAGTATCCAGCCAGCTAAACTGCAATCATCATTAAATGAATTACCCCAATCCCATTTAGTAGTTTCACTAAAAAATGCTAAACCTACACTTCCACCTATATACGGCTTAAAATTACCTTTTGAAAATAAGCCTTTTGATGCTGAGATTCTAAGACCACCATTAAGAACTAAAGCTTGTTCAGAATTAACAACATCTACATAAGGACCATAGCTATTTTCCATAGAAAACTGATCATAATATGAATTGCTTCTAAAGTGAATGTATTGCCCTCCAGCTTGCCATTTAATTAGACCATTTCTTTCGAAAGCTTGAGAGTATGTCAGCTTCATTGAAAAACCTGAATCTGCATATTTAGAAAATTCTCCCGTTGGGTGATTTGTTCCAATACTAAATTCTATTGAAGGATTATTTTTTGTTTGATTAAACAGTAATGAAAAAAAAATTATAAAATATATTTTAATAATTAAACTAGTCCTGATTTTTTTAATAAAGCATCAACTTTAGGTTCCCTACCTCTAAATTTAACGTATAAATTCATAGGATGTTCCGTATTTCCTTTAGATAATATATTATTTCTAAATGAGTTTGCTGTATCTTTATTAAAAATACCAGTTTCTTTAAATTTTTCAAATGCATCAGCCTCTAATAATTCAGCCCATTTGTATGAATAATATCCAGCTGAATATCCACCGCTAAAGATATGAGAAAATGAAGAAGATACTGAATTACCTTTCACATGACCTAATATTTTACAATCTTTTAAAACTAAATTTTCATATTCTTCTACACTATCAATATCTTTATAGCCATCATGCCATGCCATATCAATTTTGCATAACTGTAATTGCCTTAAGGACATTGTACCTGACATATAGGTTTTAAGCTCATTGATTTTGTCAATATATTCGCTTGGAATTAATTCACCTGTCTTGTAATGTTTAGCAAACATATTCAAAACCTCAGGCTCAAGTAGCCAATTTTCAAAAATCTGAGATGGTAATTCAACAAAATCCCAATATACGCTCATACCCCCTTGAGACTTATACTTAACATCTGTTAATAATCCATGTAAACAATGACCAAACTCATGGAAAATAGTTCTTACCTCTGAAAGACTTAGCAAGGCAGGCTTTGATGTAGTAGATTTTGTCAAATTACAATTAAATGTTACATGTGGATATTCTTTTTCACCAGAAGACATACCCTGTGATCTTAATTGATTCATCCATGCACCACCTCTTTTAGTAGATCTAGGGTATATATCCTCATAAAGCAATCCAATAAATTCTTCATTGTAATCTTTAACTTCGTACACCTTAACATCCTTGTGAAACTTATCAACCTCTTGAAGCTCATTAAAAGTTAATCCGTATAATTTATTAGCGACTTCAAATACACCTTGAATTACATTCTCAGATTGAAAATATGGCCTAAGCACTTCCTCATCAAAGTTATATACTTCCATTTTATATAAATTGCTATAATACTGCAAATCCCAAGGCTCTAATTCTTTGAGATTATCTTTATTTAGAGCGTACTCTTTTAAATTATTATATTCATCTAAAGCAGCTTTGTATGAAGGTTTAATTAAATCATCAATTAATTTATATACATTTTTTTTATTTTTTGCCATTCGCCTATCTAGAACATAATCTGCATGCGTATCATATCCTAATAAATTGGCTTTCTCATGTCTTAATTTTGATATTAATTTTAAATTATCAGAATTATCAAACTCCCCCCCATTACATTTTGATCCATATAGCTTATAAACTTCTGCTCTAATTGCTCTGTTTTTACAAGACTTCAATAAAATACCAAAATTAGTATCTAACGTAAAGCACCACAAATCTTCTTTCATTTTACTTTTTGCATACAACTTAGCAGATTCAACGGCATTTTCAGGAATACCAATCAAATCATCTTCATTATCTATCCAATATTCATTTATTTTATTTGTTGCATTTAATACGTTATTTGAATATTTAGGACTTAGCTGTGATAACTTTTCTGTAAGTGTGCGATATTTAGCTTTATCAACTTGATTTAAATTTGCACCATTTCTAATAAATGAGCTATATATTTCATCTAGAAGTCTTAAATCATCAGAGTTATAATTATTAGATTCTTTATTTTTATATACATACTTGATTTTTTTAAATAATTTTTCATTTAAATAAACATCATTATTTAGCTTTGTACTAATTGAACTTATTTCTGAAACTAGCTTTCTTATATCATCACTAGCAATTGACGCGAAATAATGATAATATACTGTTACTATATACTCAACTGTATCAAATGCAGATTCAATAGGTAAAATAACATTAGAAAATGAAGGTTCTTCAACACAATTTTCAATATTAGATATATTTTTTTCTGCTTCTAAAATTGATTTGTTTAAAGCAGGTATAAAATGCTCAACTTTAATGTTCTTAAATGGTACTGAGTTGTAATTATTTGTTTTTTTAAGAAGTAATGGATTAGTATTCATGTGATTAATTTACAACAAAATTTATAATTTTTCCTGGAATATAAATCTCTTTAATTATTTTTTTGTTATTTAAGTAGTTTTGAACATTAGTATTACTTTTAGCAATCATAAGAATTGACTCCTTGTCATCATTTAATCCAATGATTACGGTACATCTAACCTTTCCATTAACTTGAACAGCAATTTTGACATTATCTTTTTTAGTTTTAGATTCATCATATTTAGGCCAAGTATTATTAAATACAGACTTCTCATTACCCAATAAAGACCATAATTCCTCAGAGAGATGAGGTGCTAATGGAGATAATAATTTCACATAAATCTTTTTATATTCTAAGGATAACCCTTTTTCATAAAAATAGTTTACAAGTTCCATCAGCTTGCTAATTGATGTGTTAAACTTCATAACATGTAAATTATCAGTAATTAGTTTTATCGTATTATGAAGCATATATTCATCTTCATTATCATGAGCAACATTTAAAGATTCATTAGATATTAAACGATAAGAACGTTTTAAGAATCTATCTATACCAGTAATGCCTTTATCATTCCAATCTCCACCCTCATCAAATGGACCCATAAACATAAGATAACATCTAAATGTATCAGATCCATATGCATCAACAAATTTATCCGGTGAAACTGTATTACCTTTAGATTTAGACATTTTTGATCCATCTTTAGTTATCATACCTTGATGAAATAAATGTAAAAAAGGTTCACTAAAGTCAATAAATTTTAAGTCTCTTAAGCATTTAGTTATAAAGCGAGCATACAGTAAATGCATTGTTGCATGCTCAGATCCTCCAATATAGTGGTCGACAGGAAGCCATTTTAAAGATCCATTTGAAAATGGTTCATTATTATTGATTGAATCAGCATAGCGCAAATAATACCAAGATGAACACACAAATGTATCCATTGTATCTATCTCTGGAGTCCACCCCTTACCAAATATTTTTTCAGTTCTATCTACAAGCTCTTTCGAAGAACCCAAAGGAGACGTACCCTTAGGTTTATATTCAACATCATTAGGTAATAACCAAGGTAAATGTTTTTCAGGTATAGGATGCGCATGACCATCTGGATCGTAAACTATTGGTATTGGCGCACCCCAATATCTTTGCCTTGAGATAAGCCAATCCTTCAACTTGTATGTTATCTTTCTCTTGCCAATCTTACTATTCTCTAAGTATTTAATCATTTTAATTTTTGAACTAGCTGTATCTAATTTATTCAAAAAATCAGAATTTATTGAAAAACCATAATCTGTAAATGCTTGATTATCAATCGATACACCATTATTGTCATCAACAACTTTTTTAATATCAAGATTATATTTTTTTGCAAAATCATAATCTCTCTGATCGTGACCTGGTACTGCCATTATTGCACCTGTTCCATATGAAATTAATACATAATCACCTATCCATATTGGTATACTTATATTATTAATAGGATTTATTGCATCAAACCCTGTATAGACTCCAGACTTATCTTTATCTAAATCAGTTCTCTGAAGTTCACTTTTATGCTTTGCTTTTTCACAGTAATTGTAAATTTCTTTGTTTTTTTGAAGATTTAATTTTTCAACGATTGGATGTTCAGGGGATATAACCATATATGTAACACCAAATAATGTATCAGGCCTTGTTGTAAAAACTTCAATAAAATCTTCAACTCCATCAAGTTTAAAAGTAATATTAGCGCCTTCACTTTTACCTATCCAATTAGTTTGCATTGCAACTGTTTTACTAGGCCAATTAATATCACTAAAGTTTAATAACTCTTCAGCATATTTAGTTATCTTAAAAAACCATTGTTTTAATGCCTTTTGAACTACCTTTGCTCCAGATCTTTCAGATGTACCATCTGACAAAACCTGTTCATTTGCTAATACGGTTTGATCTACTGGATCCCAATTAACCATAGCTTCTTTTCTGTATGCTAAGTTATTATTATATAACTGTAGAAATAGCCACTGTGTCCACTTGTAGTATTCAGGCTGACATGTAATAACTTCATTGCTCCAATCATACATGGCCCCTATTGCTTTTAATTGCTTTCTCATTGTATCAATATTTTTCTTTGTACTTTGACTGGGATGAATACCATTCTTTATAGCATAATTTTCTGCTGGTAATCCAAAGGCATCAAAACCTTGAGGCTGAAATATATTAAAACCATTCATTTTGAGAAATCTTGTATATGTATCTACAGGTCCAAAATTATACCAATGTCCAATATGAAGCTTATCACCGGATGGATAGGAAAACATCGTCAGTATGTATTTTTTATTTTTAAAATCACTTAAGTCAACATCATTGATTTTATTTTTTTCCCAATAATCCTGCCATTTTTTTTCAATTTCTTTATGATTATAGTAATTATCCATATGATTTAAAAAATTCTATCAATTGATCAATTTCATCTTTATTTCTTTTTTCTGTAAAAGCTAATAATATTTTATTATCATCATTATCATTGAGTGGCCTATCAATTAGAATCTTTTTATTAATAGCATCATTTTGAACTTTTTTAGCAGAAATATCAGCTTCTATAACAAACTCTTTAAGAAAATTTCTTTTACTTTTATACAAATTAAAACTATTGCATTCACTTTCTATTAAACTAGCTGCATATTGAGCATTATTAAAGCATAATTGCATCACTTTAGGCAAGCCTTTTTTTCCTAATAAACATAGGTATATTGTGCATCTTAATGCCAATAATCCTTGATTTGTACAAATATTAGAGGTTGCCCGATCTCTACGTATATGCTGCTCCCTTGTTTGTAAAACCATCACAAAACCCTGCTTTCCTTCAATATCATTAGTTTTACCAATTATTCTTCCAGGCATCTTTCGCATTAAAAATTCTTTACATGACAATAACCCTATATTAGGTCCGCCAAATTGCATATAATTACCAAGAGTTTGAGCTTCTCCTACGAAAATATCACATCCACTATCACCGGGTGATTTTAAAACTGATAAACATAGTGGGTCAGATACGCCAATTAGCATTGAAGTATTCTTTGTTTTACTGATAGAATCCCAATCTTCCAATAATCCATAATAGTTTGGAGATTGAATTACCACACATGCAACATCATCATTCATTTTATTTTTTATATCATTAATGGATGTAACTCCACCTACATTTCCTATAGTAGAAATTTTAATATTTTGAGGTGTTAGATAAGTATTCACTACGTCGATATATGCAGGATGAACCATAGAAGATATTAAAACTTTATTTTTTCTTGTATGTTTAATTGACATCATACAAGCTTCAGCTAACGCAGAAGCTCCATCATATAAAGATGCGTTAGAAACATCCATTCCTGATAAAGAGCATATCATCGATTGGAACTCATACAAATATTGTAGAGTTCCTTGACTGACCTCTGGTTGGTAAGGTGTGTAGGCAGTATAAAATTCAGATCTACTAGATAAAGTATCTACTACTCGAGGCACGTAATGATCATAAGAGCCTCCACCCATAAAAAATAATGAATTATTTGCATTTAAATTTTTACTTGATATTTGGTTAAGTTTGTTAGAAAGTTCAAATTCGCTTAAGCTTTCTTTTAAAGATATCTTTTCAATATCATATTTAAATTTATTTGGTACTATATCAAATAAATCATCTAATTTATTCATGCTTAATGATTTAAGCATCTTTTCAATTTCATCATTTGTTAGTGGTATATTACTCATTGATAATCTTTAAATAATCTTTTTCATTTAATAATTCAAGGCACTCATCACTATTTTCGATTTTAATTTTAACAATCCAACCAGTATTGAAAGCATCTGAATTTATAAGATCAGGATCATCCTCAATTTTATTATTTATATCTACGATTGTACCAGATACAGGCATAAATAAATCTGCTACAGTTTTCACTGCTTCTATTGTTCCAAAAACATCACCCATTGAAAATGAGTCACCTACGTTTGGCAATTCAACAAAAATGATATCACCAAGCTCACTTTGAGCATAATCTGTAATACCAATATAAGCTACATCCCCATCTTTATTTATCCACTCATGATCTTTTGTGTATAAAAACTTATCTTTACTCATCTAAATTCTCCTTATATTCAAATGTATTTAAAAAACCTGTGGTATATTGTCCATTTAAAAATAATTCATCTTGTAGTACTTGTTTCTGAAAAGGGATAGTAGTTGAAACCCCTTCAATAACGCATTCATCAAGAACACCAGACATTTTCTTAATAGCTTCATTTCGAGATGGTGCATGAACAATAATCTTAGCTATCATTGAATCATAAGTTGGAGGTATTGTATAGCCAGCATAAATATGAGTGTCAACTCTTACACCATTACCACCTGGTAAATGTAAACTTGATATTAAACCAGGAGAAGGCATGAAATTTCTTGATGGATCTTCAGCATTTATTCTACATTCAATGGAATGACCCCTTGGTTGGATATTTGCCAACCAATCTGGTAATGATAAACCTGAATGGCACATTATTTGGTTTTTAACAATATCATAGTTTAAAATCATTTCTGTTACTGGATGTTCAACTTGGATTCTTGTATTCATTTCCATAAAATAAAAATTATTTGTATTCGTATCATACAAATACTCAATTGTTCCAACTCCAATATAACCTATCTCCTTAGCAGCCATTACAGATATTTCTGACATCTTATCTCTAATATCCCTAGACAATATCGGGGAAGGTGATTCTTCAATAATTTTTTGATGTCTTCTTTGAACTGAACATTCTCTATCAAGCAATGAGTAAACATGATTATTTTTATCGCAAATTATTTGTATTTCAATATGCTTAGGAGATGTGAAAAAT
>CAJWAW010000001.1 GCA_913020255.1 uncultured Fidelibacterota bacterium | reverse complement strand
CTATGCTAGCAGTTCAAGATGCTAAATCAAGAGGTTTTGATGAAGCCTTACTATTGAATGAGGATGATTCAATCGCTGAAGGCTCTGGCCAAAATATTTTTATAATAAAAAATGGTATATTTCATACAAATGATAAGAACTCAAATATTTTAATGGGAATAACAAGATCAACATTATTTACACTAATTAAAGACATGGGACTTAAATATAAAATTGATAATATATCAAAAGATGAGCTGTTTGATGCAGACGAGGTTTTTTACTGTGGGAGTGCATCTGAAGTTACTCCAATTAGACAAATAGATGATCATATTATAAATGATGGCAATGCTGGCAAATTAACTCTCAAATTACAAGATAAATACTACAATGTTGTCAGGGGAAAAGAATCTAAATATTTTGATTGGTTGACTTTTATAAATTAGCCTGATCTACCTATTCTATCTTATATCAAATCTATAACATTTCTATATTTAATTTTTCTATTTTTCAACTTCTTGTATTTTCAACATATTTGTTGAACCAGTAATTCCTACAGGAATACCAGCAGTCATTACAAAAGTTTGTCCCTTTTTTATATATTTTTTATCTAACAATATTCTTTCAGAGTGAATAAGCATTTCATCTGTTGATTTGAATTTTTTTGTTTGTATGGAAATTACACCCCAAAACAATGACATTCTATTGCAAATATTAAGGTGTGGACTCATTGAAAAAATATTCGCTTGAGGTCTAAAATGAGATACAACTTTAGATGACGATCCAGACTCTGTCATAACAACAATTGCATCAATATTCAAATTTTCAGATATCGTTTTAACGGCATTTCCAATTGCAAACCTAAGATTAACATTATTTTTTTTATATATAATTGATTTGTAAGCATCCCCATCATTTTCAACATCTAAGATAATTTCTCGCATAATACTAACAGTTTCTGTAGGATATTTTCCAATTGCTGTTTCTCCTGAAAGCATTACAGCATCAACCTGCTCATAAACGGCATTGGCAACATCATTTACTTCTGCTCTTGTTGGCATTGGTGAATTAATCATGGATTCTAAAATTTGAGTTGCTAAAATCAGAGGCTTATGTTCGATTCTACATTTTTCAATAATTTTTTTCTGTATTACGGGTAATTTAGCTAGAGACATTTCAACTCCGAGGTCACCTCTTGCAATTAAAATGCCGTCGAAGGATTTTATGATTTGTTCTAAATTATCTACAGCCTCAGGTTTTTCGATTTTAGCAATGATAGGGATATACTGATTTTTTTTATATATATCAACAAAAGTGTTATAATCTTTCCTAGATCGAACAAAAGATAAAGCAAACCAATCAATCCCCAATTTTAATCCTAATTTTATATGCTTTTTATCTTTATTTGTTAAAGGAGGAATATTTAATTCAATACCAGGAAAGTTAATTCCCTTATTTGATGTAATAACACCGCTATTCAATGCTCTTAAGCTTAGTACATTTTTAAACGATGATAATACTTTGAAAATTATTTTACCATCATCTACTTTAACTAGAGATTTTGAATTATTTACTTTTTTAAAATTAAGATCCATATTAATCTGGATTTCATTTTTAATAGAATAGCCTAATGAATATATAGTATTTTTAACAATTTTTAATTTAGATTGACTTGGTAAATTAATTCTAATTTTTGGACCAGCTATATCCATAAGAATACTTACATATTTCCCAACATTTTGAGCTTCTTTTCTAATAATACTAACCAACTCTACAATCTCTTTATCATTAGTACTATGAGCCATATTTAACCTAGCAATATTCATTCCTTTTTTAATCATTTTATTAATTAATTCAGAGTTATTGCATGAAGGACCTATTGTTGCTATAATCTTTGTATTATTTGATATCATAACTATTTATAATTATTTTCAACCATTATGCACGCACCAACCATCGTTGACAGTTCTCTTAATTTACTTGGAGAAATAATAATTTTATTTTGATTGAAAGATGGACAATGTCCCTTTATTTTCATAATCATTGTTTTTTCAAAGCACTCAAAGGCCTTAGAAAGACCGCCACCAACCGTAATAATTTGAGGGTCAATCATATTAATAACATGGGACAATACAATTCCTAGATATTCTCCAAATTCATTATATATTTTAATAGCCTTAGAATCACCCTTGTGCCATAAATCCTCAACAATTCTTGGACTTAATTCTTTGCCATATAATTCTTTAGCTCTATTTCTAATATACCTAATAGAGACATTTTTTTCACACATACCCCATTCAAATGGAGATAAACCATATTCCATAGCCATTCCATTACCACCAGTAAACATTTCTCCATTAATTGTAAGACCAAATCCAAGTCCTGTTCCTAAAGTCAAACCTAAAATAACATTTTTTTTTCTATATTCAGTATGCCATTCTCCTAGTGCAAATAAATTTGCATCATTTTCCAAAAATGTACTTATTTTTAATCTCTTAGTAAAATCATTGCAAATAGAATAATTTTGAAATACTTGAAGATTGGGAGTGTTTAATATGATACCTTTTTTAGGATCTAAGGGGCCCGGTGAAGCAATTCCTAATCCTATAATATCTGTTTTATTTATATCTGAATCTATAATTAATGTTGATATCTGATTAACAATTGCATCAACTATCTCATATCTATTCTTATAATTTCGAATTTTATCTTTATTCGATAAAGCTATGCGATTGAAAGACTGAGTAAATAAACCTGTATTAAATGTAGTACCACCTATATCGATGGCAAGAAAAAATTTCATAAATAAAAATTATTAAATTATCAATAATAATAAACTAATACATTTATTAAAATCATTATAGTTAAATAATAATTAATTGTTAGTAATTTTAAACTATAAAATTAAGGAGTTATTTTTGAAAAACATCTACTCTTACGATCAACTTACTGAAGTATTGAAAAAAGAAGCAGTAAAGCTATCTAGTCTTACTTTAAATGAAAGACAGTTATGCGATTTAGAATTGATATTAAACGGTGGATTTTCTCCTTTAAAATCATTCTTAAATAAAAAAGATTACAATTCAGTACTCAATAATATGAGATTATCTAATGGTGATTTATGGCCTATACCAATTACACTTGATGTATCTAATGAAACTATTAATTCTAACAACTTAAAAAATGGAATAGATATTGCTTTAAGAGATAAAGAAGGATTCATTATTGCAATCCTAACAATTGATGATATTTGGAAAGTTGATAAAGTAAAAGAAGCAAAAGCAATTTATGGTACTGAGGATACTCATCATCCTGGAGTTTACAATTTAATAAATAATACAAATAATTACTATATTGGGGGTTCTATAAAGCATGCACAGCAGCCCCATCATTATGACTTTCAATTATTAAGACATTCACCAAAAGAATTAAAGGAACAATTCCAAAAAATGGGATGGAAAAATATTGTAGCTTTTCAAACGAGAAACCCTATGCATAGAGCACATAAGGAAATAGCCTATAGAGCAGCTATTGAAAATAATGCTAGCTTATTAATCCATCCAGTAGTGGGGCCAACAAAACCAGGAGATGTCAATCATTATACACGCGTTAGATGTTATCAAAAAATATTAAAGTATTTCCCTAAAGGCACAACGACTCTCAGCTTATTACCTCTAGCTATGCGAATGGCTGGCCCAAGAGAAGCTTTATGGCATGCACTTATTAGAAAAAATTATGGATGCACTCATTTAATTATTGGCAGAGATCATGCAGGGCCTGGAAATGATAAAGATGGCAACCCATATTATGGACCTTATGATGCACAGGAATTACTTGTTAAGTATCAAGATGAGATTGGAATAAAAATGGTTCCATTTAAAATGATGGTTTACGTACAAGATAAAGATGAATATATGGAGATATCATCTGTACCTGAAAATTTAAAAACTCTAAATATATCAGGAACAGAGTTAAGAAAAAAACTAGAAAGCGGACAAGAAATTCCAAATTGGTTTTCATATCCTGAAATTGTTAAAGAATTAAAAAAATCATACCCACCTACTAATGAACAGGGGTTTACTATATTTTTTACAGGCCTATCTGGTTCAGGAAAATCAACAATAGCAAATGGTGTTCTAGTTAAACTGCTAGAACAAGGGAATAGACAAGTGACATTATTAGATGGAGATATTGTTCGTACACACTTATCTAGTGAACTTGGATTTTCGAAAGAACATAGAGATATAAATGTAAAACGTATTGGTTATGTTGCAAGTGAAATAACTAAAAATGGTGGTATTGCTATATGTGCACCTATTGCTCCTTTTAAAAATCCAAGAGTTGAGAATAGAAGGCTAATCGAACAACATGGTAAATATATACAAATTTATATCTCAACTTCTCTTGAAGAATGTGCAAAACGAGATACTAAAGGTTTATATGCAAAAGCTATGTCAGGTGAATTAAAAGGTTTTACTGGAGTTAATGACCCATATGAAATCCCTGAAAATCCTGAGTTAATAATTGATACAAAATCAATGACACCTGAAGAATCTGTACAAAAAGTTATAATATATTTAGAAAAAGAAGGTTTAATTAAATAAAATTGAACAATAAAATTTTATTAGATAATATTATTTCTATTACTCAGCAAGCTGGATATAAAATTCTTGATATATATAATTCAAATGACTTCTCAGATTCTATTGAATTTAAAGATGATAATTCGCCCTTAACTATTGCTGACAAGGCTTCAAATGAAGTTATTATAAATGAGATTAAAAAATTAAACTTAAATATTCCTATTTTATCTGAGGAAGAAAAAAATGTACCATACTCTACTAGAAAAAAATGGGATAAATTCTGGCTTATTGATCCTCTTGATGGTACTAAAGAATTCATAAAAAGAAATGGTGAATTTACAGTTAACATTGCTCTTATTGATAAAGGCTCACCTATACTAGGTGTTGTTTATGCTCCAGTTCTAGATATAACTTGGTATGGTTCTAGTGATTCAGGTTCGTTTATCTATAAAAACAATGAGTCTAGTAAAATAAAGGTTAAGGACAATGAGAATTCGATAGTTAAGGTAGTATCGAGCAGATCACATGCTAACAACCCTAAACTTGAAGAATATTTGAAAAAATTCAAACAGTATGAACTTGTAAAGATGGGTAGTTCTATAAAGATGTGTCTTGTAGCAGATGGTTCAGCTGACTGTTATCCTAGATTTGGACCTACTATGGAATGGGATACAGGTGCCGCCCATGCTGTTGTTAAATTTGCTGGTGGAAATATATTTAACATTAATACAAACAGGGAATTGAAATACAACAAACAAAATCTTTTAAATCCTGGATTTATAGTCAAATGAGTAACATCTTATTACATTTATTAATTAATAATAAAGTTTAATTTTATATCATGAATATATATAGTAACATATTTTTAATAATATTTTTATTTAATAGTATATTTGGATCATTAATTTCACCTACTAATGATAGTACCTTAAACTATACACATGTTTTATTTGAGTGGGAACAAGAATTTAATGCTAAATCTTATACCTTCTATTTAGATACAAATTCAGAATTTTCAAATCCAATTATTATTAATAACAACTCATTAATATATATAGATACTGATAATATTAATTGGGACTCAAATTATTATTGGAAAGTAAGACCTGAATATTTAGATGGAACATCTGGTAATTGGAGCAATACTAATTCTTTTTCTACTGGTTCAAAACGGTCTGATGCATACTCAATTATTAATGATACAAACTCTTACCAAGATGGTACAACCATTTTCAGTTCATTCTTTAATTATTATTCAGCTATGATTGATAAAAATGGTAATGAAATATGGAATACAGGAAATACTGACATTGTTTACTACAGCCTTGATTATTATGGTCAACTATTTGGCTGTTATGTTAATAATGATATAGAAAATTATCTTCCTGGCATTGAATTTTCAATTGATAATGAATTTATATGGGAAGAACCAAATGATGAGTTTCTTCATCACGAGCTATTGCAATTGCCTAATGGTAATTATATGGGCTTAATTGAAACTATAGAGCTAGGTCCTATTCCTAGTGGCCCATGGACACCTTTATATCAATCTCAAGGATATAACTGTGATGGAAGTAATGAATTTCCATGGGTTGGTGATAAGATTGTTATATGGGATAAAGATACAAAAAATATCATATGGGAATGGGATACGTTTGATTACTTTAGTATGCTAGACTATGATACCTTAGGTTCAAGCTGGTTTGAAGGATTTGGAAATAATAGATATGATTGGACTCATGCAAATGCATTTTATCCAACTTACGATGAATTAGGAAATTTAGAATATATTTATTTATCATCTCGTCATTTATCACGAATCACTAAAATAGATTATAACACAAAAAATGTTGTTTGGAATATGGGTTTAGATCTACCCTCTGGTGATGTTGACTGCGGACAAGATATTGGTTTTAGTTGGCAACATAGTATAACATTAACTGATGATGGGAATATTATTACACTTGATAATGGAAATATAAGTCAATTATTACTACAAACTGATTATCCAACATCTAGAGGTCTTGAAATTGAAGTCAACGAAAATAATAATGCTTGTACAACAAATATAATATGGGAGTACTCTCTTCCAGAAGAATATTTTGGTTTTGCCTCAGGCAATGTTCAAAAACTTGATAATGGAAACTATCTAATAGTAACTGTTGGAGATGGTGGAACAGCTTTAGAAGTTGATGCAAACAATAATCATATATGGGAAGGGAAATTAAACCTACAATTACCTAATGGCGCAGTATATCGTGCAAATAGAGTTTCCGGTTTATATCCTGTTGCATTTAGCGTAATTATTGAAGACATGTATACAGATTCAGGAACTAATTATATAGATAACCTAGAAAACGAAACTATAACTTTAAATTTATTTAATGAAGGCTCTTCTTCAGAAAGATATCTCATTTACTTTAGTACTAATAATGGTCCGTGGGGTGGATTTAGCGATGAAAATGGTAATTATTTCGATGTAAATGAATCAAAATCTTATGATTTAAACATTGGTATATTTGGAATAGAGAATATTGTTACCATTAAAATTGTACCAGAGCATAGACCTGATCTTGAAAAAAATATTACTATTTACTTAAATGGTTGTACTGACCCTGTAGATTGCTTAGGAGTATGCGGTGGAAATGCTACTGAAGATTGTGCTGGTACATGTGGTGGTACAGCAGTTTTAGATTGTGCTGGTACATGTGATGGCTCTGCAATTGAAGATTGCGCTGGTGTATGTGGAGGAAGTTCAGTGATTGATTGTGAAGATATTTGTGGTGGAAACGCTGAATTAGATGTATGTGGGATCTGTAATGGAAATAGCTCACTTCCCTGCAATGAATGTGGAGATGGGTATACACTTTACAATACAATTCCTAATTCAACTGTTGTACTAGATGGAAGTTCATGCTTTAATAATATTGATATATCCTCATTAAATGATATAATAACTGTTAATTCCCTATCAGTTGAATCACCTATACATTTAGGCACGCAAAATTGGAATAATGGAAGAATTACAAGACTTGAAGCTGGAGATTACTATCAAGGAGGTCTAGTAAACCTAACAAATATCCCAGAATCAATTGAAAACATGTCTCAATTGAGCGTTTTATATCTTGATTACAACTCATTAACTCAGTTGCCAAATTCAATTACAAACCTAAGCAATTTATTTTATTTAGTGTTACCATTTAACCAGCTAACATCAATTCCTGATAATATTGGAAATTTATCTAACTTATTTTGGTTAGATATAGGTTATAATGAGGTTGAATATTTACCTGAAAGCATTGGAAACCTTGATGGATTAACGTATCTATGGATTTTTGGTAATAACCTAACACAGCTTCCTGATTCTTTTTGTAATTTAAATTTAAATTGGGATAGTGATGATTACGGATTTATACCTTATTTTGCAGCTGGGGGAAATCAACTATGTGATAATATACCTGATTGTGTTTTAAATAGTTCAAATTTTAATAGTGCAATAGATCCATTATATTATACATTTGAAATCACGTTAGAACAAGAATGTGAGGAAGAATGCACCCAAGGTGATTTGAATAATGATGACACAATTAATGTAACAGATATTATTTCAATGGTAAATATTGTTTTAGATCCATCTGAACCAACAGATATTCAACTATGTGTTGCAGACTTAAATAATGATGGAACAATTAATGTTGTAGATATTATTGCACTTGTAAATATTATTTTAGATTAATAACGTAATAAAACAGAAGCAACTGAAAGCCCAGCTCCAGTTCCTACAAAATATAAAAGATCATCACGTTTAAACATATTTTTTTCATAAGCTATTGCTAAAGCAAGGGGAATAGAAGCTGCCACACAATTACCTGTTTCTGATATAATATTTACCACTTTAGATTCATCAAATCCTCCAAATTTAGAGTATGCTTTAACTGCTAATCCAGAAGCTTGATGAGGGATTAATACATCAATATCATTTGTAGTTAAATGATGCTTATTTAAATCTTTTTGTATTTGCTGATATACAGTTTTTCTTGCCATTTTATATATCATTGGTCCATTCATAGAAAATAAATTGTCATCAAATGTTGTTTTGTCATCATGAGGATGTAAATTTGTACCTCCACCTCTAACCTCTGTTAAATGTGATCCAGTAGGCCAAGTATTCATTGAAAAATCAAGCAGTGAAGAAGATTCATTATCCTTTGTTTTTTCAACAACAACTGCGGCTGCTGCATCTCCCAACAATGCTGCACTTTCAGGCTCATTAAAATTACGACCTCTTGTCCCTCTATCTGATGAAATAATAAGAATCCTTTTGTAAGAATCTTGTTGAATAAAGTTAGCAGCAACATTTAAAGCTACTAAAAATGATAAACAGGTAGCATGAACTGAGAATGAAGGAATTCCATCAAACCCTAATTCTTTTTGAAAAAACACTGAAGTATCAGGAATAACCTGCTTACCAACACCTGATGCATTTAAAATTAAATCTGGGGAATCATTTACAGTAGCAAGAGCTTTTTTAGCAGCCAATGCTCCCATATGATCTACATCTAATGATGAAATACGCCTTTCTTTAACACCTGTTCTAGATATAATCCAATCTTCAGATTTCTTTATTTTTTTTGATAATTCCCTAGCTGTCTCTATAGTGTCTGGTAAATAATAACCTATTCCAGTAATTTTAATATTCATATTAAAAATAATAATTGAATTGGATTCTATTATGAGAAAAATCTTCCATAAGATTAAATGTGTATCCAGGATCAACAAGACTTTCAGAAACGATAGATTCATCTCCTACAATTTTAGTACCTCCAAACAATATATTTAAGTTGTCATTTAATTCATATTCAACCTCTAAAGAAATCAACTTACCTTTTCCTTCATCTAAGTCAAAAAATGACGTAAATGATGATTTCAATCGATTATCTAATGAATATTTTTGAAATCCTAATAATATTGATTTTTTAGTTAAGGTTGCCATTGAAGAACCAAACCCTGGTACAAATAAATCTCCATTTGAATTAATCACATCTTTTAAATTAAGAACCACTTGATTTATATTTATTTCAGTATCATCAAATGTATACTCATTTATTTTATAGCTACCTAACTTGTATTGAAAATACTGCATATTAAATTGCCAATCATTTGGAAGAGGTAATTCTAATTGAAATGTCAATTGATAGTATATTACATCTTCTTCTAAAGGAGCATAAAATTCATCATATATATCATCTCCATCTATATCAATTCCTTCATGAAAAGCATTATACCAATTTCCAAAAGGATCATTTTCAGTATCTAATACAATATCCTGTGTATGCTGAAAATTTGAATAATCATTTTTATTATATCTATCAAAAGAATGAAATATTGCAAAATCAGTCCTTATTGTAAAATCATTAAACAAATGAACAACTCCTATATTTAATGATTCAGTTAACCTATATGAAAACCATTTATCTGGGTTAAGGAAGGTTCCATTACCACCAGGGAATAATACATCTCCTGGTTCAATGCAAGTTGGAAAAAATGGATTTCCAGCTAATTCATTACAAAAACCAGTATATTCGTGAACTGTAAAGCCTGACAAAGAAAATACTCTGTCAAAACCTCTAAGATAAGATAAAACAAATTCATTATTATTTGATGAACGCCTTAAAGATAAATAAGATTCATGGCTACTTCCTTTATTATCTAAATACTCATACCAATTAGGTGTTGTTGGTAATGATAAAGAATATTCAGGATCATTCATAGGATAATAATTTGTATTATGATCAGGTGAATATGCTCCACTAATCTGATAGTTTTCACCTAAATAAAACTCAAACGATAAAGCATCAACGCTTACTTTTTTGTCTGTTCCTCCAATTAATAAATAATAATAATTATAGGGATTAAAATGATCTATAGGCGAATTTTCATCAACACTACCTAATGTAAATAATTTTCTACCAAAACTAATCTCGCCTGAATTAAAATAATACGTTCCATATAATTCTCTAACTTCTCCTGTAATGTTTTTTGTATTAAAATAATCATCTATTGTATTATGATATTGAGCCGACAATAAAGACTTAACTTCAAAATTATATCCTAATTGAATTGAAGTGTTTAAATCTAGCATACGAAATGGAATATTTAAGACCTTATTATTAGAATTTCTTAAAGCAAAAAAATGTGAAAATTTTCCATTGTAGTTAAAACTAATATCAGCATAACCTAATGTTAATAGCATAAAAGCAATCATTAATTTATTAGTCATTAATATCCTCTAATTTATCTCTCAAACTTCCTAAAACTTCATTTCCATGTCGCAGCCAAGCCTTAGATAAACTCCAACTTGGGAAATCCCCTCTCAACTCTCCATTCCACATATATGAAACTTCTGTTAAACTTTCATTTATTGGCGATAACCTCCACTCACCTTTAGCATTTATTAACCTTATATAATCTGGGTCAATATTTTCATTTAATTTATCATTTGTACTAAATGCATAGACAATATCATTATCATCAATGATTTTATTGAATTTTACTATATATTCTCTATCTGTAAATGGAAAAGGATAATTAATTCTAATGTGAGCAATATCATTTTCATCTTTTTTTGAATAAAGTACTGAATGTAATATTTCCTTATAACCATTTACATTTTCTACCACTACTAATATTTCATCAACAGTATATGGTAAATTAATACTTGCCTTACACCAAGGAAAATCCTTTTGAATATAACCTATATTTATATGACTATCCTGCAATAGATTCCAACCATCAAAATCTTTTGATGGCATTTGAGAAAATAGACTTCCTAAAATAAATAAACTAATTAATAAAAGTTTCATAATATTTTTTACAATCATTCTTAATTTTTTCTTCAGTAAGACCAAACTTTAATAAATTATATTTATGCTTACTAATATAGCTTTTTTGCTTTTTATCAGTGGATTTAATTATTTCTTGCAATCCATCTGAATTCTTATGATCAGTAAATTTAATTATATTATTCATTAAACCACTGAAATCATTCATCATTTCATCAAATCTCACAATACAAACTTTAGATTTATCTATTTTTCCACTACTCCAATCACTTTCAAATCTTAATAAAAGCTGAACTAATCCTTTATACAAATTAGATAAAAAGCGTTTTCTATCTTCTTCAGGCTGATTCCAAAATCCAAATTTCTTATCAAGGACTCCAGTCACCAAGCTTAAACCAGAAGGGATAACACTTAAAGGATCTCTTACAATATATAAAATTTTTGCATCTGGATATTTTTTTAAAAACTTAGGAGCATTTGCGCTTACTGAAAATAGTTTTGCAACAACTCTATTTGAATTAGATGAAACCAAAATTCTTTTCCATACAGATTCTAGCCACTTATAATCTCTTTTAGAATTGTCTCTTAATTTTGGATCAACCCAATTAAATAAATTTTCTTTTGACCATGAAAGAAAGAAACCATATAGAAAAAAACCATCAAAGAATCTAAATAGCATTCCGACATCATCAGTTTCAACAGAACTTAAACTAGTTTTATGAGCTTCGGTAGAATGATGTTTGGCAGGACTTATATATTCGAGAATAGGTAGTATAGGCTTTAATAATTTTTGAAGAATAATGGATGGATATATCATTTGCCAAAGCTGTGAACCTTTTCCAAAATTATTACTAACTAAAAATCTTTGTAAAAAAGTGGTACCCGACCTTGGATTTCCAACAATAATTATTGGATTGGATATTTTTATTTTATTTAATCTTATGAAAATTATTTTATCTAAAAACATAAAAATGCTTATAAACAATCGTAATACAAAAATTACTAAGAATCCAACTATTGGTGATACCCAACTACCAAAATTTGATCCAATTATCTTATAAACAGTAGCTAATCTTTTATATATTGAAATATGTATCATAAATAGACATATAATTTTAAGGTTAATTTATCAATTGGTTCTACAAAAAAAAGTAACTAATTATTACAGTAACAAGAAATTACAATTAATACTAAATAAATAGTGATATTTAGACATAAATTTGTGAATCAATTATAAATTACAATCTATAGAGGATATATGAAAAATTTATTATATTTAATTATTACAACATTTTTATTTTCTCAACCCTCAGAGCCTTATGCAGGTTATGTACTCTATACACCAGGCGGCGGTGGTGGTGGTGGTGGTGGTAATGCTACAACATATTTGAGAGATGTTGATAATAGCGTATACAATTCTTGGTCACATACAACAGGAGCAGCTAGTATGCCTTACCTACACCCAGGTAATGAGCCAGGTTTTGAAAATACGCTTCTATATTATCCCTGTAAATCTAATAATCCTACTATGAGTACAGGTGGTACTGGAGGAAGAGTAGAAATTTACAATTGGGAGGGAGAAAAACTTTGGTCTTATGAATTATCAAATACAATTTACCAGCATCATCACGATATTGATGTGCTTCCTAATGGTAATATACTAATGGTTGCATGGGAACGCTTATATTCATCTGATTGGCAAGCTCTTGGTAGAGCAAGTGTTAACAACTCTTTAAATCAATTGTGGGCAACTACTATTTTTGAGATTGAACCAAATCTTTCAACAGGTGGAGCTGAAATTGTATGGGAATGGCATATTACAGATCATTTAATTCAAGATGTTAATTCATCACTAAGTAATTATGGAAACATATCAGAAAATCCACAACTTATGGATATTAATTGTGGTAATGCAGGAAGCTCGGGTGGACCAGGTGGTCAAGCAAATGGTGATTGGATGCATATAAATGCTATTGATTATAACCCAGATTTAGATCAAATAGCATTATCGTCTAGATTCCAAAATGAAATATATATTATAGATCATAGTACAACTACTGAAGAGGCAGCTGGACATACAGGTGGGAATTATGGTATGGGAGGAGATTTCTTATACAGATGGGGAAATCCTCAAAACTATGATAGAGGTAATAGCTCTGATAAGATACTAAGCTCACAGCATAGTGTTAATTGGATTCCTTCAGGATATCCAGGTGAGGGAAATTTAATTCTTTATAATAATAATCATTCAGGTAACAACTCATCAGCTGCATTAGAATTTATACCGCCTATTAATAATAATGGAACCTATGATATTTCAGGTAATAATGCATACGGACCTAATAGCTATACATGGATATATGAAGGTGGGTTTCATTCAGATGTTCAAAGTGGTGCCTTCAGACAGCCAAATGGTAATACACTTATAACTGATGCTAATTCAGGATATATCTTTGAAGTTACTTATGATGGAGAAATTGTTTGGCAATATAATCAATCTGGTAATTCTCAAATCCCAAGAGCACAAAAATACGGATATGATTATTTTGACAGCATTTCATTATTAGGAGATTTAAATGATGATGGAATTATCAATATATTAGATATAATTTCAACTGTTAATATTGTACTAGGAACAGATGAATATAATTCAAATGCAGATATGAATCAGGATGGAACTGTTAATGTATTAGATATTGTTACCTTGGTTAATATAATACTAGGTGGATAGTTTTATTTATCAAAACTGATTTTCTCTTTAATTTCCACCTCACCATCATCAATCATTTGACGCCACTCATTTCTGGAATTTATTGATCTGATAACAGTTATTATTGCCATAAATAAAAGTAATGAAATCGTAATAAAAATCATTGTTTTGCTATCTCTATCCATAAAAACAATCAATAGAAAAGTAACAAACCATAAAATTTTAATAAAATAAGATATAACTTTTTGAACATTCATAATAAAATTTGCGGAAACGTGTGGGAATCGAACCCACCTTTCAGCTATTCACTGAAACATCGGCTTTGAAGACCGTGGTACCCACCAGGGTGACATTCGCTTCCATAATTATTTTAATTCAATTATTATTGAATCATATAAACCGATTCTAGAAATCAATCGCTTTTGTTCTTTTTTAGCCAATTCCTGTGTACCGAATATACCAATTCTCAAAGAATAAAACACTTCACCATTAACTAGAATTTCATCAATTCTACATAGAAATCCTTCATTATTCAATATATTTTTTTTTGATTTAGCTGCATCATAGTTTTTATAAGAACCTATTTGCACTGAATATTTACTTTTGTTATTCTTATTATATAGCTTAGTTTGTTTTTTAGTATTATTTTTTATAGAATTTTCAAACATATATTCATCTGAAAATTTTAATTTAGGATGCTTATTTTTTAATTTTTCAATATAAAAATTTACTGTATCCTTATAACCGGCAATAATTAAAGAATTTAGAAAATAAGATACAGAAGTTTCAAAATAATCAGACTCAGGATAATCCAAAGCAATTTTTTTATACCAATCACTAGATTTAATATATAAACCACTAGAATAATAAAATTCTGCAACTTTTAAAGCTGAATTATCAGCATAATCATCTTCAGGGAAATTTAAATAATAATTTTTAAAATATTCTTTAGATTTTTCACCATCAATTTCAATAAGACCTTTTAAAAAATCATTTTTAACATCATCAGTACTAGTAATAGTATATATACTATTATAATAATAACTCTCATTATTAGAATTATCTAAATATTGATTTTGTTTTATATAATTTCCATTTAGAATATATGAAATAGTTTCATTTAATTTTTTGTCTGAATTTGAAAAAACCAGAGAAATAAAAATCGTTAGAAAATAAAAGTATTTAATCAAATTCATCATTATTATCTAGTAACCACTTAATATCTTTATTTGATTTTTTATCACTCATCATTTGATAATCTGTATCCTTAAGTATTATATTAATAATATCATCAATTTCATTTACAGATATTTTCCCAGATGAATGCTGTACATTTAATTTAAACTTAATTAATTTTACTAAAATTGAGTTATTATTTTTAACTAATGCTTTATCTATAATCTCTAAGGCTTTATCAAAATCTCCTTTATTTGCGTAATAATCAGCTAGTGATGCAAGAACCTCTGTATTTTCTGGAAATCTATCAATAGATTTAGTTAATATCAATTCAACTTCCGAATATCTATCTAATGCAAATAAAGCATCTTTTAATAATGGTAAAACTAACCAAGATTGTTCTGGATTAATTTCTAAAAAATGCACCCACATTGGTATTGCCTTAGATAATAATTTTTTAGCAGAATCAATGTGTTTATTATATTCTTCTTTATCTGACATGCTATTTAATCCATTTTTTTCTAGAGAAATAGCCTTATCATATTCTAGACCACTCTCTTCAGAGTAGGTTTTCCCAATGAAATAATAAGTCAAACCTATTTGATCATCAATATTTAAAGCTCTATCCAATATTTCTCTAGCTTCAACAAATTTCTTATTTGAAGTATTAACTCTAGCATCTTGAATCTTAAATAAAGCTAATTTATGATTATCTGTTTTTCCAATTTTATTAAAATACATTTTCAAATATTCAGTTGCTTCTTTCCAATTATTATCTTTTTTATATAATAAAATCAAATGATTGATTGCCCATTCATTATTATTTTCTAACTTTAATATCTTTTTACATTCATCAATTGATTTATTAAAATTATTTAATTCAAAATAATTTAAAGCTAAATTTTTATGTAATTCTATTAATTCATAAGAAGATATATTTTTTCTAAATATTAAGCTCTTATGTATTTTAAGCGCCTGATTAGTTTTTCCACTTTCTCTTAAAATTTGTCCTAATCTCAAATAAGCACCAACATTATTTGAATCTTTATTAATAATACTTTTAAAATTTTTATATGCAGCAACTCTTTTACCAGAAACTAATAAATCTAATCCTTCAGCATACATTTCTCTTAAATTGTTTTTATTAGTTGGTGTTAGTTTATTATTATAAAAAAAATATAATACAATAATTACTAATACAATTATAATAAATAGATAAAATGAAAACATAATTATATATTTATATCACTATTTATTTCGTCTTCAATATCAATATCATCTTCTATAGATTGATTCCTTAAGCTATCTAATTCATTTGTTAATCTTCTTATTTTTGATTTCAAAGAAATATTTTCTGACTTTTGAGAAATAATTTGAAATAGAGCTATTACAAAGCCAATAAAGACACCAAGTGTAATTGAAAGAATTATCGCTTCCCAGACTTTTATACCATCATCTGAAGGATCAAGGAAATTCAAAAAAGGAATTTTAATTTTAATTGGTACTTGATTTATTGTATTCAATTGATCTAATTGTTGAATAAATATTATACAAACAATTAAAACAATTACAAAAAATATATATTTTAATAATTTCATGAAATTTTACCTTTATTGTTTAAATTTTCTCCAAATAGTGTGATACCTTGTGCATCATTTATAACTACATCTATAATATCTTTTAATTTTTCATCTCCCTTTTTTACAATAGTCCATATATTTCCTTCAGTTCTCCCTGACCAAAACAAATCAGATTTTTTACTTTCTTTTTCAATTAGAACTTTTTGTATAGATCCAATTCTAGCTTTATTCACTTCTAAGCGAATTTTATTTTGAATCGTAATTAATCTTTCTAGTCTATTTTGCCTTATATTCTCATCAATTTGATTTGTATACTGCGATGCTTTGGTTCCCGGCCTAGATGAAAATTTGAATGTATAGGAAAAATCAAATTTTACTTTTTTTACTAAGTCTAATGTATCATTAAATTCATCTTCTGTTTCTCCAGGAAAACCAACAATAATATCTGTACTTATCGAACAATCAGGCATATAATATCTAATCATCTTTACTAAATCTAAATATTGTTCTCTTGTATATGTCCTATTCATATTTTTTAAAATTCTATTAGAACCAGATTGTAAAGGCAGATGAATATAATTACATATATTATCATATTTTCTCATAGCTATTAATAGGCTCTCTGTAATATCTTGAGGATGAGGTGAAGTATATCTCACTCTTTTAACACCATCAACTTTTGCTACTTCTTCTATTAAGGTTACAAAATCTCCATCAGGTGTTAAATAAGAATTAACATTTTGACCCAATAGTGTTATTTCAACAAATCCATCTGATACAGCATGCTTTACTTCTTTTATAATACTATTAATAGATCTACTTCTCTCACGTCCTCGTGTAAATGGTACAATACAAAACGTACAAAACTTATCACATCCTCTCATAATAGAAACCCAAGCATTAACTCCCTCTCTTCTAGATGGAAACATATCGTCATAAACTTCATATTTTGATAATCTTGTATCCACAATATGATTCATAACATTTTCTCTATTTGATATAATTTTAGGAATATTTCGATATGAATCAGGACCAAGAATGACATCAACATAAGGTTTAGATTCTAATAAATCATTTTTTAAATTTTGAGCCATACATCCAATAACACCAATTATAAGCTTTGGATTATTTTTTTTTAAATAATGCAAGCTATCTAAACGATTATGAACAGTTTCTTCAGCTTTTTCCCTTATCGAACAAGTATTTAAAAAAATTAAATCAGCATTTTCAATTTTATTACTTGAAATATAGCCAATTTTTTCCAATTGATTTGAAACAAGCTCTGAATCAGATACATTCATTTGGCAGCCATATGTTTCTATGTAATATGTATTTCCCATATTATAATTTATAAAAAAATTAGATATATATAATTATATTCTATTTTATAAAGATAAATCAAAATAAAAATTAGTAGGATCTAATTTTTTATCATTATATCTAATTTCATAATGAAGATGAGGAGCAGTAGACCTTCCAGTATTACCAACCTTTCCAATATACTGTCCCCTATCTATATGATCACCTTTTTTTACAGCTCTTTTAGAAAGATGACCATAGTATGTAGCAAATCCATTACCATGATCAATTTCAATATAGTTACCAAAAGATCCATAATAACGTGATGAAGTGACTATTCCATCTGCTGTAGCAATAACATCAGTGCCTACTTCTGCTGAAAAATCATGGCCTTGATGCAATTTTCGTTTTTTAGTAAAAGGATCATATCTATAGCCAAATCCTGAAGAAAATCTACTATCTTGCATTGAAATAGGATAAATAGCAGGATAATGCAAAATTTTATCTTTATCTACACTAACTTTTTTTTCAATTTCAGCATAACTAAATTTTTCTAAATTAACTGTCCTTAACAAAAATTTTAAATTTTCATCTATAGCATTTAAATCAAATTTTTGAGGCAAAAGATAATCTAAATCATTTAAATCCTGATTTTTGCTTTCTGAGCCACCAACTCCGAGCTTACGTATATCTTTATCAATGATTGGCAATTTCAATAAGCTTCTCATATTATCATCTTTTTTATTTAGTTTATTTATTTCTACCATTAAATCATTAATTTTAGATTCCTGGTCATTTATTATAAGCTCTAATTTTTTATTATCATATTTATGCTTTTGGATCGATTTTAGAGAAATGAATTCATTGATATCTTTAGAAGATATAATTAAAACACCAATTATAAATAAAACCACAAAAGAAAAGATGGAAGTAATAATAAAAATATTAGAATTCAGCTCTTTTGCTGAAGCATTTTTCTTATTGATTAAAATCAATTTATAATTTTTAATTCTATTAAACATTAAAGGTTAAATTTATACCCCTAATATTAACTATAATCAAATTAGAATTCAAAAAGAATTCATACCTTATAAAGAAATGCTTTTTATATATTTTTTTAATTTTGAAATTTCCTTATTCATTCTTTTATACTCTTCATCATAAGAAAAATCTAAAATCTTATCAGAATAATATTTTTCTGACATATATTTACCTATCAAATAATATTTTTTAGCTAATTCTATTTTACATTTATTTATTTCAATTTCATTAAAGCTTTTATCTGATAATGATTTGCTATTTTTTTTAATTTTGTCTAAATAATCTGATAAATTATTATTGGTATTAAATTCTGCTATCTTTGTTAATATTTTATTAAGCTTATTCAATATCTATTTGTCTAACATCAGTTACCTCATTTAGACTCTTTAATTTTTCAATTATAGTATCATTTACCATAGAATCTAACTTTATAATACCATATGCATCATCACTATTTTTAATTCTACTTAATAAATATTCAGCTATATTTACATTATACTGTCCTAAGACTGACCCAATATTGCCAACAACTCCTGGAATATCCTTATTAATAACAAATAGCATCGGTCCATCAGGATTTAAATCAATATCTGAGCCCATAATATTAACAATTCTAATATGATTTTCATCAAAAACACTACCAGATAATTCAATATTACTTTGATCTGTTATTATATTACATTTAATTAAACTATAAAACGGGACATCTTCACTCTTGTAAGTATGAGAAAAAATTATATTTCTATCTTTTGCAATATGATTTACGTTTATCATATTTACTCTTTCATCAATCATATTTGATAAAATAGATTTTAATAATACCAGGACAATTGATTTACTATCAGAAGCTTTTCCGTAACAAGTAACCTCTAACTCTTTAATTGGACCTTGAGATAATTGAAACAAAATACTTCCCATCTTTTCTGCTAATTTATAATAAGGCATCATTTTTTTTATTAATGCAGAATCAGTAATTGGAATATTTAAAACATTTATCAATTTTTCATTCACAAAATATTCAACCATTTGTCTGCATATACTTAGAGAAACTCCCTCTTTAGCTTCATGCGTTGAAGCACCTAAATGAGGTGTTAATAAAATATTTTTAGCTGAAATTAATGGGCTCTCTTTAGATAAAGGCTCATCAACAAAAACATCAATAGCTGCACCGGATATTATTTGTTTATTAAGAGCTAAAGCTAAATCATTTTCATTTATTATACCTCCTCTAGCAACATTTATAATCTTAGCATTTTTCTTCATCAGTTCTAATCTTTTAATATCAAATAAATTTCTTGTAGAATCATTCATTGGAACATGCAATGTAATATAATCACTATGCTTTGTCAATTCATCTATTGACATAACTTTTATTTCATTTTCATCAAATTGATCTTGACTAACGAAAGGATCATATCCTAAAATTTTCATCTCATAAGACAAAGCTCTTTTAATAACCTCTCTACCAATTTTACCAAGTCCTACTACTCCTAATTTTTTTCCTCTCAATTCATTTCCAACAAGTTTATGCCTGTCCCAATCACCTTTAATTAATCCCATATGACCCAATTGAATATTTCTTGAAAGAGATAGCATCATTGCCATTGTATGCTCTGCTGCAGAAACAGTATTCCCATCAGGCACATTCATAACAATAACTCCATTTGAAGTAGCGCAATTTATATCAATGTTATCAGTTCCAACTCCAGCCCTACCAATAATTTGTAATTGCTTAGCATCTTTAATTAGTTCTTTTGTTATTTTTGTACCACTCCGAATAATCCACCCATCAATTTCACTAATAAATGTCTGCAACTCATCAGATGCTATGTTAGGCTTAAGTAAAATTTCAAAACCCGACTCTTTAAGTAAATCAACTCCCCTATCAGATAAAGGATCAGTTATTAATATTTTAATTGACATAAAATATCATCCATATTTTTTAAATATTCCATTAAATCGCTCATATATATATTACCCATATGAGGTATTCTAAACACTTGACCTTTCAAATTACCATACCCTCTATCCATTCTATATCCTCTATCTAATAACAATTCATATATTTTATTTATATCCCATTGCTGATCATTAGATATGCATGTCAATGTATATGATTCACAACCATTTTCTGGAAATAAAGACTGACCATGATTTAGCGCCCAATCTTGAGAGAATTTTGACATTTCAATATGTCTACTCCATCTATTATCAAGTCCTTCTTTTGAGATGTTTTCAAGAACCTTTTTTAAGCCAAACATATGAGGGATTGATGGAGTAGTTGGTGTTTGAAATTTATCATAATACTTTTTATAAACTTCTAAATCTAAAAAATAACCTTTATTTTTAATTAATTTTGATTTTTGTATTAATCGATCAGATACAGAGCATAATGAAAATCCAGCGGGTAATCCCCAGGCTTTTTGAGTAGACGATAATAAAAAATCAATACCCAATCTATCTACTTCAATTTTAACTCCAGCCATTGAACTAACCGCATCAACTAGCCAGATAATATCAGGATATTTAGATTTTAAAAGCAATGATATTTCGTCAAGATTAGACATTACTCCAGTAGATGTTTCATTATGAACCATTGCTAATACATCAAATTTACCTGAAGATAATTTTCTATCTATATCTTCTACCTTAACACCACAACCCCAGGTATATTCTAACGTATCTACAAAAAAACCATTTTTTTCAGATGATAGTGCCCATTTAGAACTAAATGCACCGTTAATACAATGTAGAACACCTTCATTGACAGAGTTTTTTGTTCCCATCTCCCACAATCCTGTAGCTGCATGTGACACTAAAAAAATATCATTATTTGTATATAGTAGCTCTTTAACTCCATTTACTATATTTTTAATCAATATAGATATTTCAGGTGTTCTATGTCCAATTTGTTTAGTTGACAAAACATGTAATATTTCATCTGAAACATGAGTTGGGCCAGGAATAAAAAGCTTAGGGAAATCTTCCAAAATAATTTTCCTTTAATTAAAATATATTAAATAGAGTTTGATTTAAGTTATAAATTTAGCAATAAAATTAAAAAGTATTATTAAAATAATTTTACAATGAAATTAAATATAAATGAAATATTTTATTCACTCCAAGGAGAAGGAGCACGCTCAGGAAAACCAAGCATATTCATAAGGTTACAAGGTTGTAAAGCAAAAAAGGCTTGTCACAGTGCTGGGATAATATGTGATACAGAATTTGAAACAGGGAAAGAATGGAACATTGATAATATTAAAACATATATAAAAAAATATAATTGTAATTGGATCATATGGACAGGAGGCGAACCTTTAGATCAACTAACATATGAAATAATTGATTTTTTTAAACCTTATAAACAAGCAATCGAAACCTCTGGCCTTCATTCTCCACCTGAGAATCTAGATTGGGTTGTACTATCTCCGAAAATAAAAGAACAACATATTTTAAAGAAATTTAAACTAAGAAAAGATAATTACCATTGTGATGAATTAAGATGGGTAAAAAAAAGTTCTGAGAAAATACCAAATACAAAAATTAATGCAAAAAAATATTATATTAGCCCTCATTTCAAAAGGGATGACGTAGATTATAAAAATTTAAATTGGTGTATAAAACTTTGTTTAGATAACCCTAAATGGAGTTTAAGCATGCAACAGCACAAAATTTGGAAAATAAAATAATTTTTATTCTAAAATAATTGACACTAATAAAATAATATCCTGTACATTAATATTACCATCTGAATTTAAATCTGAAGAACAAAAATAAATATTTAAATTGTTTGGGGGACTCACTATTAAACTTACCATGTTTACAATATCTTGAACATTAATACTAGAATCTTCATTCACATCTCCTGCTAAACAATTATTTCCATTTTCTTCAAAAACCTCAATTAGAAAATCATCAATTCCCGCCTCAACTAGTGAACCTCCAGACCCAACGTCTCCATTATTAAATACATCCTCAGCAATAAATCTAAATTTTATATTATTAGTTAAAGATATATAGTCAGAAATTAAAAACTGTTTAAAAACCCAAGAATTATTTGATACATTAGTATTTTCTAATGATGACCATGTATTACCACCATCATTTGAGACATCAACTCTCCATAAATCAGTGCCGGGATTATTTCCAAGATTATTTGTATACCATTTCCAATAAGAAACTAAAGCACTATCATAATCAGATAAGTCATAAATTGGAGAAAACAGCGTAGTTTTTCCCCCATCTACATCAGTTTCTCCTGGATTATTTTGATTTGTACCATTTTCTGTTATAAAACAATAAGCTCCATCTTCCGAGTGATCAAAATCAGGTTGAACTATTACTCCATACTCATAAGTTGCATTTGGGATAACTCTTTCCCATACACCTCTAGTTGCATCATCATTAGAATCACCAACTGTCCATGATGACTCTAACTCAAAATTATCACTATTAATAACCGATGTTTGACCTGCAATAATTTGAATTGATTTGGAATATTCATAATTATCTAAATCATACACTGTCACCTTAATTTCTTCAAATGTTCCATTAGATAAATTAGGATTCAACTGAAAATATGCAATTGCACCTAAATCAATAAACTCTCTTGACTCTAGCATATCCAAAGAAAATTCATTTAACTCGAAAATTAAATTATCTGAATGTTCGATTTGTATAATCACCTCACCATTAGAATCGCTTAAACCACGATTAAATAATGAAATATATAAGGGATAACTAACACCAAAATCAAAGCTAGTATCTTGAACATTAATTTCTAAATCATATTTAGAGCCTGCATTTAATGCTAAAACTTGATTAGGATATAAATTTTCTTCAGCTAGAGGCACAATTCTATTTGTTGCTGGCCAAAATCCATCATTTTGGCTTCCTATTTCAGGAGTATATGAAAAAATATTTTTTTCACCATACATCCAATCACAGGCTTCACCATTTACAGGATATAGTAAATCTGGCCCTGTTCCTAAAGCATAATTATTATACTGAACCATATCTTGACCATATTCTATAAAAATATCTATATCTTCTTGAGGTGCTTGATTATCATACTCATATCCAAATGGATAAATTAGTAAATTACTGTAACTATGATAATTGAAATTTATTTTAAAATTATTAGCATTTACAAAATCTCTAACTGCCTGGGTTTCAGGTTCAGAAAAAGGACTATCTCCTCTATAGGTTTCGCTGCAACCATCACTACTTGAACCTTCATTATCATAACCCCACATATAACTATAATTTCTATTTAAATCAACTCCAATAGGTGTAAATGAACATGTTTGTCTTACATTTTTCCTCTGAAGACCACCACCATTCGACGAAATACCCTCATTATATACAAGGCCATCGGGATTAATGGCCGGTATAAACCACTGTTCTCTGTTATTAACTAAATGTTGAGCTAATAAATTAGAATTGTAGTTTTCTCCAAGCCAATGCATATAATAAAATAAATTCATATAACTCATAGGTTCTCTAGAATGATGTAAACCAGTATATAAGACCTCAGGTTCGTTTTCATTTATTGAGTGATTATCACTAATTTTAATTGCCCAAATATTTCGCCCCTCAAGTGATAATCCAATAGAAACTTTCTGAGAAATAATATTTGGATATAAAAAAGATAATTGATCTAGCTGACTTTCAATTTCCTCAAAAGTATAATATCCACCCATAGAGCCTAATTCAAAATCTCTATCGGAATAATTATTATCTAACCTTGATAAATAAAATGCTTCTAAATCATCATGAATTACCTCATAATCTACATTATTTATAATTAGCTTATTAATATCATGCTCATTGATAACAAATTGAATATAATCTTTAGCTTTATAAATATGATCAATGTGTATACCTAATGAATGCAAATAAGAAACATTATCAATATTCTCATTGAAGATTTTTATTTCTTTATAATTATCCCTTGATAATAAAATTGAAATTGTAAATAGAATTAATAGGATACGTTTTCGCATATTAATTTCCTAAAATTAGGTTAACAATTGTTATTATATCTAATATATTTATTATAGAATCATTGTTTATATCAGATAATTCAGTTTGAGTTGAAGAAGGCTGTTGAACTCCTAATACAAAATTAACTACAAGTACAATATCAAGAACGTTTATATATGAATCCATATTTATATCACCAGAATCATATTGCATAAAGCTTAAATCAGGAATTCCCTTTACTCTGCAATGTAAAGCATCTGTTGACTCCCATGAACCCGTATAAGGTAAAATAATATGATCTGGCATAGCCCCTTCATATATTTCTAAAGCAGGTCCATCCCAAGAGCTATTCATGACAGGAACAAAAACTTTATTATTAAGTATTAAAGAATTTGTATAAGGTTGATCATTAGGAGTATCGACTCTAAACACTTCCCATAGCGTTCCATTTGCAGTTAAAATAGATGAGAAATACTCAGCTACTTCTTCAATTTCATTATATTGTGGATGAGAAGTTGGAACTTTTCTAATAAGAACTTTATTAGGAGATAAAAATTTTCCCCAACAATCTATATGGTCAATATATTCATTATTAGGATCTGCAACCACATGATATGTATCAATACCATAATAATCTTTCATAATATTATCAACATATTCGCAAGAAGCAAGAGGAACACTAGTTTGATTATTAGTATTACATTCAGGATTTTCAGTATATGCTATGTGAGAAGATGCCGAAATTCCATAACCATCTGTCATATAATTACCACCTGTACTAACAAAGGCTGCAGAATAATACGGGACATCTAAATATTGTGAAACTTTATAAGGTGCTTGATTATCATTAGGCCTTGGTCTATTATAAGAAAAATCTACTATACCAATATCTCCATTTCCATCAATAATCCACCAAGGTCCATAATCGCGTGTCCAATAAGAATCTGTTGAACCAATAATAAATTCAACATTGCTCATATTAACGCCACCACTATTCATAGAATTATATGCTGAATTTTGCTGTGAAGAAGATACCAGACAATACACAATTGCATCTTCTGCAATTTCCCTAATAATAGATGTTGATATACCAAATGGATATCTAATTAAAACGCCTTGCATTGGCTCATATTCTGCAATACTTTTTACTGGACCAACAGGTGGGTCAGTTCGTTTAACTGAGGAGTATATAACATCTATTTTTTTAGATTCTTCATTGGTTAGATATTGCGGTAACTCAATTCGATCTGGAAAAATAATGCTAAAACCTATAAATATAAAAAATAATAGTTTCATTTCTAGCCTAAGTAAAAAGTTGATATAATATATGATGATTAATAAATGTTTCTTAAATAAAAAGGTGTAACAATATGTAGTTAGAATTCTGTATCAATACAATCTAAAATCTGTTGCATTGTATCAATTTGATTATCAATCAATTCACACTCTATTGAATCACATATTTTTTTTGCCCAAACACATGACTGATTTAATTTATTATCAATATTAGAATCTAAATAAAACTGAGAAATTCTAGCTTCAATTTTCTTGTGATTTATATTGTAGGCATTAGGGTAAATTGCTTTATCATCTGTTATATCATAATTAGGATTTAAATCCAAAAAATCTATAAATAATGTTATAAGAGAATCTAACTCATCACATGTATTATTACTATCTATATCATTGCATTCAAGTATACCTTTTATTTGATTGCTTTGATATTCTAAATATTCTAAATAAAGATAAGCTACCTGCATATCTAAAATAAAATTTTCAAAGCAACTAACATATTCAACATTCCCATTGAGGTCTTCTTCACATTCTGTTTTATAAAAATTGACAATATTAGTTAATTCTAAATTCATAAAGTCTATATTAGCATATTCCAAATTAATATTATCAGAACACTCATTTAAAATATCATCAAATTTCTTAGTACTTAAATCACCTAACTCTACAGCTCTAACAAAAAAACATTTAGCTTGATTTCTATATTGGTCAACTAAATCGATGCAATTATCCCCATCATTACAAGAGTCAAGACTTAAAGAATTATTAGCTAAATAAGTCATAGTCCATCCCATACCTACAATTGCATTATTATAATATGTTACATCTTCGTTTAAAGACTCATCAAAATAAAATTTTGCATAATCCATATCATTTTCAAATATTTTGGCCCATCCATATGACAAATAATCATAATAAGAAAAACTTTCCTGAAACTCTTCTACGCCTAAATCATCACAACTGTAAATAAAAATTAATATAAAAAATATTTTTTTCATTTTAATAATGTCACCTTTTGCGTTAAAATCTGATCAGATGTAATTATTTTTATAATATAAATACCTGATGACAATTCATTCCCATTACCATCATAGCCGCTCCATGTAAATTGATTGATTCCTTTTTTCTTTAAAGAAGGCTTGAAATTATATATTTTTTGACCCATCAAATTATAAATTTGAACCTCTACTTCGGAATCATATTCTAAATTATAATTAATTGTAGTTTTCGGATTAAATGGATTAGGGTAGCAAGAAAGAATGCTTGTACTTACAGGGATACTAGTACTAGCATTAGAATCATCTAAAATCAATATATAAGAACCAAAATTATCAACATCAGTTATTAAGCGATTATTATAAAGATAAGTATTGTTTTTTTCTATTAAACCATTACTATACTTAGCAAAGGTAATTTTATTATAATCTATATAATAATCACTCAATATATTACTTATATCATATTCTAAACTAATACTACCTAGTGGAAATTCAATGTTACCATTAAAAACAAATATATCAGACAGCACCTCATCTTCATTCATCATTAGTTGTATATCATTTTTATTTAATTCGTAAAAAAGAATATTATAAGGATTCATAGAATTGATAGTTAGATTAAACTTTCCAGATTCAGAGTTAAAAGAATTAGGTGTATTTGGTGAAACAGAGTCATAATTTATATATATATAATCTATATTAACATTACCAACAGCATCTTGCATTGGTATATACCATTTAATACCACCAAAATCATTAAATGCACCTAAAGTTGAAAACACATTACTTGTGTTATCTAATAGGCTGATATTTCTTAAATTAAAAGTCTCACTTTCCTGCAATTCGCTATTATATATTATATATATTTCATTATTGGAATTAAATGAAATATTTTCATAATTATTTGTGATACCATAATAACTTGTTGGCTTAGAAGTTAGATAAAGATTAAAATAATTATTATAAATATCATTTAAAATAAAATTATAATCGACCTCAGGCAAATTGATTTTAATTCCATATGTTTTGGCAGATACTGTAGATTCTTTAGTATCAATATCATAATTATCCATTATATCAAGCTCTTCATAATTGGAAGCAACTATTCTCCAATTATATAAAGTTAATCCTGAGGCATCAAATTTCTTTTTATTGTTTTCATTTAAAGTATCACTAGGATTATAAATATTTGATCCTTCTGTGTAGTACATATACTCTTTATCTAAAATTTTAGCTCTCGTATAAGCATAATCACCTGTAAACATAGAGTCATCAATATAATCTTTGATAACAAATACATTATCAGTATCAGATTCTTCATCAATTAATTCAAGTCTATAATAAAGTTTGTAAGGCTCACCATTTAGTTCTACATCAATATCTGGATCCAATAAATTACTATCTTGATCTCGCCTATTCCATTTAAAATACATATATTCCATCTGATGTTGGTTTAATAACATATAGTCATAAATATCTTTATAGTTAGAATCATTAATTAGCGTAACATCTAAATCATTTGCATTGTAACCATATGGAGGGTATTTAATATATAACTGTTGTTCAGTTGTTGGGTTAGCAGGATATATCATTCTTCCATTATCAATAGAATTACTAGAAAAATCAGTATCTATAAAGTCATCATTTAAATATGAAGAAATATTAGAAACAACACTAAAATCTGAAATTCTATTATTTACTTGTTTGATGTCTAGATTTATAGATTTTTCCACATAATTCGCATCAATATCTTCAAGATTTTCTCTATCTGATACTTTTATATTTATTGTAACACTACCATTTACATTTTCATCATAATTCAATTTAATTATTTTTGCACCATTCTCACCATCAATTAAAACCAAATCATCTAACTCAAGATAATTAGGACTTAAAATATCATAAAAATCGCCATTTAAATCAATTAAATCATCATCTACAGTATTATCATCAATAAAATGACTAAGATTAGAAAATATACTTTTATTTTTATTACTAGAAGTTGTTATATGAGAGATATAATAGTAAAATTCATCCTCAGGATCTTTTGTGTCTTCAATATGAATAATTAATTCTTCATAACCATCTGATGAACATCCATTATCATTATCACTGCAATATTCATTTAAAACAACTATATTATTTTCATCTAAATTATCATGTTCAAAAGGTAAAAACACTGGCGTATCATTAACAGATTCTATTGGTAAAGAAAAAGTCATAAAAGAACTACTGAAAGTACTACCATCAGAGCATTCATTCAATCTATTATTGAATAAGGATTGAATATTAGATGCATCAACACAATCCTGGTCATCATACATGGATTTATCCCATGCATAAAATTTAATCATTGGATATTCTTCATTTTTACTATAATAATTATCATTCGGTACAAATCTAATTAAATCATTTTCAGAAAGTAACTGATAATCACAATCATTAGATGGTGAAGAAAATGTAATATAATCATTATTTCCTTTTTTAAATTGCCATTCACCTTTATCACTATTATCATTTATACAGGATACAACATCAACAGCAATACCAAAATCATTTGGAGACTCATTACAATCGGCATCAGTCCATAAATGCTCTAAACTACATGGCTGATCATCGAAATCTTTATTCATTCTCAAATTATTGACTGTAATTCCATTTATGGTACTGCATGATTGATTTGATTCACTTTCATCTGATGTGCAGTCTTCATATAATTGACTTCCATCAATATAATTATTTTCAGATAATAACAAATTACAATCAAGACATGATAATGCAGGTGAATCATTTATTTCATTTACAGAAATCTGAATAATGCCACACTGATTTGAATCAACACAATTATTAGAAGAATCTACAATAATATTGTTTTCTAAACAATCAACTAGATTTTGAGCATCTTCTAATGAACAATCAGTTAAACTACAATTTTCACCATCACATACTTGATAATAAATATCATCAGTTTCACCATCCAATGATATATAATTAAGATTAGGAGTATATTGAACAGTACCTGTATTTTCATCAATAACTGCTACTCCATTTTGCGGAGGCTTAACAATATGATACGTTAAGTTTTGATGATCAATATCACACACCCCATAATTATAATTATCACTAGAGCAATCACATATAACTCCATCTAGAATATCATCATCACAAACACTATTATCAGAACTAATTGTATTTAATTCTATTATTTTAACATCACAATCCTCTTGTGTTGAATCAATTATTTTTTTTACTTGAGTTCTATCATTAACAGAATTTATTGTTACTGTAATATTCTGTGAATCTTGTTCATTTTGACTATCTGAAACTAAAATAGTAAATTCTTCACTACCATAATAATTTTCAGGTGTAATAAAAGTTATTTTATTTTCATTCGCATCTAAATCTGAAGAAATAAACGTACCACCTACAATACTAAAAGATAAAGATTCCTGACTATCACTATCTTGTAAATCAACATCTGATGCTAAAAGGTCAATGGTTTTATTTTCATTTTCAGTACTATCTTCATCAAATATAATATTATTAATTTGTGCAAGAATTGGAGGATCATTAATAGCATTAATTGTTATGCTAACTACTTCTGTATCAGTTAAAATGCCATCTGAAACAGTAAATTCAAAACTATCAGAACCATTAAAATGAGCATTAGGTGTATATAAAATATTTTCACTATTAGTATTATCTAATGAACCATTACTCGGAAGATCTGATATGCTATATGATAAAATATCACCATCAATATCTGTTCCAAGTAATGTAATAGGAATATTTTGATCTTCATCTCCAATTCCTTGTATACCAAAAGCAGCTAGTGGTTCATCATTAATTGGATTAATAGTAATTGATATTATTGCACTATCACTAGCTTCGCCATCAGATACAGAAAACTCAAAGCTATCAATTCCATTAACATCAGGGTTTGGAGTATACGTTACTACTGAACCATCAATAATAACAGAACCAGACGTTGGATTGTTTAAAATATTATAAATTAATTCTTCATTAGGATCAATATCTGTAGCAGTTAACTGAATATCAACAGAATCATCTTCATCAACTAGAACATCATTAGCTATTGCTACAGGAGGATCATTAGTATTTATTACATTTATCATTATGGTACCATCTGAGCATAAGTTTTCTTCGTCACAAACTGAATAATCCACTGAATCTGAGCCATTATAATCACCATTAGGGGTATAAGAAAAATTTACATTTTGCGCTGTATTATCTAAACTATAAATTCCATGACTAGGATTTGAAATGATTTCAAATGTTAAAGTAGATGATTCAATATCACAAGCTCCAGAAGTATAAGATAAATTGTCATCACAGTTACAATTAATACCATCTGATAAATCATTATCACATATTCCATCAATATTAGTTAAAAAAATAGAATTATTAGTATCTTCATCAACATTTAATTCAAGGCTTTTAATATATGGAGGGTCATTTACTTCCTCTGCAGTTACTTGAAAAGATGTTGATATGTTGATTCCTGAACCATCATCAACATTCACTGTTATATTTAAATCACCATAATAATGAGTATCAGTTATTAAATTTAAATAATCCTTAACATTTTCATTTGTAAAACTGATATCCGCATAATCAATTGTTGGTGAAGAGAATGTTAAATTATCATTATCAATATCATTCGCATTAATCTCAATTTTCAATCCACCTTCCTGATCTTCATTGATTATTTGATCATTGATACTATCAATTGTTGGTAAATCATTTACATTATTTACAGTGACATTAATTGTTTCTTGAATATTTCCTGAACCTTGACCATCATTAATAGTTACTCTAAATTGTTCTGTTCCGTTCCAATCATCATCACTTGTATTAAATAATAAATTCGCTGAAGAAGTACCATTACCTCCTTCTTCTATACTTGCAACAATATTATCATCATTAAGATTCTCAATCGTAAATGTAAGCGAAGAATAATTAAAGGGAATTTCATTTCTATCAATATCAGCATCAATATCATAATAATTTATTATTTTAGGAATTGAGGATCCTTCATCAAATGTAAAATCATCAAAATTATAAATATTTGGGTTGTCATTTATAGCATTAGCATTTACCTTAAATTCATAAGTTGAATAGCTGATATCATCATTAGCAATTATTTTAACCTTAAATTCACCATTCCAATTAGGCCACGGTATACATGTAAAATAAAAATTTGGATAATTTCCAAACATTTCCGTTTCCATATGATTTAAATAAAATATTTGATTATTTCTAGTATAGCTTGATACTGCAGATAAATCATTTTTAGTAAAATTATCATCATCATTTACACTAAATTCTATTTTAAAATTTTGTTGGTCTTCATTGATTTCATAGGCTATAGAATTTGAATCTAAAGGGTCATAACTAGAATCTTCATTTGTCAAATTAATTTCAGGTAAATTATTAGTAGACTCATCAATAGTCACATTAAAATCCACTTGATCTGATTCAGGCCCTTCGCCTTGATCCTCTACTTTAATAGTGAAAGCAAAGCATTCATTGTCACCACATGAAGTGAAATTATCTCCATCTTGAGGAGTATATGATACTAAAGCAAAGGTAGAGTAAGCAGTTAAAGAAAAATCAGATCCTGATGTTGGATCATTTATCAATGAAAATATGAAATTATTATCATCTACATCTTCAACATCAATTCTATACTCAAACAATTGATTTTTTACAGCTTTTAAATTATTCTCCTCTTGAATATTAGGGGCATCATTAACAGCATCAACATTAAATCTAAAACTTTTATAAACAGTTTTATCACCATAGGTAACCGTCAATGATAAATAACCTGTATCATAATCAGAATTCTTATCATCAATTGTAGCATTAAGAAAATTATCATTAATACTACAACCATTTACATATGTAGTATTACTACAACTTACTGAAAAAGAAAAATTCTCAGAATTATACACATCTTCAGGATAAGCATAACTTAATAAATCAATATTAATATCTTCATCTTCACTTACATGTATTGAAGGTATACTATAATAAACACATTCACTATCATCAGAGGCAGAGCTATTATAATTAATAGCGCTGCTATCATTACATTGATTAAAACTATTATATAGGACAGAATTGGATACTACATTTGGTAAAGTAATAGTAAAAATAATTGAAAATATGATAATCCTTAATATTTTTATCATATTATATCCATATAATTATTGATGTAATCTTGCCGAAATACCCTGGATTGTAAAAATAAATTTATCAACTTCTGTTTTCATTAAAAATAATTCATCAATATTAAAATAAATATCATTAGGACAGTCATCTTCATTAAAATACATCATGAAGTTTGACTCTAGCTTTAATTGAAAATCATTGATAATTTCTTTTTTATTAATTTTTGACCTTAAAAAATTTATTGTAAATTTAATTTGACCATTTGTTGTAACATGAAACAGAGGCAAAATACCATAATCTTCACTTTTACATTTAAATGTCATGGTACCATAACCTTTACCTCTTCCCCAGCTCACAACATCCGCTTCAGCTAATGAAAAATTGACTAAATCAATTATTATATTACTAATTCTAGGTTCACATTCTTTCTTTGAAGCAACTAAAAAATTATCTTGATTCCATTTAGACATATAAAAGTGAAAATATATTTATTTGATTGATACTATAATATACGAATATGAGTAAAAAAATCTGATAAATATATTGTTTATTTGAAAAATAAATTAATTATTACTGTGATAAAAAAGCTTACTACTAACATGCTTGTAATTGGAAAAAATAACTTGAAATTTTCTGATTTATAACTAATATCTCCTGAAAGATTGCCAAACCAAGAAAATAAATTTGGATAAAATAATAGAAATAAACCTATTATAAATAATAAACTACCAATTATAATAAATATTTTAGCGATAAAAACTATTCTCCTAATATGATATTTACTAAAATAATAATATCAGAGATATTTAATAAACTATCCTGATTAACATCACCGATAGGATTATAATTGTCAATTAATATACTATTAACTATAGATACAATATCTGTTATATTTATAAATGTATCTTGATTAATATCACCAAGTATAATGCAGGTTCCACCACCACAATCTTCTGTACAAAACCAATATCCATAGAATTGGTCTTCATTACAAAAACATGAAGAAGGTGTACATGAATCAGAAAGATTCATACAAGTAAATCCATCATCACATCCAGTTGAAAAACAACCAGCCGGATTATCTTCTAAACAGTAAGCTGAAGTACAAACACCATCAATACATTGAGCATAAGGTAAATCTAAACAATCACATACACCTTGAGTACAATCACCATCCAACCATTGTACAACTAAATTATTAATTTCTTGTTGAGGATAGTTGTTTTCATTAACAGAATAATGGCAACCACCAAGACCTACGTCACAATGTCCCCAAACTGCAATACAATCATCATCAATTTCACATAATGCATAATCATTTATATGCAATTGATTATAATGATATTCAATATCTTCGCAATCATACATATCAATAAAACAGCTTGATTCACATTCTTCAATACTATTAAAAAAAACATTCGAGTAATCAACTCCATTTAAATCCCATCCGCATCCAGAAAATCCTACACAAGACTCATTACTTACCGCATACCCTAAAAACATATCACACATTCCAAAATCAATACCATTTATATTATCGCATATGAAAGGAGGATTCTCTAGATAACAATCTACTAAATTTCCATCTAAATTATAAAAATCAGCGTAACAACCACCACAAAAATTAGAAACACACTCTATAGGAGTATTTATTTCACATTCATTAGCGACTTCACATGGATCTGCAAAACACGAAATAGGATAATCACAATCATAAGATAGAGAAATAGAATCTACTAATAGCGCATTACATTCTTCACATTCAAACTCTTGATCACCTACAGTTATATTTACAAATCTATTTAAATAAAAACTTATATCCACATCATTGTTTATAACTATTGGTATAGCTCCAAATCCAGTGTCGATCTCGGACTCGATTTGATACATTCCACATTCATCCATGCAAAAACTTACTTCAATAGTTCTTAAATATCCATAGTAAGTATTAGATAAAGAAAGGGATATAAGAAGTATAAATAGCATTATCATATAAATAAATAGTATTAAAAATATTTTAAAACTGCAAGAAAAAAGGGACCCAAATGTTTGGGTCCCTTTTGTGGGTATCTCCTCATCAGACCATTACAGCATCCACTGTAAATCTATCTTTGTAGCGGGGGAAGGATTCGAACCTACGACCTCCGGGTTATGAGCCCGACGAGCTACCAGACTGCTCTACCCCGCGATTGTTTGTTTTAAAAAACGGGACTTAATATAAAATGAATAATACTAATTATCAAAGAAATAAATTTTGGTTATTTTTTTCTAAAGGACAATCTAATTGGTACACCCTTAAAATCAATCCTTTGTCTAATTTGATTAGATAAATATTTTTCGTATGATTTTGTAATAAGATCAGGATGATTAGAAAAAATACCAAAAAGTGGTGGTGATGATGTAATTTGAGTTATATACTTAATACTAATATCTTTACCCTTAATAGCAGGAGGTGGATAATTTATAATAATATCTTTTAATATTTCATTTAACAAGCTTGTCTTAATTTTTTTCTTTCTCAACATATAAACTTCTAAAGTTTTCTTAATTACTTCCCTTACCTTTAAATTATTCTTAATTGACATAAATAATATTGGGTAATGTTTTAATATTGGAAATTTATAAGTCATATCATCTTTAAAATCCTTCATTGTATTTGTATCTTTTTTAATTAAATCCCATTTATTAACCACAATAATCAATCCTTTTCCTCTATCAATAATATCTTTTATTATACTTTTATCTTGATTGTGAAACCCCTTATCTGCATCAATGATAATTGCGGCAACATCACACTCTTCTACACTTCTCATAGTCCTAATAGTACTATAAAACTCAATAGAATCAATTATTTTTGTTTTTTTTCTTAAACCTGCAGTATCGATAATTCTTATTGTTTTAGAGAAATAATTAATAAATGAATCAATACTGTCTCTAGTTGTTCCAGCAATACTTGAAACAATAGATTTATTTTCATCTAAAATCGTATTTACAAATGAAGATTTTCCAACATTGGGCATCCCTATTATAGCTAATGAAATATCATATTTTGTATTAATAATAGATCTATCATTGGAAAAAATACTATTAATTTTATCAAGAAGTAAACCAACCTGCCTTCCTGATGTGGATGATATACAAATCGGATCTCCTAAACCTAGTTCATAATATTTATAAAAATCGTGTTCATTAACTAGATTATCAACTTTATTAACAATTAGAATGCATGGCTTATCAATTTTTTTTATATTATTTGCCAATATCTGATCATTAATAGAAATATCATTTTTACCATCAATCATAAATAATATTAAGTTAGATGATAAAGCAGCAATTTCAGCCTGAACTTTTACCTGCTCATTTATATCATCTTTATCCTTAGGAAGATAACCTCCAGTATCAATTAATTCATATTCTTTATTAAGCCAATCAAAAGTTCCATATACTCTATCCCTTGTAACTCCTTCAATAGGTGATACAATAGACTTTGATTTACCTATCAACCTATTAAATAGTGTTGATTTACCCACATTAGGCTTACCTATAATAACTATTGTTCTTTTATTCATTTTTATATCAAATATTATCGATAATAATATTAATATATTTATATGTTAATAAATAAAAATAATTATAAAGAAGAAATATACTCAGCTACAGCATTATTATTATCAATATCAAAAGCCGATGATATAATTGATGATCAAGAATTAAAATTAATAAATAATATTATTGTTGATTTTTTTGATTTAAATGCTGACAATGCTAAGAAAATAATTAATAAAAGCATAAAATTATTAAATAATTCTACTGATTTATACAATTTCGGGAAACAGTTAAACCAATCTTTTTCATATAATGACAAAGTTGATTTTATTTGCTGTGCCTTTGAGGTAGGATATTCTGATAAAAATTTACATTTCAGAGAAGATTATTTTATAAGAAAAATATCCAACATACTTAATGTAGAGCATAGTGATTTAATTGCAGCTAAAGCTGAAATAAAAGAACACTTGAAATTATAATAAAATTTCGTTTTCTTTGTTCTTTTGAATAGTATTTAATTTATCAATATATTCATCAGTTAATTCTTGAATATTATCTAGGAATCTTTTCAGGTTATCTTCCGAAATATCATGCTGTTTCTCGGCCTTCTTTAATTTATCATTAGAGTCTCTTCTAATATTCCTAATTGCTATACGGGCATCCTCAATCAATTTATGGACTAATTTAACTAATTCAGTGCGTCGTTCCTCAGTAAGAGGTGGTACAGTTAATCTAATCACTTTTCCATCATTATTAGGATTCATACCTAAATCAGAAGCAATAATAGCTTTTTCAACTTGATCTATACTAGAAACATCAAATGGTTGAATTATTATCATTTGAGCATCTGGAGCTGTAATGTTTGCTATAGTATTTAGAGGAACAGAACTACCGTAATAATCAACTTTAACTATATCCAATATATCTTTAGAGGCTCTACCTGTTCTAATTATTGATATTTCATTTTGATAATGATTTATTACTTTATTCATACTATCTTTAGATTCTGAATACATTCCTTCAAGCATATTAAACTCCTATGAGACTATTGAACCAACGTTTTGTTTATCAATGAAATTTAGCAAAGATTTATCATCTTTTATATTTAAAACAGCAATTGGCAAATTATTTTCTTTACATAAAGTAAATGCTGTCATATCCATTACTTTTAATTGCTTTGTGATAACTTCATCAAAAGATAATTTTTTATATTTTTTTGCTTTTTTATTCAGTAAAGGATCATCTGAATAAATACCATCTACTTTAGTTGCCTTTATAATAATATCAGCATCAATTTCTATCCCTCTCAATACTGCAGCAGTATCTGTAGTAAAATAAGGATTGCCAGTTCCACCACCAAAGATAACAATACGTTTTTTTTCTAAATGCCTTTCAGCTTTTCTCCTTATATATGGCTCTGCTAACTGAGTAATACTTAATGCAGACATCACCCTTGTTACGCAATCTATTTTTTCAAGAGCAGATTGTAAAGCTACTGCATTCATTACAGTGGCCATCATTCCTAAATAATCTGCAGCTACTCTATCCATACCTTTAGCAGCAACGGAAATACCCCTAAAAATATTTCCTCCTCCAATAACTATTCCAATCTCTATATTTTTTGAATGAATAAATTTTATTTTATTCGCTATTTGATTTGTAAAATGAGGATCAATGCCATATTTTCTATTACCAGCTAAAACTTCTCCACTTAATTTTAATAAAATTCTGTTGAATGGTAACTTTAATGACATCTAATTATTATTTATTATTTATCTCCTAATTGAAAACGCTGAAATCTTGAAATAACGATATTTTCACCTAATTTACCTATAGTATCCGTAATAATATCTTTAATTGTTTTATTTGGATCTTTTACAAATTCTTGTTCAATTAATACGTTATCTTTAAAAAACTTTTTAACCCTTCCATCTACCATTTTTTCAATAATATCAGCAGGCTTATTTGAAGAATTTGCCTGTTCTACATATATAGCTTTTTCTCTATTTAACACATCTTCAGATATATCACCTGAATCAACTCCTAATGGATTAGTTGCAGCAATATGCATAGCAATATCATTACCAAGTTGTAAAAAATCATCTGTCTTAGCTACAAAATCTGTTTCACAATTAAGCTCTAAAATCACACCAAGCTTAGACCCTGGATGAATATATGACACTACTAAACCTTCCTTAGTTGACCTGCCTTCTTTTTTTTGTGCCTTCGCAACACCAACTTTCCTTAAATAATCAAATGCTTTCTCTAAATCTCCATCAGATTCTTGCAAAGCTTTCTTGCAATCCATCATACCAACACCAGATCGGTCACGTAATTCTTTAACTTGGGTAGCACTTATAGCCATATTTTTAAAAACTCCTTATAAATTAATATTTTAAAATAATTTAATTATTACTTTCTGCGACTTGCTCATTAGATTGAACAGTATCATTCATATCATTTTTATTTGATGAATTTTCTAATTCTTCACCTTTTTTTCCTAATAATTCTATTAGTGAATTTGATATTGAATCTAAAATGATTTGAATAGTTTTAATTGAATCGTCATTTGCAGGAATTGGAAAATCTACAACATTGGGATCTGTGTTTGTATCAACAATACCAAAAGTAGGTATTCCAAGACATTTTGCTTCAGAAACTGAAATCCTTTCATGCTTAGCGTCTACAACAAAGATTGCTGCAGGCAAATGACGCATATCTTTTATACCTCGATGCAAATCAGCCAACCTTAATTTTTCTCTTTCTAGCATACCTAATTCTTTTTTAGTTAGATTATTATATATAGATGAAGAATCTTTCTCTAATAATTTTAATCTTCTAATACTTTTTTTAATTGTCGAATAATTGGTTAAAGTACCTCCAAGCCATCTTTCTGTAATATAATACATACCACAATTATCGGCTGAAGATTGAACAGCATCTTTTGCTTGAGGTTTAGTTCCAACAAACAATACATTGCCACCAGATGAAATAATTTTTGACAATTCATTAACAGCATTGTTATAATGCTTAACTGTTAAATCTAAATTGATAATATGTATACCGTTTTTAACAGTTGAGATAAATTTTTTAAACTTTGGATTCCATTTACTTACTGGATGACCAAAATGAGCTCCCGCCTTTATTAATTTTTCTAAATTCAATATATATACCTTCCTATTAACTAACGTTTTGAGAATTGGAATTTTTTTCTAGCACCAGGCTGTCCATATTTTTTTCTTTCAACAACCCTTGCATCTCTTTTTAACATTCCAGCTTTTTTAAGAGTTGACCTAAAAGAAGGATCTATCTTTTCAAGAGATCTTGCAATACCTAATCTTACTGCTCCTGCTTGACCTGAAAGACCACCTCCATTAACATTTACTACAAAATCATACTTTTTATTAAACTCTATTAATTCTAAAGGTTGAGATAACATCATAACAAGTGATTTTCTTTTAAAATATTCATTAACATTACTATTATTAACTATAATTTTACCACTTCCATTCTTATAAAAAACTCTTGCCACAGATGATTTTCTTCTTCCTACTGATATATTATGTGTATTCTTCAATTCTATAACTCCAATACTTGAGGATTTTGAGATTCGTGAGGATGAATACCATCCTTGTAAATTTTAACATGCTTAATTAATTTTCTTCCTAATTTGTTATGAGGCAGCATACCTTTAATTGAATTATATAAAATAAAATCCGAAGTAGCCTGTTTATATAATTTAGTTTTTCCACCTCCAGGATAGCCAGTGTGACGCCAATACTCTTTTTGATCAGCTTTATTTCCTGTTAATTTAATTTTACTAGCATTAAGAACAACAACAAAATCACTCATATCTAAATGTGGCGTATAATTAACTTTATTTTTACCTCTTAAAATATGTGCTATTTTCGAAGACAACCTTCCTAAAGTCTTATTAGTTGCATCTACAACAAACCAATCTCTTTGAATATCACTACTTTTTACTGATACAGTTCTCATAATCACCATTTATACTATTAATATTAGCCTGTTAACTTATGAGGAGAAGTAATTACAAGTCAAGTATTTATATTGTTTATTTTTTTATAGATATAAAACCTTTATTAAATGTATAGATAACTTTACCTTTAAGTTTCATACCAACTATTGGCGAATTGGATGATTTAGATTGAATGTCATCATTACTAAAAGTCCAATCTAAATTATTATCAATTATATTTATTTCCACATTAGAATTTTCTTGAATAAAATTCGGTTTTATATTAATTATTTGGCTAGGATTGTAGGAAAAAAGATCTATAATTGAATTTATAGGTATATTATTATTTAATAAAGTTTGATTAACTAATCCAAATGATGATTCTAATCCTATCATACCACAGCAAGCATGTTTAATATCAGTTTCTTTATCATCAATAGAATGCGGCGCATGATCTGTACCAATACAATTAATCAAACCAGATTTAACTGCTTTTATTAATGATTTTTGATGTTCTTCTGATCTAATTGGTGGAGCAACTTTAGCATTAGTATCATAATTTCTAAGAATACTATCGTTTAAACATAAATGATGTGGTGTAACTTCAGCTGATACAATGAAATTTTTATCTTTAAAATACTTAATAACTTCTATAGACTCTTTTGAAGAAATATGAGGAATATGCAGTTTACCACCTACATATTTAGCAATCTCAATATCTCTATATATCATAGTTGATTCAGCTATGCTTGGATTTCCAGGCACCCCTAAATAAAGTGAATTTATTCCCTCATGCATTAAACCCTCATTGACTAAATATCCATCTTCAGCATGATTAATAACAGGTATATTAAATTTTTTAGCATACTCTAATGCTGATCTTAATACTTGTGAATTTTTAACAGGTAATCCATCATCAGAAATAGCCACAGCTCCCGCCTCAACCATCTTACCAATTTCTGACAACTCATCACCTTTTTGGTCTTTTGTAATAGATCCAATAGGATAAATAAATATTGGTAAAGAATTTGATTTGTCTTTTAAATATTTAACTAGTTCAGGAGTATCGATAACTGGATTAGTATTTGGCATAACACAAACCCTAGTATAACCACCATATATAGCACTATTTGAACCTGTAATAAGATTTTCTTTAAACTCAAATCCTGGCTCTCTAAAATGGGCATGCAAATCAATAAATCCATTTGTAATAATACAATTCTTGCAATCAATCAATTCATAAGAAGACTTTGGAGCAATATTCTTTTTAATTTCAATAATATTATTATTTTTAATTAAAACATCTATTTTTTTATTTATTCCTATGTATGGATCATATACATGTCCATCTTTTAATAAATAAAATCCGTTTAGTTTTTTTATATTAAATTTCAAGATTCTTATTTCCTAACAATAAATATAAAACACTCATTCTAACAGCTACTCCATTTAAAACTTGATTTAATATCAAAGCTTGCTGACTATCAGCAACAACGCTATCAATTTCTACGCCTCTATTTATTGGCCCTGGATGCATAATTACAAGTTCCTTTTTGTGATATGCCATTCTGTTTTTAGTTATTCCAAAAAACTTTCGATATTCTCTTACAGAAGGAATTATACCTATTCCCATTCTTTCTCTTTGAATTCGTAGGATATTTAAAGCATCTGCCCACTCAATCAAACTATCTATATCATACTCAACATTCACACCAAGAGACTCAATATCTTTTTGTATTAAGTGAGGAGGTCCACAAACCTTTACTTTTGCTCCTAACTTTACTAAACCAAAAATATTTGATAAAGCTACCCTACTATGTAAAATATCACCGACAATACCTACTTTCAATCCATTCACTTTACCAAACTTTTCTTTTAAACTCATTATATCTAACAATCCCTGAGTAGGATGCTCATGAGTTCCATCCCCAGCATTAACAATTACTGAATCAACATAATTAGTTAGCTGCTGGGCTGAACCTGGAACGGGATGCCTCATAACGACACAGTCCATTTTCATCGCATGAATGTTTTGAATTGTATCTCTTAAACTTTCACCTTTCTTTACACTTGATGAGCTAGATGAAAAATTAGTTACATCTGCTGAAAGTCTTTTTTCAGCTAGTTCAAAAGAGATTTTAGTTCTAGTTGAATTTTCGAAAAATAAATTTACAATATTTTTCCCGGTTAATGCTGGAATACGTTTTATTGGTCGCTCTAAAACATCTCTAAATAGAAAGCCAGTATCTATAATTTGCTCTAAATCTTCAACTGGTATTTTTTCCAAACCTATTAAATGTTTTGATTTCATGAACTTTTATTATGTTTCATTAATACAACTTCTTCTTTTTGATCTATTTCTTTCAAATAAACATGAACCTGTTCGTGATTTGAAGTTGGTATATTTTTACCTATATATGAGGCTTTAATAGGTAGTTGCCTATGCCCCCTATCTACTAAAACTCCTACTTTTATTGAATCAGGTCTACCAAATGAAAAAATTTCATCCATAGCAGCGCGAATTGTTCGACCTGAATATAATACATCATCTATAAGTATAACATGTAAACCACTAATATCAAAATCAATGTTTGAAGGACCTATTTTATGAGAACCTAAATTACTTAAAAAATCATCTCTATAAAAAGTAACATCAATACTACCAGACTTAACTTTAACATTAGAAAGCTGATAGATTTTACCTATAATTCTATCAGAAAGAATATCTCCTCTAGACTTAATACCTATTATGCATAATTTATTAAGATCATTATTTTTTTCAATAATCTCATGAGCAATACGCTTTAAAATATTATCAATTTTATCAGATTTAAATAAAATATTTTTCATAAATTTTTTATATACGAGATTATAAAATAAGGATTTGAGTTTTACTTTTCTACATCTCGTATAGAATTAAAGTAAAATTATTATAATTAATTTAAATAGATTTTATTTACAAATGAAGTTTTTTAACTATTAAATTATGTTTATAGATGAATAAGATATTGGATAAATATATAATCAAAAAGTTTATAATTAATTTTTTATTTATAATCACATCATTTATAGTGATATTTCTAATAGTAGATATAATAGATAATCTTGATAAATTTATAAGCAGGAATATCAGCAGTAAAGAAATTATAAAATATTATTTCTATACTATTCCTTGGTTTGTGAGCATTTCTCTTCCGATGACATTATTAATGTCTACAATAATAACATTTATCTCATTACAGAAAAATAATGAATTAACAGCACTAAAAGCTTCCGGTATCAGTATACGTAGAATTAGCTCTTCATTAATTTTTGTTGGCTTGTTGTTTTGCTTAATTTCATTTATTTTTGATAACATTGTTGTAGTAAATGCCATAGAAAAAAAATCTCCAATCGAAAAAAAATTAAAAAATAAAACTAAAATAACTTCAAAAAAAAGCAATATTTATTATCATATTGAAAATGCATTTTTAGGAATTAAACGTTTTAATTATAAAACTAATACAGGCTACCAAGTATCAATTCAAAACTATAATGGACCGGATATAAAATCTCGTATAGATGCTCAAAAAATGATGTGGGACAATGAAACTAAATCATGGCAATTAATTAATGTTGATATAAGAAACTGGAAAAAAGGCAATTTAAATTATCATTTTTTAAATGATACACTAATTAATATCAAAGATATTAATCCTGCAATTATTAAGAGAGATAATATTGACCCCGAAGATATGAATTATTGGGAAATATCTTATTTCATAGATAAGCTTAAAAATAAAGGATTAAATTATACAAGATGGCTAGTAAATAAATATTTTAAAACTGCATTCGCATTTACGCCAATAATAATGATGTTATTTGGTATTGCTTTATCGATTAGAAAGCCAAGAAGTAATTTCTCAACAGGAATTGGATTTGGAATAGCTGTAATATTCCTATATTATTTAGGAATAAAAATGGGACAAACTCTTGGATATAACCAAGTCTTACCTCCTTTTTTATCAGTTTGGTTTGTAAATATTTTATTTCTTAGTTTTGGCAGTTATATTTTTATAAAAACAAGGACTTAATGAAAAAAATTACTAAAATCTTTCTTCTATTATTCATATTACATTTTGGATGTGAAAATAATCCTACTGTATATGAAGATTGCAATGGAATACCAAACGGTGCATCTACTGAAGATAATTGTGGAGTATGTGATAATAATCCATTAAATGACTGTCTCCAAGATTGCATTGGGATTTGGGGTGGCAATGCAACTACCGATGACTGTGGTGTTTGTGATGATAATCCAAATAATAATGGAATCCCTGATTGTAATAATCCTGAAGTTTGCATCATCCCTGATGAATATGGTAGTTATAATGCAATAGGTATGGATTGCAATGGTATTTGTGGAGGAAATGCTCAAATAGATATATGTGGAAGATGCAATGGCGATGGTGAAAGCTATTTATGTGGTTGTGATACTATCCCAGATGGAGATTGTGATTGCAATGGTAATACTTTAGATTGCAATGGTGAATGTGAATTTAATTATGTTAGGAACTATCGATGTGACAGTGATAACTCTTTATGTGATCCAAATGATAGTACAGCATGCGATGAATGCAATGAATCACTAGATCTTTCTGATGGTACATGGATATCTAACGCCTCATGGACTGGTGCAGTAATTGATGATTGTGGAAATTGTATAGATCAAAATCTAGCTAATTATTTCACATGCGCAAATGGTGACAGTTGTATTCCCGATAATCAAAATGAATGCATTGGAGAATATGCTTGCACTGATCAGTCAAATTGTTTGCTTAGATCTACATCTGGTGAATGTGATTGTTTAGATTCAGGTAATTCAGAATATAATTATTACGGTGAATGCGGTGGAGCATTTATTGATAGTTCATTATATGATTGTGAATATAATTGCACCGTAGGATTAGATGATTGTGGCGTATGCGGTGGAAGTGGTAGCATTGGCAATATTTGTGCTTGCACTGAAATGGATTCAAATAGTCTAGTAATCGTTGAAGATGACACAATCCCAAATAAAATGTATCTTTTATATAAATCTGATGATCCTATCTATGGTATTCAAGTTGAAATTGAAGGAACTACAATAACATCTGCTAGCGGAGGAGATGCATCTACGGCTGGTTTTATACTTCAAGCGAATGGAAATATATTATTATCTTTTTCTTTCGGTGGAGCAACAGTAAGTGCTGGATGTGGAATTTTAGTAGAATTAACTGTTGCAGATGCTAACTCATTCATTGGAATTAAAAATACAACATTTTCACATCATAACATGTATTCATACAATGATTTACTAGCTTTAGAAACTATTGTTAATAATAATAGCAATTGCAATCTTTTAGAAAGAGATAGTGATGGAATATTTTGGGTTGATACAAACAATTCATTTATTGGGAAAATAACAACTTTGACTATTGATGGAAATGCTAATATTGATTGTAGTATAAATTCATTACCTTCAAATATAAGCAACTTAACACAATTAAAAACTCTAGATTTAAGTAATAATCAGCTAACAAATTTACCATCTGAAATAGTCGATCTAAATAATCTTCAATACTTAAATTTAAGTGGCAATAATTTTACCACATTTCCTCAAGAATTATGTAATATAAATAATTTAAATCTTATTATTGATAATTTTGATTATTCTGTAGAATGTGAATGATTTAATATCTATAATTTTTTGATTTAAAAGGTCCTACTTTTTTAACTCCAACATACTTAGCCTGATCATCAGTTAATTCAGTTAATTTAGCACCTAAATGATCTAGGTGTAATTTAGCTACTTTTTCATCTAAATCTTTACTAAGAACGCTTACACCTTTATCAACATTTTCTTCCCATAAAGATATTTGAGCAAGAACCTGATTAGTAAATGAAGTAGACATTACAAAAGATGAATGACCTGTTGCATTACCCAAATTAACTAATCTACCTCTAGACAATAATATAATAGAATGACCATCAGAGAATTCGAACCTATCTACCTGAGGTTTAATGTTAAATTCTTTAATATTTTTATTATTTTCAAGATATTCAACTTCAATTTCATTATCAAAGTGACCTATATTGCAAACTATAGCATTATTTTTCATTTTCTCCATATGCTTTCCTACAATAACATCCCTATTACCTGTAGAAGTAACAAAAATATCTCCATAATAGCATGCTTCATCCATAGTTACAACATTAAATCCTTCCATTGCAGCTTGTAAGGCACAAATTGGATCAATTTCTGTTACAGATACAACAGCTCCATAGCCCTGCATAGATTGTGCGCAACCTTTTCCAACATCTCCATAACCACAAACTATAACTTTTTTTCCTGCTAGCATGATATCAGTAGCTCTTTTAAGACCATCAGCTAAAGATTCTCTACAACCATATTTATTATCAAATTTAGCTTTCGTCACAGAATCATTTACATTAATTGCAGGAAAAGGTAATTTACCTTCATTAAACAATTCATACAGTCTATGAACACCAGTAGTTGTCTCCTCAGAAACACCTTTAATATTTGATATAAAATCAGGATCTTTTTTAAGAGCAATCTGAGTTAAATCACCACCATCATCTAATAATAAATTTGGACCTTCTCCATTTGAAAACAACAATGTTTGTTCAATACACCACCAATAATCATCTTCACTTTCATTCTTCCACGCAAATACAGGAATACCATTTTTTGCAATAGCCGCAGCTGCATGATCTTGCGTTGAATAAATGTTACATGATGACCATCTTACTTCAGCACCTAAATCAATTAATGTTTCAATTAGAACAGCAGTTTGAATTGTCATATGTATACATCCTGCAATTCTAGCTCCTTTTAGTGGTTTTTTATCAGATAGTTCTTTTCTTAAAGACATTAAGCCTGGCATTTCATACTCCGCAAGATTGATTTCTTTTCTTCCAAACTCAGCTAAATTAATATCTGCAACTTTATATTCCATAGTTAATACCTTAGATTTCATTAATATTTCCTTTAAATAATTTTTTTTCTTAGTTTATCAATCATATCACTTTTTTCCCATGAGCAATCAATTTCTCTTCCAAAGTGACCATAAGCAGCGTATTTTGAATAGATAGGAGATTTTAAATTTAATTTATCTACTATAGATGCTGGTTTCAAATCAAAAACTTCTTTTATAATACTAATAAGCTTTGAATTTTCAAATTTAGATGTATTGAAAGTTTCAATATTTACAGACATAGGATCAGGAATTCCAATACAGTACGCTAATTGAACTTCACATCTATCTGCTAATTCAGCTGCAACAATATTTTTAGCAATATATCTAGCCATATATGCGGCAGATCTATCTACTTTAGATGGATCTTTACCAGAGAATGCACCTCCCCCGTGCCTTGAATATCCACCGTAGGTATCGACAATAATTTTTCTTCCTGTTAAGCCAACATCAGCAATTGGTCCACCTTCAACAAATCTGCCAGTACCATTAATAATAAATTCTTTATCATATTGTAAGTTATATAACTCTAATACTGGCATAATAACATTTTCAATTATACTATTTGAAATAAATAAATGTTCATCAATTTCATCATTGAATTTACTCAACATGTCTTCATGCTGAGTTGCAATAACTATTTTTTTAACCTTTATGGGATTATTGTTTTTATCATACTCAATTGTAACTTGACTTTTACCATCTGGTTTCAACCATGGAAGAGTTCCATTTTTTCTAACTTCACTTAATTTTTTAGTTAAACAATGAGCAATAATTATTGGTAAAGGCATTAATTCTGGTGTTTCTTTACATGCATAACCAAACATCAAACCTTGATCACCAGCACCCTGCTCATGATTTTCATGTTGGTTTACACCTTGAGCTATATGAGGACTTTGTTCTTTAATTATTGTTCTGATTTTATATTCATTACCATTATAGTCCAAGTCTGTACTTTTGTAGCCAATCAATTCTAATGTATTAATAGCAATTTTTTTATAATCAATATTGGCTGAAGTAGTAATTTCGCCAGATATAATCACTTCACCTTTAGTAACTAGAGTTTCACATGCGACTCTTGCATTAGAATCCTGCTCTAGGATACTATCTAATATTGAATCTGAAACTAAATCACATACTTTATCAGGATGTCCTTCAGTTACTGACTCAGATGTAAATAGATAATTTTCGTTCATAATAACTACCTTTTTATTAAATAATAGGTCCCGAATTTAACAAATATTTAACTTCTTCACCATATTCTTTAAAATTCTGTTTAAATAATTCAGCTAATTTTTCAGCTTCAATATTATATTTTTCTTTATTATTCCAAGCATTAACAGGATTTAATATTTCACTTTGAACATTTTTAACATTATCTGGAATTTGAAGACCAAAATAATTTTCTTTTTTAAAATTAGCCTTACTAATAGAACCATCTAAAATTGAAGTAATCATTGCTCTTGTATTTTTTATACTAACTCTCTTAGCATCAGATAATGCACTTCCACCAATCCAACCAGTATTAACTAAAAAAACCTGAACATCATAATTTTTAATTTTCTCATTTAATAATTCAGCATATTTCAATGGATGCAAAGTTAAAAATGGTCCACCATAACATGGTGAAAAAGTTGCAACAGGTTCAGATATTCCTCTTTCAGTACCAGCTACTTTTGCAGTATAGCCACTAATAAAATGATACATTGCCTGTTGATTAGTCAATTTTGAAATTGGAGGTAAAATACCATATGCATCACAAGTTAAGAAAATTATTTTTTTTGGATGTCCAGCTAAACTTTGTTTTCCATGTGATACTAAAGAATTATCTATATGTTCCATTGGATAAGAAACTCGAGTATTTTCAGTTTTAGAATTATCATCAAAATCAATTTTTCTTGTAGAATCATCATAAACTACATTTTCAAGTAATGCTCCGAATCTTATTGCTTTATAAATATCAGGTTCAGCTTCCTTGTCTAATTTAATAGTTTTTGCGTAGCATCCTCCTTCAAAATTAAATACTCCATTATTTGACCAACCATGTTCATCATCTCCAATTAATGGTCTATTAGGATCTGTTGACAATGTTGTTTTGCCTGTTCCACTTAATCCAAAAAATAAAGCTGTATTTTGATAGCTATTATCAACATTTGCTGAGCAATGCATTGATAAAACACCCTTTAATGGAAGAAGATAATGTAAAACAGAAAAAATACCTTTTTTCATCTCTCCACCATATTCAGTTCCGCCAATAATTGCTATTTTTTCTTTTAGATTAAAAATTATAAAAACCTCAGAATTCATTTCATCTTCAATAAAATCATCATTAATTACATCTGAGGCATTAATAATTGTAAACTCAGGCACGAAATTTTTTATTTGATTTTGAAAATTAATAAACATATTGCTACAAAACATATATTGCCATGCTTTTTTTGCTATCACACGAATAGGTAATCTGTAATCTTTGTCAGCCCCTGCATAACCTTCAAAAACATAAGTTTTTTTTGGACTTTCATTATAATAATCAATAACTTTTTTATAAAGTTTATTATAAATACTAATGTCAATCTTCTTATTAACAGGACCCCACCATAGGTTATCCTTAGTTGTATTTTCAACAACAAAATATTTATCTTTTGGTGACCTCCCAGTAAACTCACCTGTATCAACCATTAATGCTCCTGCTTGACCCATTACACCTTCTTTATTAGATATGATATCATCATATACTTTATAAATTGATGGATTTACTACAACATTCTGTAATTGCTTAATATTAAAGGATTCTAACAATTGATTATCCATGTGGATGAGCCTTCCTATATACTTCTTTTATTTTTTTAATCTTTACATGAGTATAAATTTGAGTTGAAGATAAATCTTCATGACCCAACATATCTTTAACAGCTAATAAATCAGCACCATTTTCTAATAAATGAGTTGCAAATGAATGACGTAAAGAATGTGGACTCAACTTCTCATTATTTGATATCATTTTCAAATATTTTTTAACAATATTAAATAGTGTTTTTTCACTTATATTTTGATTATTTTTTTTATATATATTGGGATATAAAAAATAATTATTTTTTATATCATCCCTTATTTTTAAATAATCCGCTAAAGAATTTAAAGATTCTTTACCAAGAATAACATATCTTTCTTTATTACCTTTTCCTAATACTTTAATTAATTTTTTATTTAAATCTATATCATCTAATTTTATTGATTTCAATTCAGATATTCTTAGACCTGTAGAATAAAGAATTTCTAAAATAGATTTATCCCTAATTCCATTATAGCAACTCAAATCAGGTAATTTCATTAATTTTATAATTTCATTTTCAGATAACAAATAAGGAAGTCTCTTAGAAGCTTTTGGTACATGTATCAATTCTGCAATATTATAATCAATTATCTGATTTTCTGTTAAATATTTAAAAAAAGATTTTATAGTTGATACTCTTCTTTGAATAGTTTTGCCTTCTAATCCAATTTTAGAAAGTGTTTGAATAAAAAATTGTAACGACGAAGCTTGAATATTTTGAATCTCAATTCCCTTACTATATTTATTTAAAAAATTTTTAAATTCATTTAAATCATATTCATAAGCTCTTATAGTATGATTTGAAAATTTTTTTTCATTTTTAATGTATGATAAAAAATCTAATATTATTTTTTTTTTATTCTTCATTTAGGAAATTATATACATTACAAAAGTCTTTTGGAATTGGAGCAATAAAATTAATTTTTTTATTATTTTCTGGATGTATAAATTCAATTTCATTAGCGTGCAAAGCTACCCTATCTATTAAATTAACAATTTTACCTAACTCTAATTTATATTTTTGGTGAAATGAAGTAATGATTTTATCTCCACCATTATATAAATCATCTTTTAAAATAGGATGTCCTAAATGAGATAAATGGACCCTTATCTGATGAGTTCTTCCAGTCTCAGGATATACTTCAACAACACTTACAGGTAAATCATAATTTGATACCAATTTTATTCGTGATGAAGAAAATTTACCTTTATTACTAAATAATTTAAATTTTAATCTATTTTTTGGATCCCTATTAATATACCCATCTATATTTATAGACGTATCTATATTACCCCAAATAATAGCTAAATATTTTTTTTTAATAGATCTATTAGCAAATTGTTCACTGATATGATAGTGTGCTTTATCAGTTTTAGCAAAAATAATCACTCCTGAAGTACCTTTGTCTAATCTATGTATAACTCCAGGTCTACCATTAAAATCAGACAGATTAGAACAATGATGCAATACGCCATTTAATAACGTACCATTTTTATTTCCTATACCTGGATGTACTACTATTCCAGCTTTCTTATTTATAACAATAATATGATCATCTTCGTGTAAAATATTTAACATCATATTTTCAGGTAATAATGACTCTTCATTATTAAGAAGAATATTATCATCTAATGAAATAATTTGATTTAACTTAAGTAAATAAGATGACTTAATATTATAGCCATCTACTTTAATAATACCCGATTTTATATATTGTTGGATTTTTGTTCTAGAAAATTCAGGAAGTTCCTGCTTTAAAAATTTATCTAATCTTAATTCATTATTTAACTTATATATAATATTTTGTTTCAAAAAATCTATATTTTTTTTAAGTAAATTTGATAAAAATAAATTATTATACCTATAGTAATTGCTCCATCAGCTACATTAAATATATACCACCTATATTGATTTATACCAATATCAATAAAATCAACTACACCTTCATATCCCAAAGAAGGGATTAAAACAAAAATTCTATCTAAACAATTACCAACAGCACCACCTAAAATAAATGACCAACATATTGCCTCATTACTATGACTTTGCACTAATTCATACAAATAATAAACTATAAATAATATAGCTATACAAGTAATTAAAGTTATATATATATGAAATCGACTAGTATCAATTCCAAAAGCGATCCCTGGATTCTCAATAAATGTAAATCTTAAAAAATTACCTAAAATTGGAATCTTTGTATAATATAAATTATTTTCAAGCCAATAATTTTTAACTAAAATTTTTGAAAGTTGATCAATAAAAACAATAATTATAGGTATGGAAAAATATTTCAACTATCTATTGCTTTTACAATCAAAACATTTCGTTGTATGAGGAACTTCTTCTAATCTTTCTTTATGAATCAACATATCGCAATCTTGACAGATTCCAAATGTTTTATTTTTTATCATTAAAAGCGCTTTATCTAAATAACTTAAAAATGTTTTGTTCCTGGCAATCATATAATAAGCTTTTTCCAATTCTACGTGATCTGAACTTGCATCAGCCATATGAGATGAATATAAAGAATTAGATGTTGAAGATTTTAATATTTCATCAGCTTTATCTTTTGAATCATTAATCTCATCTAGAACCTTAGTCCTTTTAGCTTGAACCATTTTAGTGAAATATTTAATTTCTTTATCTGTCCATGATTTTTTTGTCATCTATAAAACCTTATTAATTAATAAATCAATATTCTCAGAATTTATATTAATTTTATGAATTTTACCACTATTAATAGAATTTGATTTTATAATATTAACGCAGAGTGTTTCATTATTAAAATATTCTAAATTCTCATCTACAGCATTATAAATATCATCAGAACAACTAATATCTATTTTTATTCTATCTTCAACTTCAAACTCAAGACTTTTCCTTAAATCCTGAACTTTTCTAATTAAATCTCTGACTAAACCTTCATTTATCAGAGTTTTATTTAAATGTGTATTTAATGATACAATAATGCGATTATTAGAAGATAATGAGTATCCTGATCTTCCATTTTCAACAATATCAACATCTTCATTTGATATAAGATACTCTGTTTCAGGGATTAAATACTCTCCTTTATCTCTTATTGAATTGATAAATATAGAAACATCAGTAGCTTTTAATAAAACAACAATATCTTTAGTGTTTTTTCCAAACTTTTGGCCAATACTATTAAAATTTGGTTTCAGTTCATATTCAACTATATCATGTTCCGATTTTACAAAATCAATTCTCTTAATATTCAACTCATCTAATATTTGTAATTGATTATTCTTAATGAATTCAGAATTCTTACTACCAATAAAAACTTTAATATCTGATAATGGTTGTCTTATTTTTAAATTAGCTTTATTTCTAGCAGATCTACCTAAGCTAACAATTTCTTTGATTGCATCAACCCCTTCAACTAAATCCAAATTAACAAAATCTTTATTTACTTCAGGAAAATCTGTCAAATGTATACTTGAAGGCGCAGATGGATCTATAGATAAAACTAAATTTTCATAAATTTTTTCAGTTACAAAAGGAATAACTGGAGATACAATTTTAATATAATTAATTAAGATTGTATATAAAGTTAGATATGCTCCAATTTTATCTTCATCATTCTCAGATTTCCAAAAACGTCTTCTATTTCTTCTTACATACCAATTTGATATATCATCTAATACAACACTCGCTTCTTTCATAAGTTTAAACAGCTCAAATTTTTCATAATATGAATTTGATTTATCTATAAACTGATTTATCTTAGCTAATATCCACTTATCTAACATTAACAAATCAACATCATTTAATGCATATTTTTTAGGATAAAAATTATCAAGTTTTGCATAAGTAATAAAAAATGAATATGTATTCCATAATGTTATTAAATTTTTTCTAACATCATCAGCAATTTGATATCCAAAAAGTAAATTATGCTCTGGATTTTGACTAGCATAAAGCCATCTCATTGTATCAACTCCCATTTTTTCAGCTGCATCATCAAACCATATAGCATTACCCCATGATTTATGCATATCTTTACCAGTCTCATCTTTTACTAATGCATGACCAAGAAGTGTTTTAAATGGAGGTTTTTTTTCCATCATTGCTGACATAGCAAGTAAGGAATAGAACCAATTTCTAAATTGACCAGGAAAGCATTCAACAACAAAATCAGGAGGAAACCATTTTTTCCAATATTCTTTATCTTGATTATACTTTAATGTAGAATAAGGAACAATACCAGCATCAAGCCAAGGGTTACCTACATCTTCAATACGTGTGCCAATTAAACCTGTTTTAGGGTGTTTTATTTTTACCTTATCTATCCAAGGACGATGAGGGCTATTACCTTCAAATTCATCCCAGCCTTCAACAGCAAGATCTTTTAGTTCTTCTTTTGAGCCAACAACATAAAAAGAATCATCTTCAAATCGCCAGATTGGTAATGCTAAACCCCAAAACCTTTTTTTAGATATCATCCAATCTCCCATATTCTCAAGCCATTCCATTTCACGATCATGACCCCAAGATGGAATCCAGTTAATATCTTTTACAATTGTTTTTATATCATCTCTCCAATCCATATTTATATACCACTCATCTACAGATCTATAAACTAGTTCATCTCCAGATCTCCAACAATGAGGATAAACATGAGGATATTCTTCAACATATAGTAGCAACTCTTTTTCTTTTAAATTATTTAGTATTTCATCAGTAGTATTGGGATCTGTTGCAAGTTTACCTTCAAGCCAGCCAAATCCTTTTATGTATTTTGATTCTTCATTTAATGGAGCAATTTCTACTAATCCTAATTTTTTACCTATTTTATTATCTACAGCTCCACATCCAGTAGCTATATGAACAATTCCTGTACCTTCACCTGAAACAACTATATCATTTCCTATATTATCTTTACCACCATCAATAATTTGATGACACTGTGTTGCAGTTAATCCTTTATCTTTCAATATATCATTTACAAAAGGATATCCTCCTTTAATATTTTGAGCTTCTAATTCATCAAATGGTCCTGAATACTTCCAACCTAACATATCTTTACCCTTTAAAGTATCTAGAACAGTATAATCACCTCTTTCTTTGAAAATCTGCTCAATAGATTTCAACTTAGGAATATCCTTAATCCACTGTTTTTTATCCTTAAATTGTTTTTCTAATCTTTGATACTTAAAGTTTTCTTTGGCAAAATAATAAATATATCCATCATGAGATTTCAACTTAACATATTCTAAATTCACATTAACTGCAGCTGCAATATTTGAAGTAAGTGTCCAAGGGGTTGTTGTCCAAACTAGTAAAAATTCATTTTTTCTATCAATTAATGGGAATTTAACAAAAACAGATCGATGAGCAACTAACTTACGACCTTCAATAATTTCCATCTGAGAATATGAAGTCCCAGATCTTCCTGACCAAGGTACTACATCTGTTCCTTTATAAATTTTTCCTTCATTAAATAGTTTTTTTAAAAATGACCATATAGTATAATTATTTTCATCAGACATTGTATAATAAGAATCATCCCAATCCATCCAATACCCAAGCCTAATAGACTGCTCTGTTTGTATCTTAGAATACTTTTCAACTCTTTCCTTGCAAAGATTTACAAATTTTTCTATACCATAGTCAATAATATCTAATTTTGATTTAAATCCTAATTCCTTTTCTACTTCAACTTCAACCCATAAGCCTTGACAATCAAATCCATTTTGATATCTTAAATCATAACCTTTCATTGCATGATATCTTTGAAAAACATCTTTTAATGTTCTACCCCATGCATGATGTACACCCATTGGGTTGTTTGCAGTAATTGGACCATCTAGAAATGACCAGGTTTTATTACCTTTGTTTTTCTTTCTTAAATGTTTAAAGGTTGATTCTTTATCCCATTTTTTTAAAACCTGATGCTCTAATTCAATGAAATCAACTTTATTATTTATTTTTTTGAATTTTGCAGACATTATTCCCTTCAAATTGAAGGGTAAATTAGTATAATTTTATGTTTTAATAAAACAATTAGTATAAATATTTTATGAACTAGCAAAATATTTAAATGCATATAGAACTTGTTCTGCACTTAAATAAAAATATTTACCAAGCTTATACATTATATTAGGAGTATCTATATATTTGCGATCTTTCATAAGAGTATATTCAAGAATTAACATGTCATCATTATCGTATCCTATTTTATTGAATTTATATTTCCCAATTCCGCAAGGCGTATTGATAACCAAAAAAGGTGTTTGAAAACATAGTTCTTTTATATACTCTTTGTGTGCATCTGATTTCAAATTTAATGTTTTTCGTGAAGTTAATGTTTTCATAATAAACTCCTTTTTTAAGAAGTTATAATTAAACATAAAAATTAAGTGTGATTTAACGCAATTTTTTATATCATGTGATATAAATCAACTAATAGATAAAAGGTATAAATTTATAAGATTTTTTTTTGTATTCTTTAAATTCAGGATATCTAGATAATGACTTATCTTTTCGATTCATATTAGGGACCCAAATAAATAAGATAAAGCATAGCAATGCAATTAATGCTACCCAATCTGCAGCTAATAAAGAGAATCCTAAATAAATAAATAATTCACCAAGATAATTAGTATTTCTTAATGATTTAAACATTTCATCTTTAATTAAAAATCCAGGATTTAATTTTAAATTAACATACTTTTGCATATCTGATGTAAAATGTAGAAAAACGCCTAATATATATAATGTCAAACAAAAGAATATATAAATTGGCGGCAGTTTATAAATTGGATCTATAGAAATAGAAAATGGGAAAAAATGATTTTTAGAAATAATCAAATATGGTGCAACCCAATATGAACTTAAACCAAGCCAAATAAATAATCCATACCAAATTGATGTTTTTCTCTCCCACTGTTTATCTGGGAAATAATAACTCTTAGTTATCCATAAAAAACCGTAGGTTCCATGCAGTGCAAGATATAACCAAGCAATCAAATTATCCCAAGAATTATAAAAAAACATAAGTAGTAAAATAAATATTGAATTAAGACCTTTATGTATATCAATAAAATGTTTTTGTTTCATAATTATTCCTTATTTAAAATTAATTTGTATATCAATGCTATCACTTAAACTATTATGAACTGGACAATGTTTTGCTGCTCTCTTTAATATTATCAATTGATTCTCATCTAAGATAGATTTAAAATATATATCTACAATTATAGATGATATCCTCCTTGGACTTTCTGACATTTTTTTTGTTATGTTGGCATATGTATTTTTTAAATCTATTTTATGTCTTTTAGCTACAATACCTATAATAGTTAACAAACAGCTCCCTAGAGAAGAAGCAACTAAATCAGTTGGTGAAAACTTTCTTCCTAAACCTTGATTATCTTTAGGGGCATCAGTTATAATGGAAGTATTAGAATCAAGATGAATGGATTCTGTTCTTAAATCTCCAAGATAAGTAACAGTTATATCTGACATTTATGGAGAAATGACAAGGTTTACAAGAGATACAACATCTAAAATATTAATTATACCATCAGAATTAATATCTGCGGCACATTGTTCTTGAGCAGATATTCCGGATGAATCAATGACAAAATTAACTAGAGCTACTACATCAAGTACATTAAAGATTCCATCATTATTAATATCTCCAGAAGTACATTGAGATTCTGAAACATATATACCTGTTCTTTGATAATTAGCTCTATATAAATTCCAAAAAGAATCAGATGGTGATTCTTTAATATCATAAGTAATCACATCTCCAGTTGTTCCAGCAAAAATCTCCATATCTCCATCTCCATCTATATCCTGTATATTGACTGATGAAGAATAAGGAAATGTATTAGATGCAGGAAAGCTATCATACGATTCAAACGAAGAATATGTACTGTCAACTGATTTAAGAATTGATAACACACCATTTTCGCTTCCAAATACTATTTCAGCTAATCCATCTGAATCAAAATCTTGAAAAACAATAGAACCAACAAATGAATCAAAGCCTACTAATGGGAAGCCATCAAAAATATTACCATTAATATCAACTGCATATAATGAGCCACTATCTGTTCCAAAAAATATCATAGTTCCTTGTGGAGATTCTAAAAATGTTGGTGAGGCATATATATCATCATCGCTTTTATAAGAAAATCTTAAAGAACCATCTTGATTAATAGCATACAATGTTCCATCTTTAGATGCAGCAACAATAAGTAATGAATCACCTATATTTAATATTGATGGTGCCGAACGAATTTTATCTTCAGTTTGATAAGGAAAACCATCAGCTATAGAGCCATCATCATAAATAAGGAATACTTCATCATTTTCTGTCCCTATTACAATATCATCTTTTCCATTATCATTAAAATCTGCAAGTGCAACACCTTTTTGAGTTTTCTCTAGATCTAAAGGAAAACCACTTACATTTGAACCATCAACATTTACTGCATATACTCTACCTGGGTTAGAATAAGAACCAAAGACAATTTCTAAATCATCATCCTCATCAAGATTTCCAAGAGCTGGTGTTCCAATTAAAAATTGATTAGTATTATAATCTAATTTTTCACCGTTCATATCTAAAACATACATATGCTTACTCTTTGAAGTAACAGCAATATCAATTTTATCATCTAAATCTATATAACCAGCTGCTATAGAACCCCAAATTTCATTACCAGTATCAAATGGAAAAATATTATTTTCAATTTCATTACCATTTGAATCAAGCATTCGAACAAATCCAAACTTGTCACCAAAAATAAATTCGTTATTTCCATCATTATTAAAATCAATTACAACTGGACTAGTTTTGATTTCACTATTTGTATCAAAAGGAAATCCAATCTGATTTAAAGTAACATTGATTGTAAAGCTATGATTTTTTATTAATTGGTTTTGTAGACCATCAAAATCTGCAGTAACACTTAGTGTGAAATCATTTTCACCTAATAATACATCCTCATTCACATATCCATTTATAGTAATACTATTTTGACTACCTACATTAATATTACCAAATGATAAAGAATATTGATCTAATACAATATCTTCATCAGAAGATAATGTTGCCTCAATATTTTGAGCATCTAGATTAAATGAATTATTACTTATTGTAAATGTCAATTCAAATTCTTCGCCAGGATTTAATAACCCATCTCCATCAGAATCTGAAATTGAAAGGTTATCATATGTTGCAAGAATAAGAGCATTTTCTAAATTATCAAGCATCTGATTAACTAAATTTGATGCAGATGTTGAGTTCCAACCAGAATCCATATGATATACTTTCATAGAATGATCTATAAATATACTGCTTGGGTAGTAGCATGCACCAGCTTCACATGTTGAAAACAAGGTATAAAATGAATTCCCAGCATCATCATCTGTAATTAGAGGCATTAAGGAATTACCTTGAGCTCCCCACTGATTACATGAATAAGGTTGTCCAATATCTCCTAATGAATGAAAGACAAAGACATTCTCATTGCTAGAGTACTGAGAAACAAAACTATCAAAACTTGATAGACTAGTATAGCAAGATGGTCACCATGATGCAGACATCTCTATGACAATCACATTATAGTCTCCACCATTTAAATCACCATTTAACTCAGCAAGTTGAAAAATTCCATCTCCATTTGGGTCTAGACTAGATCCAAAACATATTTCATGTTCAGCTAGCTGGTGACTCATATTTACAGTTTGACCAACAGTATACATTCCTGCAAAACAATACGTAGATAGTAATAATAATATAATTTTTTTCATAAAATAGTCCTTAAGCATTTAATGATTTAAATAATAATGAAAACCAGCCTAAAATAAAAAAAGTCCCTCCAATAGGTGTAATCATACCAAGCCACTTCATATCAGTTATAGCCAAGATATATAAGCTACCTGAGAAAAGCACAATACCAATAATAAAAAACCAAATTGAAAGTGAAACATCTAAATTTTCAATCATTTGGCCCATAAGGGTTACAATTAATATACCTAAAGCATGAAACATTTGATATAGCACTGCTTTATCATAAACTGATAATGAATACTCGGTTAATTGATTTTTTAGTGCATGAGCACCAAATGCTCCAAATACAATTGATAGACCAGCAAATAAGCTTCCTGATATAAGACCAATTTTTAACATATATCTATCCAAATAAACCTTTTAACCTGCTCCATAAAGATTTTTTCTTTTCATTTTTATCAATTTTTGCAGTTTCATACGTAGTATTAGTTGTTATAGTAGATATAATAACATCCGTATTAAGTTTTTTATCATCATATTCAATTAGCATTTTTGAACTTTCAAAGTCTACTTCACATTTTTCAACGCCCTCAAGATTTGCCATCATTGCTTGAACTTTATTTGCACATCCAAATTGGCAGTGCATTCCTTTGACTACATATGACTCTTTGACTAATCCAGCAAAAACAAAACCTGTTACCATAATAAATAGTACTATTTTTTTCATAATCATATCCCTTTTAAATTAATTATATTGCACACCTCTTAACTTAAGAATCTGTTCAGTAAAAGTCCACCTAATTCTAATAGCAATTTGTAATAATATGTATTAATTTATAAAATTAACACGTATTATATTTTCACTAATTAAAGAAGGAAACACAATGTCAAAGAAGAATTCAAATTTAATTACTATAATTACAAGCGTAGCTGTTGTGATAATGATTTGCGCAGGAATAATGCTAAATGAAAAGCCTGATTATACAACTCCAAATACTCTAGAGGAAAATGTTGTATGGCTCGACTTAAAGAAATCAGAAATAGATATATGGATGAGATCTTCTGAACCTGTATATGGCATACAATTTGAATTTGAAGGCGCGCTATTAAATAAATCAAATGGTGGCTATCTTGAACTTGAAGAATTTAACACCTCACATAATAGTAATATGGTATTAGCTTTTTCTTTTGATGGGAAATCTATTCCAACAGGTGAATATATGCTATTATCTTTAGATGTTTCATATTTATCAGGACAAGAAAATGTATTTATGAAAAATATGGTATTAGCCGGAAAAGGTGGAAAAGCTCTAGATTTTGGATATTTTGATTTATCTGAGAATAGAGTTCTTATAAGAAGTACATATTAATTATCTAAAACCTTAAACCCTAAACTTGTAGAAACTTTAATTGCTCCATCAATTAAATCTAAAGTATGTGATTTAACTGATATGTCAATTTTCCTTACTTTTCCTGATGGCAAGGAAAATTCAATATTTTCTGAAACACTCTGAGGACCAGATAATTTTAAAGGTTTTGAAAAATGTTTGCCAATATCGATTTTACCAATATCATAACCAGCTATATCAATGATAACATCTGCATCAACAACCTCTACTATAATTAAATTATCTTTAGCATTATATCTAACATCAACTTTTCCTATTACATCTTGGGTAGAGCTAATGAAACCAACTAGTACTTGAATTTCAGCTTTAAAGACTGCTTTTTTATTCGTTATTTCAATACGAGGATTTTTTAAAATCCACTCATAATTTTTTCCTCCACCTGAAACTTTACCCATGTTTTTAAAGAATTCATTAATTAAATCTTCATGAATAAGCATACTAATATGATCAGGAGCTAACATCTCTTCAGATATATCCTGTAATTGGACAGCATTACTCTGAGGAAAAGAAAATGCAATTAAAAATGTAGATACTATTAAAAATTTCACTGAAAAGACCTTTAATTAAGGAAATGTATTACTTTATATTTACTAATCTATAAATTGTTCCATTATAATCGATTAAAAACAATTCTTGATCATTATCCTGACCAAATGATGATAAATAGAACTCTCTTTTACCCATACTCGATAAAATATCTTTAGTATGATCAACCAACTCCTCACCTTTGCCTTCAACAATACGAATACTCCAAACTTTGCCCGTACAATAATCTCCAAAGATATATTTGCCATATAACTCTGGTATATTTTTACCTCTATATACATACCCACCTGTAATAGAACATCCATCCATATTTGGCTGTTTTATTCCAAACAATGTTTTTGCATAATTTGCATTATTAGGATATTCAAATGCTGGCATAATATATCCTTCATTACTACAGGTTGCATCCTCGGGATAACAATGATTACCTTCCATTACATTCCATCCATAATTATTTCCACCCTTATTATCTTTAGCATATTCAATATTTATCTCTTCCCATAAATTTTGACCTACATCTCCAATAATCATATCTCCAGTTAAATAATCAAATGAAAACCTCCATGGATTTCTGAGACCATAAGACCAAATCTCATCTTTAAATTTTCTATAATATGTAAAGGGATTATCCTTTGGAACTAAATATGGCTCATCTGTATTAATATCAATACGAAGTATTTTGCCAAAAAGATTAGTTAAATCTTGAGCTCTTTTTTCAGGATCACCAGCTGAACCACCATCTCCTAGCCCAATATATAAATAACCATCTGGTCCAAATTCAATTGTTCCACCATTATGATTTGAATAGGGCTGAGCTAATCTTAATATATTTTTTTCAGATTTTTTATCACCAAATTTTCCTTTTACCTTAAATCTAGATATTATTGTATTATCATCTTTGTCATTATAATGAACATAAATAAATTGATTTTCTTTAAAACTAGGATCAAAGGCAAGTCCAAGCATTCCCATTTCATCTCCAGGGAAAAGGGGCCTATGTACTCTATCTTTTATATCTAAAAAAGGTGTTTTAACAACACTACCTTTTTCAATTAATCGAACTACTCCTTTTTGTTCAATAACATATAACTGTTCAGCATCACTAGGATTTGTAACTATATATACAGGCTTGTCAAAACCAGAGGCTATTTTTTGAACGCCAATACTTGAAAAAATGAAACTAAATAATATGGATAGAACTAAATACAATTATAAAAAATTTATTTAATAACTATAAATTTAAATTTAATATTCTTTTTATGATGACGATAATGTTTATGACACCATTTTCTAATCTGCTTTCTTTCATATCGAGATAATCCAGGTCTATGCTTAACAACAACCAAAACATGACCACCTTTATCAAAATAATTATGGGCAATAACTTTTGGATGATTTAACTTGCCATGATTATGATGATGATGCTTGTGGTGTTTATGACCCTTGTGATGATTATTAGAGGTTGAGCATGAAGATAGTAATAAAATTGTTAAAGCGCATATTATATAATTCATATTCATCCTTTCTAATTTATTTCAGCAACATAATTTTTGTATATTCTTTACTATCTTCAGCTAAAAGCTCGACGAAATAAATACCACTTGATAAATCATTTGCATCAACTGTTACACTATTTAACCCTTTTACATATGAACTACTTGAAATATTTCTAACTTTTCTTCCCTGAATATCTAAAATATTAATTTCAACCTGCATAGCATATGGCAATGTAAAGCTAATATTAGTCACAGGGTTAAATGGATTTGGATATGCTTTATGCAATTCAACTTTACTTGGAAGTGCTCCATCATCTGTAGAAAGTATATCAATTACAAATATTTCATTATTCATAAATTCAGGAATATTTCCATATAATTTTTTCTCTATACCTGTTAATTGATCATAT